>DATHVO010000033.1:0-23512 GCA_035461265.1 Longimicrobiales bacterium
GAGGGGCGCGGGTCGGATCCTCGATGAGTTCGAGCGGTTCCGCAACGTGCTGCAGAACTAGGTGCTGGACTTCGACGGCACCCGGCGGACGCGCCGTCGCGACGCGGCACTTTCCGGCGCAGTCCTCCTGGTGGCGTTCATCCTCCTCGCGCTGCCCGACGACTATCAGCGTCCCATCCGCCACGCATTGCGTTCCACCGTCCTGCGGCCGTTCCTCGCGCTGCAGAGTCAGGTAACGCAGCGGCGCGGCTCCGCCGTCGATGTCACGGTCCTCCGCGCACAGCGCGACTCCCTCGCCGCCGTCGTAGCCGCGCAGGCGAGCCTGTCCGAGGAGAATCGCCAGCTCCGCGCGGCATTGAGCCTGTCCGGGCGCATTGCGGATGGCTACAAGCCGGCCAACCTGCTGAGGGTCGGGCTGACCAGCGCCGAGAGCACCTTCGTCATCGACGCCGGCAGCTCCGACGGCGTCTTTCCGGGAAGCCCGGTCCTTACGGCGGACGGCCTGCTGGGCGTCGTCGTCGAAGTGGACGATGCGTCGGCGCAGGCCATCGACTGGACGCATCCCGACTTCAGGGTCAGTGCGATGACGGCGGATGGCCTCGCCTACGGCATCGTGGAACCCCGCCGCGGCCAGCACCGCGAGGAGGACCTTCTGGCCCTCACGGGGTCCCCCTTCCAGGTGGACATCCGGCCGGGCCGTCGCGTCGTCAGCTCGGGGCGCGGAGGCCTGTTCCCACGCGGCGTCATGGTCGGCACCGTGATCGGTATCGAGGAAGCGGACACGGGCTGGCGCAAGAGCTACCTGGTGCGTCCGTCCGTCCGCCCGGAGGGCGTCGTCCACGTCCTGGTCGGGATCCGCGAGGGCGTGGACGATCTCAGCGAGGCGTGGCAGGTCTCCGCGCCGCCGGATCCGGTGCCGCCGGATTCGCCTGATGGCGGAGGCGGCAGCTGATGCACAGGAACGCCCCGTTCTGGACCTTCATCGTCGTCCTGATCCTGCTGCACCTGACCGTGCGCCTGGGGCTGGGTTTTTCGGCGCTGCCGGACCTGCTCGTCGTGGCGGCCCTGCTCGGCGCCCGTCGGCTCGACGGCCCGGCCGCCGCTCTCTTCGGCCTGCTCCTGGGCGTGCTGGCCGACGCCCTCGCAGTCGTGGCGTTCGGGGCCACCGCCGTGGCATTCGTGGTGGCATGCTGGGTGGGTTCGCGCTCCCGCAACATTTTCGAGGGTGAGAGCTACCTCTTCCTGGTCGTCTACGCGTTCCTGGGTGCGTGGCTGATCGACGCCATCCGGTTCTTCGTGGGCGGGGCCGCCGGCCGCGGGGAGGATCCGATGATGCTGCTTCGGCAGGCGCCGCTGACCGCGGTCTTCACCGCGGTCGCGGCGGTCGTCGCCGTCGTGACCTACCGTGCGATCAGCGGACGACGCTGAGGCCGGCTGATGGGTCTGGGTCAGAGGTTCCGTGCATTGTTCGGCGACCCGCTGCTCGTGGGCAGCGTCGTCATGCTGAGCCTGTTCGGCGCGGCGATGATCTATTCCGCCGGCCAGATGGACGTGCCGGACCCCGTGGTGGAGGGGGCGTGGCGGGCACAGCTCATGTGGATCGCCATCTCCATGGTCATCCTGTTCATCGTAATGCACATCCCCGTCCGCTGGCTGGAATGGATGGCCACGCCGGCGTACGTGATCGGCCTCGTCGTGCTGGCAGTGACGCTGGTCATCGGCGAGGGTGCGGGCACTGCGGCGAGCATGCGGGGCTGGATCCGGTTCGGTGGGTTCGCCGTCCAGCCGGCGCAGTTCGCTAACGTGGCCACCGTCCTGATGCTGGGCAAGCTGATGGGCGCGTGGCGGGAGCCGCCTGCCACCATCTGGGCCCTGTGGAAACCCATTGCCGTGACTGCGGTGCCCATGCTCATGGTCCTCGCGCAGCCCGACCTGGGCACGGCCATGGTCTTCGGCGGCGTGCTGCTGGCAGCGATGTTCTGGGCAGGCACGCCCCTCGGCATCATGTTCCTGCTCCTGTCACCCGTGCTCGGCCTGACCTTCGCCTTCGTCGGCAACTGGATCTACAGCGTGTACATGATCCTGCTGGCGGTGTTCCTGTGGCTGTACCGGGCTCGCCCCTCCGAGATCATTGCGGTCCTGGCGCTCAACCTCGTCACGGGGACCATAGCGTGGCCGCTATGGGACTCCCTCGAGGACTATCAGAAGATGCGGATCGTGTCGTTCGTCGATCCGTCGCAGGACCCGCGTGGAGCGGGCTACCAGGTGATCCAGTCCAAGGTCGCCATCGGGAGTGGCGGTCTGCTCGGACAGGGATACCTCGAAGGCCCGCAGAAGCGGTTGAAGTTCCTCCCCGAGCAGCATACCGACTTCATCTATGCGGTCATCGGGGAAGAGATGGGACTCATCGGGGCCGGCATGGTGCTCCTCTTCTACCTCCTCATTCTCTGGCGGCTGGTCCGGCTTGCCGAGCGGCTGGCGGACCCCTTCGCCGGCATCGTGGTGTTCGGCATTGTGGGTGCGTGGTTCACGCACATCATCGTGAATGTGGGCATGACACTCGGCGTGATGCCTGTCACGGGTATCCCGCTGCCGTTTCTGAGTTACGGCGGATCGTTCCTGCTGGCGAGCTTCATCGCCCTGGGTGTCGCGCAGCGGGTCGCCCTCGAGCAGGGAAGGGTATGACATGAGCTGGTTCCGGAAGCCGAAGCAGAAGCTGAGCGCGGCGGAGCGTCGCGAGATGCCGTCCGACGTGTTCGACAAGTGTGCCCAGTGCGGGGAGATTCTGTATCGGGCACGGCTGGAGCAGAACCTCTTCGTTTGCCCCGAGTGCGGCTACCACAACCGGATCGGCGCGGAGGACTACATCCGCCTCCTGCTGGACGACGGCGACTACGAGGAGCATGCGGCCGACCTGCGCAGCGCGGATCCACTGGGGTTCGTGGATCTGAAGCCATATCCGCAGCGGCTGAAGGCGGCGGAGCGCAAGTCGGCGGGCGGCGAGGCGGTGCGCACCGTGAGCGGCACGCTCGAGGGCATTCCCGTCTGCCTGGCCGTGATGGACTTCGAGTTCATCGGCGGCAGCATGGGTTCGGTGGTAGGCGAGAAGATCGCGCGGCTGGGCCGGATGGCGCTGGAGCTTCGTCAGCCGCTCATCATCGTCAGTGCATCGGGCGGCGCCCGTATGATGGAGGGCGTCCTGTCCCTCATGCAGATGGCGAAGTCCTCCGCCGTGCTTGCCCAGCTCCACGAGGCGGCGGTTCCGTACATCTCGGTCCTGACGGATCCGACGACGGGTGGGGTGACGGCGTCGTACGCCATGCTGGGCGACATCCAGATTGCGGAGCCGAATGCCCTCATCGGTTTTGCCGGACCGCGGGTGATCGAGCAGACGATCAAGCAGGAGCTGCCGGCTGGTTTCCAGCGGGCGGAGTTTCTGCTGGAGCACGGCATGCTCGACATGATCGTGGACCGTCGCGAGCTCCGGCAGGAGGTCGCCCGGGTACTGCGACACATGCTGGGCCTGCCGGCGCCGGCCGCCGCGAGCGGCGACGCTGCTGCCGGCTAGCTGCGACCGAGCTTGCAACGCCTTACGTACGACGCGCTCGTCGCCGAGTTGTTCCCGCGGCTTACGGGTGGCATCCGCTGGGGGCTGGATCGAACCCGGCGGATGCTGGCGGCCGTCGGCGACCCGCACCGGGCATATCGCGTCCTCCACGTGGGCGGCACGAACGGGAAGGGCTCCGTGGCCGCACACCTCGAAAGCGTGCTGCGGCAGGACGGCCGCTCCGTCGCCCTGTACTCGTCCCCGCACCTCTGCTCCTTCCGTGAGCGCATCCGCCTCGACGGCCGCGCGATCGACGAGGACGCACTGCTCCGCGCGGCCGAGCGGCTGTGGCCGCTCATCCTGAGGGAGGAGCCGTCCTTCTTCGAGGCGACGACAGCCATAGCGTTCCTCGCCATGGCTGAGGCCGGCGTGGACACGGCGGTAGTCGAGGTCGGACTGGGCGGACGGCTGGACGCGACGAACGTCGTTTCGCCGGACGTCGTGGTACTGACCAACGTGTCGCTGGACCACGTCCAGCTGCTGGGTGCCACCGTCCCGGACGTGGCCAGGGAGAAGGCGGGCATCATCAAGGCCGGCGTGCCCGTCGTCACCGGCGAGACCGGCACGGACGCCGCCGACGAGTTCCGCGACGCTGCGCGTGCAGTAGGCGCCCCCATCGACGTGGTTGCCCCCGCCGCCGTGTCGGTCCTCCGCATGGGACTGGACGCCACCGAGTTCGCGGTGCGGGACACGGCCTGGGGCGACCTGGTGCTTACCACGCCGCTGCTTGGTGCGCACCAGGCCATGAACGCGGCCCTGGCCGTACGGGCCCTTGGCGCACTGCCGGGGGCTGCGCCCGCCCTGGACGCCGTGCGCCAGGGGATCGCCGCAACGAGGTGGCACGGGCGGCTGCAGGTGGAGGTCATCGGCGGCGTCACTTGGGTGTTCGACGTTGCGCACAACGTAGCCGGTGTCGAGGCGCTGGTGACTGCGGTGGAGACGCTCCCCCTGCCGCGCCCCGTCGTCACCGTAGTAGGCGTGCTGGGGGACAAGGACTGGGCGCACATGCTCTCGCCGTTGTACGGCGTGGCAGGCGCCGTAATCCTGACGGTGCCGCCCACGGCGCCGTCGGAACGCCGCTGGGACCCTGTGGAGGTTCTTGCCGCCGTCCCGTGCGGGCGAGCCGAGGTCATCACGGACTTCTCCGCCGCCCTGGCGCGCGCCCAGAGCCACGCCGCCGCTGCCGGCTCGGTCCTCGTGACGGGATCCTTCCACACCGTTGGTGACGCACTCGCGGCCTTCGGGCGCTGCCCGGACGGATCCGACACATCCGTCACGCCGCCCGCCTTCGTCCACGCCGGTTGATGAGTCCTGGCTGCCTGCTGCCCGGCGCGCACCTCACCTTGCCGGCGCCGGGCCGCGGGGCCTAACTTCGCGCGATGCCCACGCACACGACGCTGCCCGGCTTCCGGGATTTCTTCCCGCCGGATTTCACCGTACGCTCGCACATCGTGGAAGCCTGGCGGGATGTCGCGCGGCGCTACGGTTTCGAGGAGTACGACGGCCCGCCGCTGGAGTCGCTCGAGCTCTACACGGAGAAGAGCGGCGACGAGATCGTCCGCCAGCTATACAACTTCGAGGACAAGGGCGGACGCGCGGTGGCGCTGCGTCCGGAGATGACGCCCACCCTGGCCCGCATGGTGGGCGCCCGGGCGGGCGCACTCCGCAAGCCCATACGGTGGTTCGCGGTGCCGCAGCTCTTCCGGTACGAGCGGATGCAGCGCGGGCGGCTGCGGGAACACTTCCAGTGGAACGTCGACATCCTCGGTGAGGACGACATCGCCGCGGACGCGGAGGTCCTTGCCGTGGCGCTCGACGGTCTCAGACAGCTGGGCCTGGAGGCGGCCGACGTGGTGGCCCGGTTCAACGACAGGCGCCTGCTGGAAATCGTCCTGCCGGCGCTCGGCGTGCCATCCGGCCGCATCGCCGCTACGTACTCCGTCGTGGACAAGCTGGGCAGGGAACCGGCAGAACGCATCCGTGAGCGCCTCGTGGACGAAGCGGGGCAGACGCCGGCCACGGCGGATCGGCTGCTCGACCTCTTCGAGAGCGTCCGCGCGTCCGGCGAGACGGGCGGCCTCGATGTGGTGAGGTCGGCGTTCCCGGGTGCTGCCGACGTAGCCCGGGAGCTCGACCGTCTGGACGCATATCAGGACCAGCTCGCGGCGCTCGGATTCGGCGCGTTCACCCGGTTTGACCCTGCCATCGTGCGCGGCCTCGCCTACTACACGGGCACGGTGTTCGAAGTGTTCGACCGTCAGGGAGAGATGCGGGCGGTATGCGGCGGGGGACGATACGATCGGCTTCTCGCATCGGTGAGTGGTGCCGACCTGCCGGGCGTCGGGTTCGGCATGGGCGACGTGGTCCTCGGCGAGCTCCTCCGCGACCGGGCACTGCTCCCGTCCACCGAACCGGCCGTGGATGCGTTCCTCGTCCTGTTCGAGGATGAGTCGAGACCGCTCCTTCTGAGTATTGCGCAGGCGCTCCGCGGCGCCGGCTTCTCGGTGCTATACGCACTCAGGAACGCCGCCGTCGGCCGCCAGCTGAAGGAGGCCAACGCCCGCGGCGCCCGGCGGGTAATCCTGCTGGGGCCGGACGAGGTCCGCCGTGGCGCGATCACGCTCCGCGTGATGGCGACCGGTGAGCAGCGGGAACTCGCCGTGGATACGCTCCTGGCGCGTCCGGCGGGTCTCTTCGAATGACGGGGCGGGCCGACGACCCCGGGTCCGAGACACGCCGTCAGATTCTGCGGCGTGCCACGGTATACACCGTCAGCTTCCTCGGCGCGGCCATCGCCATTGCCCTCCTCGGTGCGGCCTTCGTCGCCTGGCTGCTCACCTGGCGCGGCCAGCCGTTCCTCCGGACATGGCTCATTGCAGCGGCAATCATCGTGCTCCCGGGCCTGGCGGCGGCCATCGTCCGGTTCGTGCGCGGCAGATGAAGTGGGGAGCAGGAGCGCGCCTGACGCAGGCGTGCATGAATCGAGTCGAGACGCGGCCGCGGCCGCACCTACTTTTCTTCGGTGAGACATGGCGGACGAGAAGGCACTGACGGCGAGAGCGGACGACTTCTCCGCATGGTACAACGAGATCGTCCAGCGGGCGGAGCTCGCGGACTACTCGCCGGTGCGCGGCAGCATGGTCATCCGTCCGTACGGATACGCCATCTGGGAGCTCATGCAGCGGGCCCTTGATGACATGTTCAAGGCGACGGGTCACCAGAACGCGTACTTCCCACTCTTCATACCGCAGAGCTTCATCGCTCGCGAGGCGGCGCACGTGGAAGGGTTTGCGAAGGAGATGGCGGTGGTCACGCACAGCCGGCTCCGCGCGACTCCTGACGGCGGTCTCGAGCCGGACCCCGCCTCGAAGCTGGAGGAACCCCTCATCGTCCGACCCACGTCAGAGACGATCATCTACGCGATGTTCGCCAAATGGGTGCAGAGCTACCGCGACCTGCCCCTCCTCATCAACCAGTGGGCCAATGTGGTGCGTTGGGAAATGAGGACGCGCCTCTTCCTGCGAACCCTGGAGTTCCTCTGGCAGGAGGGGCACACCGCCCACGCCACGGAAGCCGAGGCCGAAGAGGAAGCACGCCGGATGCTGGACGTGTACCGCGACTTCATGGAGAACTGGATGGGCATGCCTCCGCTCCTCGGCGTCAAGACCGACTCGGAACGCTTCCCCGGCGCTGTCCGCACCTATGCCTGCGAGGCGCTGATGCAGGACAACCGGGCGCTCCAGGCCGGCACGTCGCACATGCTCGGTCAGAACTTCGCCCGCCAGTTCGACTTGCGCTTCCAGACGGAGGCGGGCGGCGAGGACTACGCGTACAACACATCGTGGGGCGTGTCCACGCGCCTCGTGGGCGGGCTCGTCATGACCCATGGCGATGACGGTGGCCTGGTGCTCCCGCCCCGCCTCGCGCCCGTGCAGGTGGTCATCATCCCGATCTATCGCTCCGACCAGGAACGCGCCCTCACGCTCGATAAGGCGGAGAGCATTGCGACGGGGCTGCGGGGCGTCGGTGTCCGTGTCCACGTGGACGCCCGCGACAACATGAAGCCGGGTCCCAAGTACTACGAGTGGGAGCGCAAGGGCGTACCCATCCGGATCGAGATCGGGCCCAGGGACATTGAGAAGGGCCAGGTGATGCTGGTCCTCCGGTTCACGCCGGAGGACTTCCAGCGCAAGGAGCCAGTCGCCGAGAACGGCCTGTCGTCCGTCGTGCCGGAAAGGCTGGACGCGATCCAGCGCGGGCTCCTGGCCGCAGCCATCCGCCGCCGGGAGGACAATTCGCACCGCGGCATCACGGACTACGCCGCGATGCGGGAGCGGATCGAAGGGCAGGGCGGTTTCTACTACGCGGGCTGGTGCGGCTCCCCGGACTGCGAGCAGCAGGTGAAGGAGGAGACGAAGGCGACCATTCGCGTGCTCCCGCTGGAGGAGTTCCGCTCGCCGGAAGCTCCGGCGCGCTGCGTCGTATGCGGGAGCGCGTCACAGGCGGAGGCGGTATGGGCGAGAGCGTACTGACCACGATGCGCGATCCGTTCACGTGGGTGGACGGCCGCCTCCACTGCGACGCGGTGTCGGCGGAGCAGCTCGTCGCCGAGTACGGCACGCCGCTTTACGTATACAGCGAGACGGCGATCGCGGATCGCTACCGCGCCTTCGCAGAGGCCTTCGCCGACGTTGAGCCCCTCATCGCGTACTCCGTCAAGGCCAACGGCAACCTCTCCGTGCTGCGCCTGCTGGCGGGCCTCGGGGCCGGAGCTGACATCGTGAGCGGCGGGGAACTGCACCGCGCACTGCTCGCCGGCGTGCCGGCAGACCGGATTCTCTTCAGCGGTGTCGGCAAGACCGTGGCCGAGATGGCGGCCGCCCTTGACGCCGGTATCTTCGCCTTCAACGTGGAGAGCGAGGGCGAGCTGCGGCTGCTCTCCGGCCTGGCCCACACAATGGGGGCAACCGCGCGCGTGGCACTGCGCGTGAACCCGGATGTCGAAACCGCAACACCGCACCACTACACGGCCACGGGCCACAAGGCCACGAAGTTCGGCATCGCATACGAGGACGCGGCCGCGCTCTATCGCGTGGCGGCATCCCTGCCCGGGATACGGGTGACAGGCGTCGATGTGCACATTGGCAGCCAGATCGTCGACGTCGAGCCATACTGCCTGGCGGTCAGCCGCGTGCTGGACCTGGTCGGGTTGCTGCGGGGCGAGGGCATCGACCTGGAGTTCATCGACATCGGCGGCGGCTTCGGCGTGAGTTATGACGAGTCCGCCGGCCCTCCGCCGTCCCTGTTTGCCGACGGCCTCGTGCCGCTGCTCGCGGGCAGCGGGCTGCGGGTGGTCGCGGAGCCCGGACGGTACATCGTGGGGCCCGGCGGTGTACTCCTGACGCGCGCGCTGTACGTGAAGCGCATGACGGGCAAGACCTTCGTCATCACGGACGCCGGGATGAACGATCTGCTCCGCCCGAGCCACTACGACAGCTACCATCGGGTCGATCCCGTGGTGCGCCGTCCGGACCGCCCCGACATGATCGTGGACATCGTCGGTCCCATCTGCGAGAGCGGCGACTTCCTCGCCCTCGACCGGGCGCTTCCCCGGACCGAGCCGGGCGAGCTGCTGGCGGTGCGCACGGCCGGGGCGTACGGATTCTCGATGGCATCGACCTACAACGCCCGCCCCCGCCCGGCGGAGGTCATGGTCGCAGGCGGACAGCACCGGCTCATCCGCCGGCGCGAGCAGCACGATGACCTCGTCAGGGGCGAGGTCGAGTTTCTCGACGGGTGATCATGGAAAGCAAGATCCTGATTCTGGATTACGGTTCGCAGTTCACGCAGCTCATAGCGCGTCGGATTCGCGAGGTGCGGGTCTACTGCGAGATACACCCTCCGACAGTCTCGCCGGAGTGGATTCGCGAGTGGTCGCCGAAGGGCATCATCCTGTCCGGCGGCCCGTCGTCCGTATACGAGGAGGCCGGGCCGACGGCTGATGCGGCGATCCTCGACCTGGGCGTGCCGGTCCTGGGAATCTGCTACGGCATGCAGCTCCTCGCGGACATGCATGGAGCAGCGGTGCTGCCCGGTCGCCGGGAGTACGGCCGTGCGGAAATCCAGGTGACGCTGCCGGACGACCTCTTCCACGGCTTCGCCCCGGGCGAGGATGTAATGGTATGGGCGAGCCACGGTGACCACGTGGATGAGCCGCCCCCGGGCTTCCAGGTCCTGGCCACCACCCGGGATCTGCCCGTGGCGGCCTTCCGCAAGAACGACGCTCCGGTGTTCGGCGTGCAGTTCCATCCGGAAGTCGCGCACACTCCCCGCGGCGACGAGATCCTGTCGAATTTTGCATTCCGCATCTGCGGCTGCGAGCCGACGTGGACGGCCGGTTCGTTCATCGAGGATGCCATCGATCGTATCCGCGCCCAGGTCGGGGACAGCCAGGTCATCTGCGGGTTGTCGGGCGGCGTCGACTCGTCCGTCGCAGCGGCCCTGGTCCATCGTGCCATCGGCGATCAGTTGACGTGCATCTTCGTGGACAACGGCGTCCTCAGGAAGGGCGAACGCGAGGGCGTCGAGCGGGCCTTCCGCCGGCATCTGGGTGCGCATCTCGTCGTGGTGGACGCGAGGGACAGGTTCCTCAGCCGGCTCGAGGGCGTGGACGATCCGGAGGAGAAGCGGCGGCGCATCGGCGAGGTGTTCATTCGCGTGTTCGAGGCGGCCGCCGAGGAGACGGGATCGGGAGCGCACTTCCTGGTCCAGGGAACGCTCTACCCGGATGTCATCGAGTCGAGGTCGGTCCATGGACCGTCGGCCGTCATCAAGACGCACCATAACGTCGGCGGCCTGCCGGAGGACCTCGAGTTCGAGCTTATCGAGCCCCTGCGGGAGCTGTTCAAGGACGAGGTGCGTCACGTGGGCCGGGAGCTCGGCCTCCCCGAAGAACTAGTGGGCCGGCACCCGTTCCCGGGCCCCGGCCTGGCCATTCGCGTCATCGGTGCCGTCACCGAGGAGCGGCTCGCCGTCCTCCGCGAGGCGGATGCGATCTACCTGGAGGAGATCCGGGCTGCGGACCTGTACGACGACATCTGGCAGGCGTTCGCGGTTCTGCTGCCGGTTCGGAGTGTGGGCGTCATGGGGGACGCGAGGACGTATGACAATGTCGTGGCGCTACGCGCCGTCACGAGCCGTGACGGAATGACGGCCGACTGGTACCCGTTCCCGCCGGACGTCCTGGGCAGGGTGTCCTCGCGGATCATCAATGAGGTGGCGGGCGTCAACCGGGTCTGCTACGACATCAGCTCGAAGCCGCCGGCGACCATTGAATGGGAGTAGCCCGCCGAACTCAGTCGTCCTCGCTGGCCAGGTATACCGCCCCTTCGGCGGCGAGCCGGCGCAGGTAGATTCCCGCGTAGTTCTCGTCTATGGCGGCCAGCCGCCGGTCAGGCGTGGCGTCGTGTTCGGCCGCACAGCGCTCGCAGCGGATTCGGCGTCGTTCGCCAGATCCTGCGAGGCGCCAGTTGCCCGTGCACTCGTCGTACCTGTGAGACAGTTCCAGCATTCGTGTGCTCCGTACATCGGCCGCGCGGCGCAGCCGGTATCCGCAGGCGGTGCAATCTCCACGCCACGCCTGCCGTGACCGGATGCCTTCAGATATCGTCCTGTTCCGCCAGCCGGCGGTTGACGTCGGCCCATATTCCCGCCATGTGCCGCAGGTCGCCTGCGTGCCGGTCGACGTAGGCCCGGAGCTGGTCCTCGGTCACGCCCGCCGCCTGAAGCACGGCGTCGCGCCGGGCAGGGAACGCGCCGGGGTTCCCCCGCGTCTCCTCTGCGGCGCGGCGCAGGTCGACGACCACGGCCGTGAACCGTTCATCCGTCAGGCCCGTGGTGCCGGCACCGGCGCCGCACGCCGCCAGCAGCGCCCCCACCAGCAGAATGAACGGCATTCGCTTCATTGACTCCGCCTTTTCGATGCCCGGACACCATGGCGGCCGCAATTCCGCCGACCGCACCCCCGCCGGGAACCGTAGACCTCACCGATGACGCTGTCAATCGGCAGCGCCCGGCCGCTATCCCCCGTGCGCTCGCAGGGTTATTCTGCCCCGGACACCGTCGGACCTTCACCCGGGGAACGCCACCATGTCCGCAGCCGGAAGACAGGCGCCTTCGCAGTGTGCGTCGGCGCAGCGCCTCTCTCGCCACCTGACATCCGCCACGGTCCGCACCGCAGCGGTCATACTGTTCGCTCTCGGCTTCGCCGGCCC
Organism: Longimicrobiales bacterium; assembly: GCA_035461265.1. Taxonomy (GTDB): domain Bacteria; phylum Gemmatimonadota; class Gemmatimonadetes; order Longimicrobiales; family RSA9; genus SH-MAG3. The sequence continues at coordinate 11,881 of DATHVO010000033.1, forward strand.
GGCCGCGGTGCTGCCGCTCCATGCCCAGCCCGCCGTCCCGTCGCCGGAGCAGGTGCTGGGGCGTGCCCTCGGTGAGCGGTTCACCGACCACGCCGGCGTGATCCGCTACATGGACGCCCTCGCGGATGCCATGCCCGATCACGTGAGGGCGCTGCCCTACGGCGAGACGCCCGAGGGACGAGCACTGGTGCAGTTCGTCATCGCCCGTCCCGACCACATGGCCCGCCTGGAGGACATCCTGCGGCGCAACCGCGACCTCGCGGATCCGGCCACACCGCCGGGCGCCGCCCGGGAGATCGCGGCATCGAACCCTGCAGTCGTCTACTTCAGCTACGGTGTCCACGGGAATGAGAGTTCGTCCAGCGAAGCAGCCATGTGGACGGCCTTCGACCTCGTCCGAGGGACGCCCGACGTCGCCGGCGTGCTGGATTCCGTCGTCGTCGTGATGGATCCCGTGGCGAACCCGGATGGGCGTGACCGCTACGTGAACTGGTATCGCCAGGCGCAGGGCGCCACGCCCAACCCGAGTCCCGAAGCGCGGGAGCACTGGGAGCCCTGGCCCGGCGGCCGCTTCAACCACTACCTGTTCGACCTCAATCGCGACTGGGCGTGGGCGACACAGCCGGAAACAAAGGCGCGCCTTGCGACGTGGGGACGATGGAACCCACAGGTTCATGTGGACTTCCACGAGATGGGTTATGCGACGACCTATTTTTTCTTTCCGGCTGCCGCGCCCATCAACCCGATGTATCCCGACCATATCCTGGAGTGGGGCAGCTACTTCGGTGAGGCGAACGCGCAGGCCTTCGACCGCCACGGCTGGACGTACTACACGGGGGAGGGCTTCGACCTGTTCTACCCCGGGTACGGCGACAGCTGGCCCAGTCTCGTCGGCGCCATTGGCATGACCTACGAGCAGGCCGGCAGCGGACGAGCGGGCCTCGTCATCCGCCAGCCGGACGGCCGCCTTCTCACGCTCCACCAGCGGGCCACGCAGCATCGCACGTCGGGGAACGCGACACTCAGGGCGGCGGCGGCACGGAGAACGGATCTTCTCGCCGATTTCGCACGGTTCCACCAGACCATGGGCGATGGACAGCCGGACATCCTCATCGTCCCCGGCAATCCGGCCCGCGCCGCGGCCCTCCTCGACCTCCTCCAACGCCAGGGGATTCAGGTCGAGGAGGCGGGTCGCGCCTTCCGAACCGACGCCAGCCCCCACTACGGCTTCGGCCGGCGCGGCGAGTTCCCCGCCGGCACGTACCGCGTGCGGGCACGGCAGCCGCGGGGCCGCCTGGCCATGACCCTCCTCCAGCCCGAGACCGTCCTGGACGCCACGTACTCGTACGACATCTCCGCCTGGTCGCTCCCGTTCGCATACGGCATCGAGGCGCATACCGCGCGGCGGGTGCCGGACGCGGGATGGACGCCGGCATCCTCGCGCCCGCTCGCCGGCGCGGGCGCCCCACGGGACAATGCGGTGGGCCTGCTCGCCGAGCCGCACCTCGACACATGGCCCGCCGTGATCCGCTACCTGCAAAACGGCGGTCGAGCACGTGTACTGGATCGGGCGTTCACGGCGGAAGGACGACGGTGGCCTTCCGGGACCATCTTCATCCCGCGCCTCGGCATCGATGACTTCGCCGACAGGACCCGCCAGGCGGGACTCCACGAGCTCGCCACGCCTGTGTACTCCGGTCGCGCGGCGGACGGCAACGATCTCGGTACGGGCAGGTCGCACCACCTCGAAGTCCCGAGCGTGGCGCTGATCGGCGGTGACGGGATCGCCCCCACCGCCTACGGCGCGCACTGGTTCTTCCTCGAGCAGACGCTGCAGCTCCCGTTCGACCAGCTCGCCACCTTCAGGGTCGCCGCCGCCGATCTCCGGGAGTACGACGTCATCATCGTACCCGACGCGGCCCGGACGGCCCTCGACGAACGGGCCACCTCCGCGCTCCGCCAGTGGGTGCAGCGCGGAGGAACCCTCATCGCCACCGGCAGCGGGGCACGAACCATCGGCGCCGACATTGCCGGCATCAAGCTCCGTGAGGCGCCCGAGGAACCCGCCGAGACCCGCCTCGAACGGGCACTCAGGGGCAGGGAGGACCGGCAGCTCGAGAGATGGAACGCCCAGGTCCCCGGCGCCATCCTCACCGTCCAGCTCGATACCGCCCACCCACTCGCGTTCGGCAGCGGTGTGGACGGCGACCCCGCCCGACTCTACGTGCTCCACTCCGGCGCGCAGGTTTTCGAGCCCGACCCCGATTTCGAGACCGTCGGCTTCTTCCGCGCAGAGCTCGACCGGGTCAGCGGCGTCATCAGCGAGCGCAACCTCGAACGGCTGCAGCAGGGGTCATGGCTCGTAGTGAAGCGTGTCGAGGCCGGAAAGGCCATCCTGTTCGTCGATGATCCCGTCTTCCGGCACTTCTGGCGATCGACCTTCCAACCCTACGCCAACGCCATCATGCTGGGCCCGCGCCTCTAGATCCCTGCCATTGCGGCAGCCGGGGGCGGCACGTGCGTTGCGCCCCTGGACGCGGAACCCTTCAACGACAGGTATCACGGTGCTGAATCACGAACGTCTCACGATCAAGGCCGCTGAGGCCGTCCAGTCTGCGGTGCAGGAGGCCGCGCGCCGGGGCAATCCGTCCCTCGAGGACGTACATATCCTCGCGGCGCTGCTGGGGCAGGACGAGACGGTGGTGGTGCCGGTGCTGCAGAAGGTGGGTGCCAATGCTGCGCGGCTGCGTGAGGCCCTGGGTGCGGTTCTGGATCGTCTGCCCAGGCAGACCGGCGGGTCATCGCCGTCGGTCAGCCGGGAGCCGAACCAGATCTTCGACGGAGCCGAGCGGATTGCCCGGGAGCTGGGGGACGAGTACACCTCGACGGAGCACCTGCTCCTGGGCGTGGCCGCTCAGCGGGGCTCGACGGCGCGTGACCTGCTCCAGCACCAGGGCGCGACGGAGGCGGTGCTGCGGGAAGCGCTCGAGGGCGTGCGGGGCTCCCACCGCGTGACGGACACGTCGCCGGAGCAGAAGTACCGTGCCCTCGAGCGGTTCACGCGCGACCTGACGGATATTGCCCGGCGTGGGAAGCTCGACCCGGTGATCGGCCGGGACGAGGAGATTCGCCGGGTCGTCCAGGTGCTGAGTCGTCGCACGAAGAACAACCCGGTCCTCATCGGTGAGCCGGGCGTAGGCAAGACGGCCATCGCGGAGGGGCTCGCCCAGCGCATCGTGAGTGGGGACGTACCGGAGACTCTGAAGAACAAGCGGCTGATCCAGCTCGACCTGTCGGCGCTGGTGGCCGGCGCGAAGTACCGCGGCGAGTTCGAGGAACGCCTGAAGGCAGTACTGAAGGAGATCACGGAGGCGGAGGGCCGCTACGTGGTGTTCATCGACGAGCTCCACACGATTGCGGGAGCAGGTGCGGCGGAGGGCGCCATGGACGCCGGCAACATGCTGAAGCCGGCGCTCGCCCGGGGCGAACTGCGTGTGGTGGGCGCCACCACGCTGGACGAGTACCGCAAGCACATCGAGAAGGACGCCGCCCTCGAGCGGCGCTTCCAGCCCGTGTTCGTGGGTGAGCCGTCCGTGGAGGACGCCGTAGCGATCCTGCGGGGCCTGAAGGAACGCTACGAGGTTCATCACGGCGTGAAGATCACGGACAGCGCACTCGTCGCGGCTGCGCGTCTGTCCGACCGCTACATCGGCGGCCGATTCCTTCCGGACAAGGCCATCGACCTCATCGACGAGGCGGCGTCTCGGCTGCGCATCGAGATCGACTCGATGCCGCAGGAAATAGACGAAGTCGAGCGACGGGTCATGCAGCTGGACATCGAGCGTACGGCGCTGGCCGGCGATCCGGACCGGGCGGCCGGGGAGCGGCGCCAGCGGATCGACGAGGAGCTGGCCGAGCTGCGGGAGCGGTCCACCGCCATGAAGGCTGCATGGCAGGCGGAGAAGGACCAGATCGCCCGGATCCGCGACCTGACGGAGCGCATCGATACGCTCCGGACGGAGGCGGAGCGGGCACAGCGAACGGCGGACCTGAGCCGTGCCGCGGAGATACAGTACGGAGAGATTCCGCAGGCGGAGCGGGCTGTGTCCGAAGCCGAGGCCGGGCTGGCGCAGCTCCAGGAAGGGGGCAAGTTCCTCAAGGAGGTGGTGGACGCGGAGGACGTGGCGAACGTTGTCGCGCGGTGGACCGGCATACCGGTGAGCCGGATGCTGGAGTCGGAGAAGCAGCGTCTCCTCCATCTCGAGGATGAGCTCGGCTCTCGCGTGGTCGGCCAGCGTGAGGCCGTGGTGGCGGTCTCCAATGCAGTCCGGCGCAGCCGGGCCGGACTGCAGGACCCGAACCGGCCCATCGGCAGTTTCGTGTTTCTCGGGCCTACGGGCGTAGGGAAGACGGAGACGGCGCGTGCGCTCGCGGCCTTCCTGTTCGATGACGAGGACGCAATGGTCCGCATCGACATGTCGGAGTACATGGAGAAGCACGCTGTCGCGCGACTGATCGGTGCCCCGCCCGGTTACGTCGGCTACGAGGAGGGCGGCCAGCTCAGCGAGGCCGTGCGGCGCCGACCCTACTCCGTCGTCCTTTTCGACGAGGTAGAGAAAGCCCACGCGGACGTGTTCAACATTTTCCTGCAGATCCTGGACGACGGGCGTCTCACCGACTCACAGGGACGTACGGTCGATTTCCGGAATGCCGTCATCATCATGACGTCCAACGTGGGCAGCCAGTACATTCTCGAGCAGGCCGGCACGTCGGACTGGAGCGACGTCGAGGCGGTCGTTCTCGGAGAGATGCGTCGCCACTTCCGGCCGGAGTTCCTGAACCGCATCGACGACATTATCGTCTTCCGGCCGCTCGACCAGGCTCAGCTGCGGCGCATCGTCGAGCTGCAGCTCGACCGTCTCCGGCGAATGCTAGCCGAGCGCGACATCGATCTCCGTCTGACGCCCGAGGCGGAGGCGTTCATCGCCCGGTCCGGATACGATCCGGCGTTTGGGGCCCGGCCGCTCAAGCGCGCCATCCAGCGGCTTGTCCAGAATCCGCTCGCGATGATGCTGCTGGACGGGAAATTCTCCGAGGGGGATGTCGTATCGGTGGATGTGGACGCCACCGCCGGACAACTCCGCTTCGAGGCACTCGCCCTGTCCGGGGCCGCGGCTGACGCGACCGCGGGTTGACCGCCGCCGGAGGCCGTCGCGGCGACGTCGCCGCCGCTTGACACGCGCACTCGGCGCGCCGACCTTCTATGCGTTGACTCGCCGGCATCACTTCGGAGGAAGACGCAGCATGTTCAGCGCCGCCCGCTCAGCCGGCCTCACCCTCGCAGTCCTGGCCATCCTCTCGGCGTGCGCAGCCGCGCCCCCGGCTGCAACCCCCACCGCCATCGACGCCGCGCCGGCCCTCGCGCCCGCCATGACCGTCGAGCGATTCCTGCGCGCCGTCAATCAGAACGACCTGGACACCATGGCCTCCCTCTTCGGGACGCGCGACGGCTCGATCACGCGGACGTGGTCCCGACAGGAAGTGGATGACCGGATGTTCCTGCTGGCGTCCCTGCTCCGGCACACGGACTACGCCATTGCCGGGGAGCGCATCGTGCCGGGCCGACGTGAAGAGGCTACGCAGATGGATGTCCGTCTGGTCGTTGCGGCGGGGCCGGTCGTGGTGCCCTTCACGCTGGTGCTGACCCGGAACCGGCAGTGGCTCATCGAACAGGTCGGCATCGAACGGATAACGCACCCTGGGCGCGACAGGTAGCGTCCGCACCGGCGCGTTTCGTGCAAAACAGTCTGGCACAATCGACGAACTGAAGCCTGGAAGGCCGCACCCCGGCCCGGAGGCTATGACAAGGAGGAATGGGGATGGCCGATAACGGCGGACCGATCACGGTGACGGACGGCAACTTCAGCGAGGTGATCGAGCAGGGCAAGGGCCTGTCCATCGTGGACTTCTGGGCGGCCTGGTGCGGGCCGTGCCGGATGGTGGCGCCCATCATCGAGCAGCTGGCGGGTGAGTACGCCGGCCGTATGCAGGTGGGGAAGGTCGATGTCGATGCGAACCAGCAGATATCCATGAAGTACAACATCCGCTCGATCCCCAGCATCCTGTTCTTCAAGGACGGCCGTCACGTCGACACGGTGGTCGGGGCCGTACCGAAGGCGCTGCTGGACCGGAAGATTCAGGAGCACCTGAGCTGACGCTCGCCGGCCCGGCGGCCGGCACAGGGCGGCGCGGCGTCCGGCCGCGGTGAGTGGAGAGGTGGTGCGGTCCCGTGCGCGCGACTCTCCACTCTTTCTGTTGACGTCAGCCGTGTCCACTACCGTAAGTTCATGTCAATTCTCTATATTGTCAGCACACCCATCGGGAATCTGGAGGACCTGACCGTGCGCGCGGCGACGGTGTTGAGGGATTCCGCCCGCGTACTGGCGGAGGACACGCGGCGAACCGGCGTCCTCTTCAGACGCTACGGCATTACGACGCCGCTGGTGTCCGCGCACGAGCACAACGAGGCGGCCAGGGCGGCGCAGGTCGTGGCGTGGCTGGACGCGGGAGAGGACCTGGCCCTGGTCTCCGATGCCGGCACGCCGCTGGTCTCCGATCCGGGTGCGCGGCTGGTCGCGGCGGTCCTGCAGGCGGGGCATGACGTGGTTCCGGTGCCGGGCGCGTCGGCAGTCCTCGCCGCGCTCGTCGCCTCGGGCATGGACCCGGAGCCGTTCACGTACTTCGGCTTCGCGCCGCGATCGGGTCGGGCGCGAAGCAGACTGCTCGAGGAGGTTTCGCAGCTGCGCCACACTGCCGTCCTGTACGAGTCTCCTGCCCGGCTCGGCGCCCTGCTCCGCGATCTCGTCGCGGCGTGCGGCGTCGATCGGCGAGTGGCGGTGGCCAGGGAACTGACCAAGCTGTACGAGACGGTGGTGCGCGGTCCCCTCGGCGAGGTGGCAGAGCAGTTCCGTGAAGGTCCGGTCCGCGGCGAGGTGGTGGTGGTGCTGGCGGGTGCCGCGCCCGCCGAGCCCTCGGCGGAGGACGCGCAGCAGCTGGCTGCGTCGCTGCTCGGTGCGGGCGACTCGCCCCGGACGGTCGCGAAGGAACTCGCGCGGCGTCTCGGCATATCTCGCAATGACGCCTACGCCCTCGTGCTCAACCTGGCGGGAGCCGACGGAGGGGAGAAGGATTGAAGGTACGCTTCCTGGCCGTTTCCGGACCTTTCCTGGCCCTTGCATCGGTCATGACGGTGGCCCTCGCCGGAGCGGATCAATCCGCGGTGGACGCCGCGGAGCTGAACATCGCCCAGCTCCAGTACGAGGGTGGCGGCGACTGGTACGCCAACCCCACCGGGCTTCCCAACCTGCTACAGACCATCGGGGACCGCACGGGACTGCCCGTGGCCGGCCGGCCCGACCGGGTTCGTCTCACCGATCCGAAGCTCTGGTCGTATCCGTTCGTGTACATGACGGGACACGGCAACGTCGCATTTACTGACGAGGAAGTCCGACTGCTCCGTCGCTACCTCCTCGAGGGCGGATTCCTGCACGTCGACGACAATTATGGCCTGAATGCGAGTTTCCGGCGGGAGATTGCCCGGGTGTTCCCGGACCGGGAACTCCAGGCCGTGCCATCGGATCATCCGGTGTTCCACGTGTTCTACCGTTTTCCGCACGGCCTGCCGAAGATTCACGAGCATGACGGCAGGCCGCCGGAGGCGTGGGGCATATTCCATCGCGGCCGCCTGGTCCTGTTCTACAGCTACGAGGCGGACCTCGGTAACGGGTGGGAGGACGCGGACGTCCACGGCACCACTCCCGAGCTGCGGGAGGCCGCCCTTCGGATGGGCGTGAACCTGTTCCTCTATGCGCTGGCGCAGGTGGCCCCGTGAGCGGCGCTGACCGCGATGTCCGCGGGTTCGTACGCCGGACCCTCCGCACCCTCCGCCGGGAGGCGCTGGTCGCCTTCGTGGCCGCCGCCGCTGCCGTCGTGCCCGTCCTGCTCCTGCTCTCGTGGCTATGGAGCATGACCCGGCCGTCGAGCGGATCGGGACCGGTCCCCCTCCTCCTCGACGTAGCCACGCTCTGCGGCATGGCCGCGACCATCATTCTCGGGGTCCGGTGGTCGCGGGCCCGGCTGAACGAGAATGCCGTCGCCGCCGCGGTTGAACGGCGTGCCGGAATGTCTGAGGGCAGCGTGCGCGGCGTGCTCGAGCTCGGCCGCGGCGTGCCCGCGGGAACATCGGCGGGGTTGGCGCGCCGGGCCGAGGCCGCTGTGGCCGAGCGGATCGGCGCACTCGACCCGCGAGGGCTGGCGGGTGATCTCGAGGGGCGCCTCCGCCGGATCCGCCGGACGGCGCTGGCGACGCTCGTCATTCTCTCCCTCGCCGTGGGCGTGATCGGCTTCGCCGCACCCGAGCGATCCCGCATGGCCTGGGCGCCTCTGGCCAGCCCGCTGCGGGCGATGACGCCGGTGCAGCTACCGCCCATCGACGTGCTGCCCGGGGACGCGGGCGTGATCCGGGGCGAGGGTCTGGATGTTCGTGTACGGGCACCCGGCCGGACGGTCGTGACCCTGCGCTGGCGGACCGATGGCGACGTTGCGCGCGAGGAAGTGGCGGCTGTCACGGGCGATTCGGCGCAGGTGCGGATTCCGCGCATCGACGCGGTGACGGTGTACTGGGTCGAGGCACCGGGCGGCGCTGACAGCAGGCGATTCCGCGTCACTCCCATCGACCCCCTCATGGTTGCGGAGCTCGACGTTCAGCTGGTCTATCCGGCGCACGTACGGCGGCCGGCCGAGACGTTCCGGAGTGAAGTCCCGCCGCTCGACGTGCCCGCCGGCACGCGCCTCCTGTTCACGGGCCGGGCCACGCAGACCCTCGCCGCGGCCGGACTCGTCCCCGCCGAGCGGAGCGCGGTCATCGCATTCGCCGTTAACGGCGAGGCGTTCGAAGGAGAGTTCCTCCCGACGTCCAGCGGGATCTATGCATGGCGGCTGGCTGGTGGAAACGGCGATGGCACGACGGTGCTGCCGGCCCCGCTCCGCATCACGATCGTCCCGGACGCCGCCCCCGTCGTCGAAATCAGTCTGCCGTCGCGTGACACGCTTCTCCACGCGACTCTCCGGCAGGCTGTGGCCGCTGACGCTCGCGACGACCACGGCCTCGTCTCGGCTGCCCTTGTGAGCTGGCGCGTGGACCGCCACGGCCGTCGCGGTGCGGAAGTGCACACCCGCCTGGATCTGGGCGGACGCGAGCAGGCAACCATCCAGGGCGTCCTGGACGGCGCCGCGCACGACATCCTGCCGGGCGACACGCTCAAGTTCCTGGTCCGCGTGACGGACAACTCGCCGGCGCGCCAGTCAGGCGAGTCCAGGATCATCGCACTGCACCTGCCGGGACCGGCGCAGCTCCGCCAGCGGGCAGTGACGGAGGCGGATGCCCTGGCTGGCGAGATCGAAACCGTCGCAGCGGATGCCGCGGCCGCGCAGCGGGACGCGCGGTCGCTGGAGCAGCGCGTGGCTGGGGCCTCCCGCCGCGGGGCCCGGAGCGGAGGTGGCGGCGCCGACGCCGCCGCGTCGCCCCGCCCGTCTCTGCAGTTCCGGGATGCCGCGGACGCCCGCCGGCTGGTGGCGCAGCAGGAGGACCTCATGCTCCGTGCCGAGGAACTCCGCCGTCGGATCGATGAGCTCGAGCGGGCGATGGAGCTGGCCGGTCTCCAGGATGCGCAGCTCCGGGAGCGCCTCGAGGAGCTCCGGCGGGTGTACGATGACATGCTGGATCCCGGGACGAGGCAGCAGGTCGAACGCCTGCGGGATGCTGCGGAAACCATGGACGCCGATGCGGCGGCCCGTGCTCTGAGCGCGTTGGCCGCTGAGCAGGGTGACATGCAGGCACGTCTGGAACAGGGCGTGGAGACGGCTCGCGCGGCGGCCGAGGAGCAGCGGCTGAACAGCCTCGCGCAGGAGGCGCGGGAACTCGCGACCCAGCAGCATGCGCTGGCGGCCGCGCTGGCGGACGAGGATGTGTCGCCCGATCACGCGGACGCGCAGCGTGAGCTCGCGGAACGCGCACGCGGCCTCGAGGAGGAGCTGACTGAAACGCGACGCCGCCTCGAGGACGCCGGCGAGCGAGCCGCGGAGAAGGCAGCCGAGGCCGCTGATGCGGCGCGTGACGCGGCCCGGCGCATGGGCGATGCCGCCCGCAACGCCGAGGGCGGACAGGAGGAAGACGCAGCCCGGCAGGCAGCCGAGGCCGCCGCGGACATGGACCGGACCGCCGAAGCCGTGGATGACATGCGACAGGCCGTGGCCGAAGGTCAGCAGGCCGCGGCATCGGAAGGGGTACGCCGCGCGGTCGCCGAGGCTCTCGCCCTTGCCGAGCGGCAGGAGCAGCTCGCGGAGCGCATGCGTGACGCCGGGGGCGTGACCGGAGCTGAGCAGGCAGACTCCGCCAGTCGGGAGGCGGCCCGGGAGCGGAGTGCTGCTGCGACCGGCGACGGTACGCCGCCTGACTCCGCCGCGGATGGTGCCACGGATTCCCGTGATGCCGCCGGCCGGCAGATGCCCCGTCTCCCGCAGTTGCCCCGTCCGCCGGAGCTTCCGCGACCCGGCCGACAGCCCGAGGCGGATGGCCGGGGCGGCCGGACGCAGATTCCGCGGCCGGGCCAGCAGTCAGGCGACCGGCAGGGCGCCGGCGAACGCGGCGGCCAGCGCGACGGCCAGGGCCAGCAGGCCGGCGGGCAGCAGTCGAGTAGTCAGGAGGGCCGGGAAGGTCGCGACGCGGGGCGTGGGCGCCAGTCGGACTCCGGCAGCGGCGGCGAGCGAGCCGGGGGTGGCAGCGCCGGCGGCGGACGCGGGCCGGCGGACATGCAGGCCCTCCGGTCCGAGCAGGTGGCCCTGCAGCAGGGACTGCAGCAGCTCTCGCGAAACCTGCAGGACGTCGCGGAGCGGACCACGGTGGTCAACCGCGACGTCGGGGCCGCCCTCGCCCGGGCCGGCATGAGCATGCAGCAGACCCTCGAGGCCCTCCAGCGCGGCGAGATCCCGCTCCACCAGGCCGAGCAGTCCGTGGAGTCGCTCAATCGTCTCGCTCTCACCCTGCTGAGCAGCGCCCAGCAGATGGACCACGCGGACGGCCCCGTCAGCCCGCGGCAGGCCATGCCGCAGATCGCGGACATGGCGCGGCGGCAGGGATCCCTCGCCGGGCAGTCAAGCGCGCTGGTGCCGATGAACCTCTCGGCCGGCGCGGTGAGCGATCAGCTCGACCGGCTCGCCGCGGAACAGCTCGAGATCGCCCGCCGGCTTGATGCGCTGACGCCTGAGGAACGTGAGGCTGTCCGGGGTGACGTGGACGGCATGGCGGCCGAGGCCCGCACCATTGCCGGCCTCCTCGGCTCGGGGGCGCTGGCGGCGGAGACGGCTGCCCGCCAGGAGCGCCTCTTCCACCGTCTGCTCGATGCCGGCCGCGCCCTGCAGAAGGACGAACTGGAAGAGACGCGGACGGGTGAGCGACCCCGCCCGTTCGAGGCGCGGCGCGTTGGCCCGCTGGACGCGGCGCTGTTTCGCGAATACGGCCGCCACCGCACACCCTCGGCCGCCGAGCTGGATGCTTTGCCCCCGGCCTATCGCG
>DATHVO010000034.1:0-2556 GCA_035461265.1 Longimicrobiales bacterium
GCCCGAATCTCCCTCATGGTCCCGTAGCGCTGCTGACAGACGCCTCAGGTCCAGCCTAACATGTCGTTCGTTCGGAGCCCAGGCACGTCGCTTTCGGGTCCACACACGTCGGCAGCAACGGCCGCTGGTACCCCTGGCGTCGGCGGCAATGCCTTCCGTTCTTCGTGGTCGAGACAGGTGATTCCAGTCCTAGGCGCTGGCCGTGACGCCGTTGACCCCGTGGGAGAGGAACTTCTCGAGGTCGCGGATGAAATCGGCCGGGCGCTCCCAGTGGAGGGCGTGGCCCGTGTCCGGGTAGATCCGCGACGTGGCGTTCGGGAGGCGCGCGGCCAGCGTCTTCTGTGCCGCCTGCGGGAAGGTCTCGTCGTGGTCACCCCGTAGCAGCAGCGCCGGCATCCTTAGATCCTGGAGCCGATCCGTGTAGTCCACGGCAAGGAGCCCGGCGAGAGCGTCGCGCCACACCCGGGCGGGCACCTTCAGGCTCTCCGCCACCGCCCGTTCGAGGAACTCGTCGGGGATCGGGTGGTGGATGGTGCTCATCTGGAAATCGCGAGCCGTTTCGGCGGGGACCGGATCGTCCAGCCTGCTGAACTGCTCCATGAGCTGGAGGGTGTCTTCCGACCGGATGTAGGCGCCAGAGCCAATCAGCACGAGCCTCGAGATGCGGCCAGGAGCCGCCACGGCGGTTTCCAACGCGACGAGGCTTCCCATCGAGTGGCCGACGAGCGTCGCGCGCTCGAGATCCATCGCGTCCATGAACGCCAGGACGTCCCCCGCGAAGTCCTGCGCGGCATACCCGCTCGACGGCCGCTCCGAGTCGCCATGGCCCCGCTGGTCCAACGCCCAGGCGCGGTGCGCGGAAGAGAGCAGGGGCAGTGCCAGGCTGAACGAGAACCACGAGTCGGTGATCCCGTGAAGCAGGATGACGGGATTGCCGGCCCTGTCACCGTGCTCGGCATAGTGGAGGCGGATGCCCGTCGAGAGCCGGGCGTCCGCAAACCGTACGGATGTCAGCTTGTGGGGGGGCATCCCGCGCCCCCGTGCAAGAACCGGGTCAGGGCGACCCCGTTTTCGTGCACCTCGCGGCTCGCGCAGAGGCGGGCATCCGGACCCGGGCGCCGGTTTGGCCTGCTGCCCCATCGTGGGTCCGGGCACGGCGGGAGAACCTCGACTTGGTCTCGCCGGCCTGACTGTGTAAGCTCTTGCGCGGAGCCGCGCGTTCGCTGACCGCTTCCGCAACGCCCCGGGGCAGGTAACATGATGACCCGTGCTGTCGCCCTCACGCTCGTTTCCGGGTTCGGCGCCGTCCTCGTGTCGGGTGCCCTCACCGCCTGCGGTGACGGACCCGTCTCCCCCACCGACTGCTCGACGCTGACGCTCACGCCGTCCAGCATCACCGTTCCGAGCGCCGGGGGCGAAGGGAGCATTGCCGTCTCTGCGCGGTCCGGCTGCTCCTGGCAGGTCCAGACCGCCGCCGCCTGGGTCCAGTGGCTGTCGGGCACCAGCGGAACGGGCGACGGCACGGTCCGCTACTGGATCGGGACCAACGTCGTCACCGCCGCGCGCGATGCCACCGTGACCGCCGCCGCCGCGGCGGCGCGCATCACCCAGGAGGCGGCGTCCCAGGGCTGCAGCTACCAGGTTACGCCCGCCACCACGGTCGTGCCGGCCCGGGCCACCGGCTTTGCCATCCGGGTGTTCGCGCCGTTCGGCTGCCGCTGGACCTTCCTGGGGAACGGCGGGTGGCTGCGGGTGATTCCCGATTCCGACGGGGCGCCCAACGGGAACGGCAACGGCACGGTCGTCGGGGACATCTTGGAGAACGGCGCCGAGGCCGCGCGCACGGGCACGGCGGTGGTGGCCGGCCAGCTTGTGACCGTTCTTCAGGATGGCACGCGCATCGGCGCGTGTGCCTTCACCGTGACGCCGGCGTCACTGGACTTCGGCGCGGGCGGTGGACCGGGGCGGGTGGCGGTGGCGACGACCGATTACTGCCACTGGAACGCGCTGATCGGCGGCCCCGATTACGGTGTGGTGGCACCCTCCGACGGCACCTCCCGGGCCGGGAACGGTGCGGTCGATTTCGTGGTCTCGCCGAATCCCTCCGCGGCCGCGCGCCAGGGCAGCCTCGTCATTCGAAGCGCCACCGGCGTGGGGGAAGCGGTGCTGACGGTGAACCAGGCGGGCCGGTAGGGAGCGCGACTTGCCGCAGCCGCCGGGTGCCCTGCTCAGCTGAGGCGGGTCGGGACGCCGCAGGGACGGCACCCGACCCATCGACCGGGCGCCGTCCGCGAAGGACGCCGTTGGCTACTGTGCCGCGCAGCCCGCCGGTGCTGGAGCATCGATGCGTCGGGTGGCATCCGCGGGGATGAGCTGCACGGTGATGGTGCGCGCCTGCGACGTGGCGCTCGGGTTCTTGATGAGGTGGATGTGATCGCCGCCCGGGTCCAGGAGGCCCTGCCCCACGGTGTACTCAGTCGGGGTACACGACGGGTCGTCGCCGTCGTAGACCCACAGCGTCCCCTCGGTGACGACGATCAGGCTGTGGCCGGGGTG
>DATHVO010000035.1:0-5528 GCA_035461265.1 Longimicrobiales bacterium
AGCCGAACGTGAACGAGTCGCCGGAGCAGATGATGCGGAGTCTGCCCGGCGGCACCGCCGTGGCGAACTCCTCGTCGCTGCGGAACCGCTGGGCGTTCGTGCGGACCGCCACGCCGGGGCCGTACGCATCCGGCAGGTTCACATCCGGCATGTTGACCCAGCCGAGGAGCTCGTCGTGCTCCGCATGAAGGTGCTCGGGGACCGACGGCGTGCGAGCGATTTCGCGCGCCGTTAGCAGCAGGCTGGCAGCCCCCTCGAGCAGGGCAAGGAGCAGCAGGAGGACGGCGACGTTCGCCAGCGCGATGAGGGCGACCCTCCGCAGCCTCACGAATCGAGGGCCCGTCGGCTCCACGCTGCCTGACTTCCGCCGGCGATGGCGGTATCGATGAGGTCCAGCACATCCGCATCCACGCCCGGATCGAACTTGCGCCCGAACAGGGCGGGCGTGGCCAAGAGGGTCGGCACGTCGTCCCTGGTCAGGACCTTCGGGTGGTCGGCGTCGTCGTCCCAGTCAATGTATCGGAGGGGGTTGCCGTCCACGCAGTCCCGGAAGCGGGAGTTCATCACGATGGTGTGGAAGAAGATCTCGTCGGGCACGAGGACGCGCCTGAAGAACCGGACGTAGTCGGGCCGGTCCCGCACGAAGTCGGCGACGTGACGGGCGCAGTCCGCGGGCATCATCCAGTACGAGGACCCGCCGAACGGACGCATGCCTGTCGGGAACGCGCGCCGCAGGCGGAGGAGACGGGCTGCTCGTGACCACGCCGCGCCCACCCGGGTCCGGCGGAAGGGCGCCCCCGGGACCGCGAACGTCCGTCGTCCTAGCCGGAAATGCCAGTGCTCTACGCGGTCCAGTCCGCCGTCGGTCCACTTCCCGCTGGGAATCGGCATCCAGTCGAGGAACACGCGACCGCCAGCGTTGTCCAGTGCCGCGGCGATGGCCGCATTGGACTTGAGAGGGTAGTCCTGCCCGGTGAGGAGCACCACGTAATCGAAAGGGCGGCCCGACGCCTGCAGGGCCTGCAGGCCCTTGAGCGTAGCGGCCACGTGGCCGAAGTCGCCCCAGCGGCACGGGTGGCGCGGCAGGAACGTCACGTTCGGCCGGCCCTCGAGCGGCCCGGTCATCGCGTTGTAGACGGAATCGGGCGACCGGGCGTCCACGTGGATGAGGATGGACGCCCCGGGCACGTCGATCCGGTCCACGAGACGGACCAGCAGCACGGGCAGCCTGTATGCCGAGATGATGTAGGCGATGTTCACCGGGCCGGCTCCTCGTCCGAGCGTAGCGGCAGGCCCCGGTTTGCGCTCCCCAGCAGCCCGAGGAGCACGAGGAACGCCCTGCCGCCGGCGACGAGCGAGACCTTCGACTGCCCGACATCCCGCCACTCCGGCAGTGGTACCTCGAGAATGCGGTCCATGCCGCGGTCGCCCCACGCGCGCTGGAGCCGCTGGAGGAGCTCGACATCGAAGCTCCACCGCGACCGGAACGGTCGCTCCAGGGCGGCGGCGAGTGCTGCTGACGCCCGGAACATCTTGGCGCCGCACTGGGTGTCGTAGACGGGAAGTGCGAGGACGACGGATGCGACGGTGGCGTAGGCCCGGCCGATGAGATGGCGAATCCCTGAACGGTCGATGCGCCGGCCCATCATGCGTACGCGGGCACCCATCACGACGTCGACGCCCGGCTGTCGTGCAAACATGTCGTCAAACTCCGCGACGTGGCGAAGCGGCGTCGCCAGGTCGGCATCCCAGTACGCCACCCTGTCCGCCCCGTCGTCCAGCGCCGCGCGCATGCCCGTGCGTACCGCCTCTGCCTTCCCGCCATTTCGCCCGCACCGGATGACCCGGCACCTCCCGGGATGCGTGCCGGCTATCCCGTCCAGCATGGCCGCGGTGCCGTCCGTGCTGCCATCGTCCACGAACAGGATGAACGGCGCATCAGCCCCCTCGAGGACGGCCTCGAAGGCCGCACGGTCGAGCCGTTCCGCCTCGTTGAAGCAGGGCACCACGACCCACCTACGCGGCGCGTCGGGCACGGCTGGTTCGTCGGCGGGAAAGCTGGCAGGCGTGTGGCGTGACGCGTCCTTCACGGCCCGCTCCTCTGCAGGACGGCCAGCAGGCTCACGCCCCGGCCCGGCAGGCTGCCCGCATCGGCCTGGAGCGCCTCGGCGAGGGACGGGACCTCGCTGGCGAAGAGCCTCTCGAGGAGGCCATTCAGCGGCGCCCACGGGAGCGCCAGGTCTCCCCCGCCCCGTCCCCACCCCCGGCCCCGGCGGGCCGCCACGGCCCGTGCCAGGCGGGCTGCCGGGTAGAGCACGCGATTGAACGGGGCGAGCAGACGGACCCGGGCAGGGCACGCCGCGAACACCGCGGACAGGGTCTCCCGTGTGTAGCGCCGGTAGTGGCCGTAGACCTCGTCGTGCGGGCTCCACAGCCGCGGATCCGCGGGTACGGTCAGGATGAGGTGCGCATGCGGCTTCATCGTGTCGACGAGCCACGTCAGGAATGTCTCGTCGTGCTCGATGTGCTCCAGGACGTCGCAGAGCAGGACGAGGTCCGCCTGCCCGATGATGTCCGCGGCGGCGCCCGGCAGCACGGCCACCTCGAAGCGGACGTGGCGATGGCGGCTGCGGGCGAAGGCGATGGCCGTCTCGGAGCCGTCGAGCCCGGTCCGGTGGTAGGCATCCGGGAATGCGCTCACATCCGCTCCGGTGCCGCAGCCGACATCGACCACGTGCCCGCCCGGGCGGACGAGCGACGTGCCGAGGGCGAGGAGAGCGCGCCGGCGCGCACGAAACCACCAGTGCCGCTCCTCGAGGTCGTGGTGAGCGGCGAAGAGTCGCTCCTGCATGTTCTGCCTGTGAGAGGTGTCGACCCGGGATCGCACTCAAAGTGCCGCGACGCCGCCTGTGTGTCCAGCGGCTCGTGGCCCACCGCTTGTACCGGGCGTGAGCCGCCATTATAGTTGCGGCGATGACGGCCCAGCCGCTCGTTACGGTCATCACGATCTTCCACAACGAGGAACGCTTCCTCGCCGAGGCGATCGAGAGCGTGCTCGCCCAGACGTACCCTCGCTGGGAGCTCCTGCTCTGCGACGATGCGTCCTCGGACGGCTCGGCCGGCATCGCACGCGAGTACGCCGAACGGCACCCCGACCGCATCCGCTGTCTCCAGCATCCCGGCCGCGCCAACCGCGGGATGAGCGCCACGCGCAATCTCGGCCTCGCTCATGCCCGCGGGGAATTCGTCTCCTTCCTGGACGGCGATGACGTGTGGGTCCCCGAGAAGCTCACGCGCCAGGTCCACCTGCTCCTGCAGCACCCCGATGCGGCGGCCGTATACGGCCGCCTGCACGTCTGGTATGCATGGACCCGCCACCGCCCTGACCTCGCCCGCGATTACGTGCAGCCCCTCGGCGGACCACCGGAGACGCTGGTGCCGCCGCCCGAGCTGCTGGTGCGCTTCCTCCGCAATGACGTTTACACGCCCAGCGGCCTGCTCTTCCGCCGGGCGGTCCTCGAGGAGGTCGGCGGCTACGAGGAGACGTTCCGGGGCATGCATGAGGACGGCGTCGTCATGGCGAAGATCTGCCTGCGCTGGCCGCTCTACGCGTCCGGCGAGGTGTGGTACAAGTACCGCCAGCATCCGGACTCGTGCTGCAACCGGGCAATCGCCGCGGGCCGGGACGGCGAGGCGCTGATCGCCTACCTGGAATGGCTGCAGGACTACCTCGAGGAGCAGGGGCGGCACGATGAGGTTGCGACAGAGGTGCGCGAGCTCCTGGGCCGTGCACGCGACGGCGCGGCCGCTTCGCCTGGCAGGCGCGTCCGGTCAGCCCTTGGCACGGCGCTGCGGCGCGGGCGGGAATTCGGCGACCGGGTAGTGCCGGCGCGGGTTCGGAGCTGGGTCGGCCTCCTGACCCACGGTTCACGGCACGTGCCGCCGTCGGGCTGGCTGCACATGGGGAGCCTCCGCCGGACCGCGCCCGTCAGCAGCTTCTTCGGATTCGACCGTGGCCTGCCGGTGGACCGCTACTACATCGAGAAGTTCCTGGCCGCCCACGAGGCTGACATCCGGGGTCGGGTCCTGGAGATCGGCGACCGGTCGTACACCGAGCGCTTCGGCGGCGGACGTGTCGAGGTCTCCGACGTGCTCCACGCCCGGCCGGGCAATCCCGTGGCGACGCTGGTGGGGGACCTGTGCACCGGCGAGGGCGTTCCGCCTGCGGCCTACGACTGCATCATCCTGACGCAGGTCCTGCCGTTCGTGTGGGACGTCCCCGCAGCGATCCGCACCGCCGCCGCCGCCCTCCGGCCGGGCGGCGTGCTGCTGGCGACGATGCCCGGCATCTCGCAGATCAGCCGGCACGACGCGGACCGGTGGGGCGACTTCTGGCGCTTCACGTCCCAGTCCGTGCGGCGGCTCTTCGAGGACGTGTTTCCCCGCCAGCACCTCGGGCTCCACGTCTACGGCAACGCCCTCACGGCCACGGCGCTGCTCCACGGCATCGCCACGCGGGAGCTGCGGCCGCGAGAGCTGGACGACGCGCACCCCGACTACGAGGTCACGATCTGCGTCCGGGCCGTCCGGCCCGCTTCCGGATGACAGGCGGGTCCCGGCTCATGGACCGGCCCCTCGCCATCGCGCAGGTCAATGCCCGAGCCGGCGGCGGCGGCGCTGAGCGCATCGCGAGCCAGCTCATGCGGGCGTACCGGGAGCGCGGCCACACGTCGTGGCTCATCGTAGGACGCGGTACCGCGGACGGAGACGACGTCTTCACGTTCCCGCGGGCGGGCTCCACGGGCGTGGCGCACCTGGCGGCCGGCCCGCTGCGCATTCTCGACCGCCGCCGCGGCCTGGAGACGTACCGGTATCCCGCCACCCGCCGCATGCTCGACGTACTGCCCGGGGAGCCGGACATCGTCCACCTCCACAACCTGCACGGCGGCTACTTCGACCTGCGGGCGCTCCCGGCCCTCTCCCGGCGGCAGCCCGTCGTGATGACGCTGCACGACGCATGGCTGCTGAGCGGCCACTGCGCCCACTCCATCGGCTGCGACCGCTGGCGCACCGGCTGTGGCGCGTGCCCCGACCTCGGGCTCTATCCCGCGGTCACGCGGGACGCGACGGCACGGAACTGGGAACGCAAGCGCGCCATTTTCGCGGACACCCGTGTTCACATCGCCACGCCGTCGCAGTGGCTTGCGGACCGCGTTCGGGACTCGATGCTCGCGCCGGCGGCGGCTGAGCTGCGCGTCATCCACAACGGTGTCGAGCTGGACATCTTCACACCCGGCGACACGGCCGCAGCCCGGGCTGCGAGCGGCCTGCCTCCCGCCGTGCCGACAATCCTGACCGTCGGCGCCGGCGGCGGCGCTAACTCGTACAAGGACAT
Organism: Longimicrobiales bacterium; assembly: GCA_035461265.1. Lineage (GTDB taxonomy): Bacteria > Gemmatimonadota > Gemmatimonadetes > Longimicrobiales > RSA9 > SH-MAG3. Next base: position 5,396 of record DATHVO010000035.1, read on the forward strand.
CACGACCACCCGAAACGCCGCCGCACAGGCCGCGGAGCTGCTGGACAGGGACGTCCTTCTCGTCGTGCTGGGTGACCAAGGGCCGGACCAGCGCACCGGGCGCCTCACCGTGCGACACGTCCCCTTCATGGAC
>DATHVO010000036.1:0-18930 GCA_035461265.1 Longimicrobiales bacterium
GCATCGGGTGATTCACGGCTTTCCTCCATTCGTGGTTCGGCACGCGATGACGCGACCGGGAAATGCAGCAACACCCCCGCCCGGGTCGAACCCGGGCGGGGGCGCTGCTTGCTGCATGCAATCTAGGTCAATCCGCTGCGGTCCGGAAGCCGGCTGCGCTCAGGCCGCCGGGATCGAGGCGGCCTCCGCCACCCTGTCGTGCAGAGAACGGACGGAAAGCACGCGCAGCCTGCGAAGGCGCTGCGGCGCGGCAACGCTGACGGTGTCTCCCGGTGCCGCCGCCAGCAGCGCGTGACCCACGGGCGAGGCGAGGGAGACCTGTCCCGCATCGATATCGAGGAGCGGGCCGGCCATGAGCGTGAACGTCTCACGGAGGCCGCGGTCGAGATCCTCCACCAGGACTGTGGATCCGAAACCTGCACCGCGGGGCGGGAGCGCGTCCGCCGGTACGTCGGCCCAGGCGGCAACCACCTGGCCGAGGAATCTTACCTCCTCCTGGATGTCCGGCGTTCGTGGCGACGGGTCGAATCCCGATGACCGCGCAGCCCACGCCGCCTGTGCCGCAACATGCCGTGAAAGACGTTCCAGAACGTCGGCCACCTCGTCACGGAGTGCCGCCGCCGGCGCCCCGTTGTACGGCCGTACCGCCGCATGAGTCTCCGTTCCCTGCGCCGCCTTCACCATCCTCACCCTCCCTGTGGCGCTCATGCCAAGAACGCATGAATTCACCCGTACTGTGTGCGGAGGGCCTGCATCGTTACAGTCCGGCTCGCCACCACCGTGGCTGCGGCTGTCGGATCCGGCGGCCGGGGCGGTGGGTGCGGCGGACGGACCGCTGGCGGAAGCGGTCGATGGACTGGGCGGACTTGACACTCTCTGCGTGGAAACAGACCTTCCGTTCCGCGCGCGCTGAGCCGCATTCCGGATCCGGCACGCGCGCGGGATCACGGCGCGCAGGCCCGTCGGCGACGCGGCGTGAAGACAGCGCGGGACCACGTGCAGAGAGACGCTGGAGGCGTGATGACGGATCGGAGCTCGGCCCGGGTGTGGGTCGTCGTGGCAGTCCTGGCCATCGTGGTGTCGGCGTGCGGCGACGCGAACACCGCCGGCGGCAGTCGGGGCTATCGGAAGGCGCCACTGGAGCGGCCGGGTCCCATCGTCCGCGGGGAACAGCCCGGGGAGATGGCCCGGTACGGCGGGCTCAACCGCGTGGTGGCCGAGCGCATCGAGTTGCCGGAGCAGGCCGCCGCGGCCGCCGCGCCCGCGGCGCCGAGGCCCGCCGTGGAGCTGCCGGCCGGCGTCACGCAGGAGATGGTCGCCCAGGGTGAGACGCTCTACGGCAGCACCGGCAACTGCTTCACCTGCCACGGCGCCGACGCGTCCGGGTCGCCCCTCGCCCCCGGACTCAACGACTCCCAGTGGCTCCACATCGACGGGACCTTCGACGCCCTCGTCGGGATCATAGCCGCGGGCGTGCCGGTACCGGCGCAGTACCCCGCGGCCATGCCTGCCCGGGGCGGCGGGCCGCTCACCGACGACGAGGTGCGCAGCATCGCCGCCTACGTGTACACGCTGAGCCGCTGATCAGGCGACCGGAGGACGGGGCGAGAGGGCGCGCTTGAACAGCGCGAACTGCTCCTCCTCCCCCAGCTCCCGCGCCCTGCCCAGGGCCACGCCCGGCGGCGCGTGCCAGTCCATCCCGACCGCCCGCACCTCCCGCCCCGCCGCCCGACCGTCACGCCGGAAGAGCAGGGCGTTGTGCCACGTGCCGTCACCGTCGGGCTGGGACCGGACCGACACCTCGCACCGCTGGCCGTCCACGATGATGATCCCCACCGCTTCCTCGAACACGTCCATCGGCGTCGGCTGCATGGATTACTCCGGGTGGCGGAAATGCGTGGAGGGCGCACGCGTGCAAGAGCGGGACCACGGACGGACCGTCTGTCGCCCGCGCGGCGGCGACGTCGGCCAGCGACCCTTGCGCCGCCCTGCGCCCTGCCCGCAACTTCACCCGCTTCGTTCACGCGGTGCGCGTCGCCGCCCGAGCTCCGGTGCCCCGACATGGAAACCCCGGCGATCATCACCTTCGTGGTCATAGCCGGCCTGGTGTGGGGCGGGTTCCTCTTCATCATCGCGACGGCGATCCGCAAGGAAAGTCGAAAGGCGGACCGAGGGTAAGCATCCGTGCCCAGGCGCAACGACCTCGATTCAATCCTCATCCTCGGTTCCGGGCCCATCGTCATCGGTCAGGGTTGTGAGTTCGACTACTCCGGCACGCAGGCCGTCCGCGCGCTGCGGGAGGAGGGCTACCGGGTCATTCTGGTGAACAGCAATCCCGCCACCATCATGACGGACCCGGACCTGGCGGATGCCACCTACATCGAGCCCATCACGCCGGAGTGGGTGGAGCGGATCATCGAGAAGGAGCGCCCGGATGCGCTGCTTCCCACGATGGGCGGCCAGACGGCGCTGAACGTTGCCCTCGACCTGTACGACACAGGCGTCCTGGAGCGGTACGGTGTCGAGCTCATCGGCGCCGACGCCCGCGCCATACGCATGGCCGAGGACCGCGAGCAGTTCGCGGAAGCCATGTCCCGGCTCGGCCTGGCCGTGCCGCACGGCGGTTTCGCGAAGACGTACGACGAGGCCCTCGCCATCATCGACGACATCGGCTACCCGGCCATCATCCGGCCGTCCTTCACGCTGGGCGGCACCGGCGGCGGCATCGCGTACAACGTCGAGGAGTACGAGGCGGCGGTGCGGCGGGGCATCGACCAGTCGCCCATCGGCGAGGTGCTCATCGACCGCGGCGTCATTGGCTGGAAGGAATACGAGCTGGAGGTCGTCCGGGACGGCGCGGACAACGTCATCATCATCTGCTCCATCGAGAACATCGATCCCATGGGCGTGCACACCGGCGACTCCATCACGGTGGCGCCCAGCCAGACGCTCTCGGACGTCGAGTACCAGCGCATGCGGGACGCGGCCATCGCAATAATCCGGGAGATAGGCGTCGAGGCCGGCGGCTGCAACATCCAGTTCGCCGTGAACCCTGCGACGGGCGAGATGCTGGTCGTGGAGATGAACCCCCGCGTCTCCCGTTCATCCGCACTCGCATCGAAGGCGACGGGCTTCCCCATCGCGCGGGTGGGCGCCAAGCTCGCCGTGGGCTACCTGCTGGACGAGCTGCCGAACGACATCACGAAGACGACACCGGCCTCGTTCGAGCCGGTGCTGGACTACGTCGTCGTGAAGATACCGCGGTTCGCCTTCGAGAAGTTCCCCACGGCGGACCCGACGCTCGGCGTGCAGATGAAGGCCGTGGGCGAGGTCATGGCCATCGGGCGGACGTTCAAGCAGGCGTGGCAGAAGGGGCTGCGCGGGCTGGAGACGGACCGTGCCGGCTGGGAGGTGGGCGAGCGGCCGCAGGACGATGGCCTGGCGGACGATGAGCCGGACACGATCCGGGCGGCGTTGCGCCGGCCGACGCCCGACCGGATGTACCAGCTCAAGCGCGCCTTCGCGGCAGGCCTCGCGGTGGGAGAGATTCACGACCTCACGCGCATCGACCCGTGGTTCCTGGACCAGTTCGCCGAGCTGCACGCCGCGGAGGCCTGGTTCGCCGGGCTGACGGCACTGGATGCGGCCGCCGTCCGGCGCATGAAGCGGATGGGTTTCAGCGATCGCCAGCTCGCCCGGATGCGGGGGCTCACCGAGGCCGAGATTCGCCGCGAGCGCCATCGTCTCGGCATCCGGCCGACGTACCACATGGTGGACACGTGCGCCGGCGAGTTCCCCGCGGCCACGCCCTACCTGTACTCGTCGTACGAGGACGAGACCGAGGCGCCGGCCAGCGACCGCAGGAAGGTCGTCATCCTCGGCAGCGGTCCCAACCGCATTGGCCAGGGCATCGAGTTCGACTACTGCTGCGTCCAGGCCGCCCTCGCCCTCCGGGAGGACGGCTACGAGACCGTCATGGTGAACTCGAACCCCGAGACGGTCTCCACCGACTTCGACATCTCCGACAAGCTCTACTTCGAGCCGCTCACTCTCGAGGACGTCCTGGAGATCGTGGAGCGGGAGCGGCCGGTGGGCGTCATCGTCCAGCTCGGCGGACAGACGCCGCTGAAGCTGGCGAAGCCGCTGCACGATCTGGGCGTCCCCATCCTGGGCACGTCGGTGGACCAGATTGACCGGGCGGAGGACCGTGACCGCTTCGCGGCGCTGTGCCGGGAGATCGGCGCGGCGGTGCCGCCCAACGGCATCGCCACCAGCGTGGAGCAGGCCATAGGCGTGGCCGCAAACGTCGGCTACCCCGTCCTGGTCCGGCCCTCCTACGTGCTCGGCGGGCGGGCCATGGAGATCGTCTACGACGAGGCCTCCCTCCGCGACTACTTCGACCGCGCAGTTCGCGCGGCACCCGACCACCCCGTCCTCATCGACCGGTTCCTGGAGGACGCCTTCGAGGCCGACGTCGATGCCCTCGCCGACGGCGACGACGTTGTCATCGCGGGGATCATGCAGCACATCGAGGACGCAGGCGTCCACTCCGGCGACTCGGCGTGCGTGCTCCCGCCCTACATGCTGAGGGACGCCGAGATCGACGAGATGCGGCGCCTCACCCGGCGCTTCGCGAAGGAGCTGGGTGTCGTCGGCCTGATGAACGCGCAGTACGCGGTCCGCGACGGCGTCGTGTACGTCCTCGAGGTGAATCCCCGTGCGTCCCGGACGGTACCGTTCGTGTCCAAGGCCACGGGCGTCCCGTTCGCGCGCATGGCGGCCCGCATCATGGGTGGTCGCAGCATACGAGAGCTGGACCTGCCGGAGGAGCCGGTGGTCGCTGGCATCGCCGTGAAGGAGGCGGTCCTCCCGTTCAACAAGTTCGACGTCGACATCATCCTGGGTCCGGAGATGCGGTCCACGGGCGAGGTGATGGGGTTCGATGAGTCGTTCGGCATGGCCTTCTCGAAGGCCGCCACGTCGGCGGGCCAGCCGCTGCCCATGGAGGGTACGCTCTGCGTGACGGTGAACAACAGCGACAAGGCCAGCGTCACGCCCATCGTCCGTCGTTTCCACGACCTGGGGTTCCGGATTCTCGCCACGGAGGGCACGTGGCGCTACCTCCGGGCCCGGGGCATCCCGGCGGAGCAGGTATTCAAGGTCGGTGAGGGGCGGCCGAACATCGTGGACCTGATGATCAGCGGCGAGATCCAGCTCCTGGTGAACACGCCCCTGGGGAAGAAGTCCCAGTTCGACGACTACGCCATGCGCCGCATGGCCATCACCCGCAAGATCCCGTACTGCACGACGCTGTCCGCCGCGTCCGCGGCGTCGGACGCCGCCACGGCGCTCCGCTCCCGGCGGCGGGAGGTCCGTTCGCTGCAGGACCGCTTCGGGCGGATTCCTGCGGGAGCCTCCGCCGGTCCTGCCTGACGTGCCGGCCCGCCGGGGCGGCAGGCGATGCGGAGCCGCGCCGGACCGGCCCCCGTCGCCGGAACGACCGTGACCGGCAGACGTATATGCCATGTTCGGTTAGATTCATCGAGACACTTCGTGAGACATTCCTGCAGCACCGGATGATCGGCATGCAACTACTGCGGACCCCGCGCCTGTCGGCCCTGTGGTTGGCGGCCGCCACGGCGACAATCCTCGGCGGCTGCGGCGACTCGCCGTCCGGGCCGCCGCCGCCACCGGCGGTGGCCAGCGTGACCATCGAGCCGACTGGCCCCGGCCTCAATACGGGCCAGTCCGTCCAGCTCACGGCCACGGCCCGCGCGGCGGATGGCACCGCCATCTCAGGCAAGCAGTTCACCTGGGCGACGCAGAACGGGACGGTGGCCTCGGTGAGCACGACGGGCTTCGTCATCGGGCTGTCGGCGGGCACGGCCGTCATCACTGCCAGCGTGGACGGACGCACGGGGCAGGTGACGGTCACGGTGGTGGATCCGTCGCCCGTCATCATCACGAGCGTCTCGCCGGACCCGCTCCAGGCCGGGGCGCAGGTCACCATCACCGGCTCCGGGTTCAGCCCGTCGGCGGCGGGCAACACGGTCACCATCGGCGGTGCGGCGGCGCAGGTCCTCACGTCATCCACCACGAGCATCACCGCCACGGTGCCGGCCACCGTGTGCCGGCCCACGGGCAACATCACCGTCCGGGTCGCGGTGGGGAGCGACGCCGGCGAAGCCGTGCACCCGTACGTGACGACGGCGCAGCCGCTGCAGGTGGGCGTGGGCCAGCAGGTCCGGCTGGACCCGGCGGCCACGTTCTGCATCCAGCTCGCCGCTGGCGCAACCGCCGGCGCATCCGAGTTCCTCATCGGTGTGCAGTCCGTCTCGGAGACGGCCGCCACGCTGACGCCGGCCCGGGTCGAGATCGCCGTGCCGGGCTCGGCACCGCCGCCGGCCGCCGTCACCGCGTCGTCGGCCTTCGCATTCGCCGCCGGTCCCGGGGCGAGCCTTCCCGCCACCGCCATCTCCGGCCGCAGGGCGCGCCACCGGGCCGACGAGCTCCGACACCGGGCCCGGGAGATGGATTTCCTCGCGGCGCGCCGGCCATCCGCCGCCGGCGGGCTCCGGACCTTTGCCGGGCAGGCGGGCCTTTCGGCTTCGGTCCCAGGCACCGCCGTGGTGGGCGACACGGTGGACGTGAAGTACCCGCAGTCGGGCGATCCGACGTGCAGTGCCTTCACCCCGCTCCGCGCCGTCGTCCGGCGCGTCGGCACCCACGGCATCTGGGTGGAGGACGTGGCGAACCCGGCGGGCGGATTCTCCGCCGCGGACTACCAGTCCCTGGGCGAGCAGTTCGATGACCGCATCGCGGCCACGAACATCGCGTACTTCGGCGAGCCCACGGACTTCGACGGCAATGGCCGCATCGTCATCGTCCTCACGAAGGAGATCAACAAGGAGGAGACGACCCTCGGACGGGTTTACTCCCTGGACTTCTTCCCGGCGGACTGCGCCGCGTCCAACGGCGGCGAGTACTTCTACGGCATCGCGCCGGATCCGACGGGTTCCGTGTCCGAGGTGTACACGGTGGCGGACGCGATCCTGGACATGCCGTTCATCATCGCCCACGAGATGGCCCACGTCATCCAGTTCGGCCGGCGCCTCACGGCGCCGGGTGCGTCGGCCTGGCAGACCGTGTGGGAGCTCGAGGGACAGGCCACCTTCGCGGAGGAGGTGGTGGGCCACGCCGTAACGGGCAATGCGCCCTACCAGAACTACGGCTTCGCCGTCGCGTGGAACTCGCCCGAAACTACGCCGGTGGACTGGTACATCAACGGGTTCGTGGACCTGGCGCTCTACTTCGGCTTCGAGACGACGACCACCGCCATCCCCAACGCGCCGGAGGTCTGCGGCTGGCTGGACCGCGAGGTGGGGCCGTGCATCGGCCGGCGCAGCGTGTACGGCGTGCCCTGGTCCTTCCTCCGCTGGATATCCGACCAGTACGGGCCGTCCTTCCCGGGCGGGGAGCAGGGCCTGCACCGGGCGTTCGTGCAGGACACGCGGACGGGCTTTGCCACCATCAGTGGCGTAGTGGGCGAGCCCATCGACCTGCTCCTGGCCCGCTGGGCGGCGGCCCTCTACATGGATGACCGGATCCCGGAGACGCACGCGTCCCTGAGATTCACGAGCTGGAACATGACGAACGTGTTCGGCCAGCTCGTGGAGCCCGCCCGGCTGCGGCCACGGCAGCGGACCTTCGCGGCATCGGCCGACAACGTCTCCGTGCGGTCGGGATCCACGGCGTACTTCCGGCTGTTCGGCGCCGCCGCGCACCCTGCCGGTGCGGTCTCCGTGACGGGCACCGGCACCGGCGGCGCTGCGCTACCGGGCCACATGCGCGTCTGGATCGTGAGGCTGCAGTGACGGCGCGGACACCGGTCCTCATCGCAGTGCTGGCCCTCGCCGCCGGGGTGGCCGCCTGCGGTCCGTCCGCCGCGCCGGAAGCGGCCGGTGACGCGCCGTCCGTACCTGGTGCCCTGGCGCCCGGCTTGCTGCTGGACACCGCACCGGACACGCCCGTGTCCAGCGACGGCGGCACCGACGCCGTAGCGCCTCCCCGGGCTGGCGCAGGCCCGGGGGCGGCGCCCGCGATCCCGCCGCGCGACGCCGCGCCTTCCGGGGCGCCCGCCATCCGTGGACGGGTCGTAGCCGGCGGTACGGACCACGAGCCTCTGACGTCACTCCAGCGCGCGGACGGCCCGCCCCTCCTCCTGGACGGACCCCTCGCCCCGGAACTGCGTCGACTGGCCGGCGCGACGGTGGAAGTCCGGGGTGCGGTCAGCGGTGTCGCACGCCGCACGGTACACGTAGAATCCTACGAGATCGTCGAGATCGACGGCGCGCGCCCCGTCGTGGGCACCGTCCTCCCCGACGGCCGGCTGGCTGCAGGCGCGGACACGCTGGTCCTCGTGAATCCGCCAGCCGGCCTGCCCGTCGGCGGTCGGGTCTGGGTGACGGGCGAGCGCAACGACGGCCGGTTCCGCGTCGCCGCCTGGGGCATCATCTCGGAGGCGGCCGGACAATAGGCTGCGATGCCGCACCCTTCCGGAGGACGTTCGCATGAAATTCATCGGAACCACCGCCCGGGCCCTCGCCACACTGCTGGCGTGCGCGTCCGTCGCCCACGCCCAGGTCCAGGAGGCGCCGACCCGGCCGGCCGGCGAGGGCACCGGCCCGTACGGCCGCCTGGTGATCATGGGGGCGACGGTGGTGGACGGCACGGGCGCGCCGCCGTACGGCCCCGTGGACATCGTCATCGAGGGCAACCGGATCCGGCAGGTCCGGGGTGCGGGGTCCCCGGGCGCCCCGCGGGAGCGTCCCGTGCCGGCGGACGCCGACCGCGTCATCGACGCCACGGGCATGTACGTCCTCCCGGGTTTCGTGGACCTGCACGGCCATACCGGCGGACGGGAACAGGGCACGCCGGCGGAGTACGTCTACAAGCTCTGGCTGGCGCATGGCATCACGACGGTCCGCGATCCGGGTTCCGGCAACGGTGTGGACTGGACGCTGCGCGCCAGGGAACGGAGCGCCCGCAACGAGATCACGGCGCCCCGCGTCTTCGTTTACGTCCGGCCGGGCATGGGCTGGGACGACGGCGCCATCGACACCCCGGAGCAGGCCCGGGCGTACGTGCGCTGGGCGAAGCAGCGGGGCGTGGACGGGTTCAAGCTCGGGGCCCACGACCCGGACGTGATGGCGGCGCTGCTGGACGAGGCGAACCGCCAGGGACTCGGCACGCAGGCCCACCTCGCCCAGACGGGCGTGGCCCGGATGAACGCGCTGGATGCCGCCCGCCTCGGCCTCGGCTCCATGGAGCACTGGTACGGTCTCCCCGAGGCGCTCTTCACCGATCGCACCATCCAGGACTACCCGTACGACTACAACTACAGCGACGAGTACCACCGCTTCGCCGAAGCCGGCCGCCTCTGGCAGCAGGCCGCGCCGTCGTTCAGCGAACGGTGGAACGCCGTCATGGACGAGCTGCTGGGCCTGGGTTTCGTGCTGAATCCGACGCTGACCATCTACGAGGCGAACCGCGACGTGATGCGGGCGCGGCGGGCGGAGTGGCACGACACGTACACGCTGCCGTCCCTTTGGCAGTTCTTCCAACCCAGCCGCACGGCCCACGGCTCGTACTGGTTCGACTGGACGACGCGCAACGAGATCGAGTGGCGGGAGAATTTCCGCCTGTGGATGCAGTTCCTGAACGAGTACAAGAACCGCGGCGGCCGGGTGTGCACGGGCTCGGACTCGGGATACATCTACAAGCTGTACGGCTTCGACTACGTCCGTGAACTGGAGCTGCTGCAGGAGGCGGGCTTCCACCCGCTGGAGGTGATCCGCAGCGCGACGCTGTGCGGCGCGGAGACGCTCGTCCGGCCGTCCGGCCGTCAGCCCGACTTCGGCATCGTCCGTCCGGGCATGCTGGCGGACCTCGTCATCGTGCCGGAGAACCCCATCCACAACCTGAAGGTGCTCTACGGAACGGGCACGATCCGCCTGGACGACGCGGGACGCGTGGTGCAGGTGGGCGGTGTGCGCTACACCGTGAAGGACGGCATCGTCTACGACGCGCCGCAGCTGCTCCGCGACGTGGCGCGGATGGTGGAGGAGGCGAAGCAGCGCCCCGGCGTGATCACGGGAGACGGCCGTTGACGATCGCAGAAACGCCGTCGTCACCCTCCACCCGACGGGCTGCGCCGAGGCCCGTGGCCCTGGTGACGCACCCGGACTGCGGCCGTCACGACACGGGCTGGCGGCACCCCGAGCACATGGGACGGCTGCCTGCCATCGTGCAGTCGCTCTACCGCGATACGCCGGCGCTGCTGGACGTGCTGCTCCAGGAGGAGGCCGCACCTGCGCGCATCGACCAGCTCGAGCGCGTCCACGATGCCGGCTACATCGCGTCCGTGCGGGAGGCCGCGGCCCAGGCCGAGCGCGCCGGAGAGCTGCAGCGGCTGGATCCGGACACGGTGGTCTCGCCGGCGTCGTGGGATGCCGCCCTGGCCGCCGCCGGCTGCGCCGTCCACGCCACGGCGCTGGTCGCTTCCGGTGCGGCCCGCACGGCGTTCGCCCTCACCCGCCCGCCGGGCCACCACGCCACGCGGGACCGGGCCATGGGCTTCTGCCTCCTGAACAGCGTGGCCGTCGCGGCCCGGGCGGCGCAGGTGGAGCACGGTCTCGGAAGCGTGCTCATCATCGACTGGGACGTGCACCACGGCAACGGCACGCAGGACATCTTCTACGACGATGCCGGCGTGTTCTACCTCTCCCTCCACCAGTCGCCCCACTACCCCGGGACGGGCGCGGCGGACGAGCGGGGCGCCGGGGAGGGGGAGGGTGCCACGCTGAACGTGCCCCTCGCCCGGAGCACGCCCGCCGACGACTACCTCCGGGCGTTCCACGATGCCCTTGACCAGGCCTTCCACGAAGCCGCCCCGCAGTTCGTCCTCATCTCCGCCGGATACGACTGCCTTGCCGGCGACCCGCTGGGCGGCCTGCTCCTGGAGCCGCCGGACCTGCACACGATGACCCGGTCCGTGATGGAGCGTGCGGCGGCGTCCGCCGGCGGCCGCGTCGCGGCGGTCCTCGAGGGCGGTTACGCGCCGGCCCGGACCGGCGAGGGCGTCCGTGCCACGGTCCGGGCCCTGGCCGGCCTCGATCTCTGAGCCGGAAGCGTCTGCGGGCGTAGCGCCGGGGCTTTCTGGCCCCGTGCGCGCCGCAGTACATTCCGCCGGTATCCTGCACGAGGGGGGCGACGGTGGGAATGTTCACGGGCGACCGCGAGTTCACGCGCATCCGGCGCGACATCGACGGCATCCAGGCGGCCATCCGGGAGGCGGGCCTCGGCGGCTGGCTTCTCTACGACCTGCACGCGCGCAATGACGTCGCGGCAAACCTGATCGGCCTGGGCGACCTCACCCGCCGGTTCTTCGTCCTCATCCCGGCGGAGGGCGAGCCCACGGCGGTGATTCACGGCATCGAGCAGGCGCCGTGGGAGCAGTGGCCGTGGCGGCGGCGGGTGTACGTGGGGTGGCAGCAGCTCGATGAGGCCCTCGCGGAGACCCTCGCAAACGCCGGCACCGTGGCGATGGAGTTCTCCGAGGGCGCGGCCGTGCCGGCCGTGGACCTGGTGTCCGCCGGCATCATCGAGCTGGTCCGGTCGGCGGGCGTGACCGTGGTCTCCTCCGGCGATCTGGTCACACGCTTCTACTCGTGCTGGACGCCGGAACAGCTCCAGTCTCACCGGACGACCGCAGCGCTGCTCGCGCAGGTGGCGAACACAACGTTCGTCCGCCTGGCCCGGGCCGTGTCCGCGGGTGAGCGTGTGACGGAGGAGGACGCGCGGGCATGGGTCCTCGACGAGCTGCGGGAGCGCGGCGTCGGCGTCGGCGCCGACAGCATCGTCGCCACCGGTCTCAATGCCGCCGACCCGCACTACTCGCCGCAGGCCGGCGGCGCGACCTTCCAGCGCGGCGACGTCGTGCTCCTCGACCTCTGGAGCAAGGAGGCGGAGGACATGGTGTACGCGGACCAGACGTGGATGGCGTACCTCGGCGCCGACGTCCCCGCCCGGGCTGCCGAGCTGTTCGGGCTGGTGCGGGATGCGCGGGACGCCGCCGTGGACTTCCTCGTGGAGCGGTGGCGGGAGGGCCGCCCCATCCGGGGTGCGGAGGTCGATGATGCCGCACGCCGCGTCATCGCGGATGCGGGCTACGGCGAGTATTTCATCCACCGCACGGGCCACTCCATCGACCGGTCCACCCACGGCATGGGTCCGAACATCGACAACCTCGAGACCCGGGACACCCGCCTCATCATCCCCGGCGTGGGCTTCTCCATCGAGCCCGGCATCTACATTCCCGGCGAGATCGGCATCCGTAGCGAGATCAACGTCTACGTGGGCGAGGACGGCCCGGAAGTCACCACGCCGGAGCCGCAGGCCACCATGGCGGAACTGCTGGCCCGGTGAGTCGCGGGGAGCCGGATCGCGGTCCCGGCGAGGCCGGGGACGATGGCGGTGGTGCGCCTGTGCGCCGGGCGGGTCCCGCTGGCGGGCGGGAACGCAGCGACGATGTCGCGCATGACCCGGATCGGCGGTCCATCCGCATCGCCCCGGGCCAGGCGCTGTACTTCTTCGGGGTCGCCCGGGCCCGGACCTGGCGCGGCGGCCGGGTTGCGAACGTGGCGGGGGAGGACGTGGTCCGCATTCGGTACCGGGACCTGGAGGCCCTCGTGCGGCCGGTTCCGTACGAGCTGCCGCAGCTGGACGAGGCCGCCGTCCTCGCCCACCAGAAGGTGGTGGACGGCGCGATGCGCAGGAACACGGTCCTGCCCGCGCCCTTCGGCGTGATCTTCCGCGGCCGGCGTCAGCTCGTGCGTCTGCTTCAGGAGCAGTACCTCGTGCTGGACGAGGGGCTGTCCTTCCTCGACGGTCACTGGGAGCTGCGGCTCCACGTCGTGACGGCGGGCGGCGGCGAGCCGGAGCTCGAGCTCAGCGACATGGCCATGCAGCTCTATTCGGAGTTGCGACGGCATGCGCGGGCCGCCGTGCCGCTGCCCGCCGAGGGACGGCGGCTCCTCAGCGCCGCGTTCCTCGTGGAGCGGAGCGCGTGGCTCGAGTTCATGGAGCGGGCCGAGGACCTGAACCAGTCACACCCCGAGGTCACCTTCGACATCACCGGTCCCTGGCCGCCCTACGACTTCGTCCGCATTACCGTCTGACCGGCATGCTGGTCGAGGTCGCCCTTCCCATCCCGCTCCCCCGCACGTTCACCTACCGGATCGCCGAGCCGCTGGCCGACGGCACGCGCGTGCGGGTCACGTTCGGCGGCCGACGTCTCGTGGGCTGGGTGACGGGGGAGGCCGCGGCGGGGCGCGAGCTGACGCGGATCCGGGACGTGGACCGCGTGCTGGAAGAAGAGCCGAGCGTGCCCGGCGACGTGCTGGCCCTGTGCCGCTGGATCGCCGAGTACTACCTGGCGCCGCTCGGGATGGTGCTCCGGAGCGCACTCCCGGCAGTGCTGTCCGACACCGGCCGGACGGCCGCGCCGGACCGCCGGCGCCGCGTCCTTCGCATCACGGAGGATCTGCCCACACTCACGTCCCGCGAGGAGCGCTTCGCACGGGCTCCCCGCCAGCAGGAGCTGTACACGGCGCTGGAGTCCATGGGCGGCCACGCCGATCTCGCGCACATCACCGTTGTGCTCGGCTTCTCGTCTGCCGTGGTCCGCGGACTCGTGGCCAGGGGCGTGGCGGAGCTTACGGACGAGCGTGCGGAGCGGGACCCGTTCGCGGCCGTCGATCCCGGCGAGCCCGTGCGCCACGCGCCGACCGCCGCCCAGCACGCCGCCATACAGGCCCTCGTCGCCGCAGCCCGCGATGGCAGCGACCTGCCTTTCCTCCTCCGGGGCGTGACGGGATCCGGCAAGACGCTCGTCTACATCGAGCTGCTCCGGGAGGTCGTACAGCGGCGGGGCAGGGGGGCCATCGTCCTGGTCCCGGAGATCGCCCTCACGCCGCAGACGGTGGCCCGCTTCAGGGCGGAGTTCGGCGACGTGGTCGCCGTGCTGCACTCGGCGCTGTCGGACGGCGAGCGGTACGACGCGTGGCGGGCGCTGCGTGAAGGCACGCGGCGGGTGGCCATCGGGGCGAGGTCGGCGGTGTTCGCTCCGGTGCGCGACCTGGGCGCGATCATCGTGGACGAGGAGCACGAGGCCAGCTACAAGCAGTCGGAGGCGCCGCGCTATCACGCCCGGGAAGTGGCGGTGGTGCGCGCGCGTAACGCAGGAGCCGTGTGTGTGCTGGGAAGCGCGACGCCCGCCCTGGAGAGCTGGCACAACGCACAGCGCGGGAAGTACCGCCTCCTCACGCTGCCGGAGCGCGTGGAGGGCAGGCCGCTCCCTCCCGTGCGCGTCATCGACCTGCGCGCCGAGCGCGAGTCCGGCGGTGACGGACCCGTGCCGAGGACGGGTCCGCTCATCCTGGCCGACCCCCTGGTGGACGAGATCCATGAGCGACTGCGCGTGGGCGAGCAGAGCATCCTCCTGTTGAACCGCCGCGGCTACGCCACGTTCGTCCAGTGCCGGGCCTGCGGGCACGTGTGGCACTGCCCCCGCTGCAACGTCTCCCTCACCTTCCACCGCGGCCGGCGCCGCCTCGTCTGCCACTACTGCCTGTACGACGAGGCGCCGCCGGCGCGGTGCAACGCATGCGCCTCCGAAGACGTTTCGTTCCTGGGCGTAGGCACCGAGCAGGTGGAGCGCGCCGTGGTGGAGACGTTCCCCCGTGCGCGCATCGCCCGGATGGACGTCGACACGACGTCGGCGAAATGGGCACACCACGATATTCTCGAGCGCGTGGGCAGCGGCGAGGTCGACATCCTCCTCGGCACGCAGATGATCGCCAAGGGGCTGGACTTCCCCAACGTCACCCTCGTGGGCGTCATCAACGCCGATGTCGCCATGAACCTGCCCGACTTCCGGGCCAGCGAGCGCACGTTCCAGCTCCTCACGCAGGTGGCCGGACGGGCGGGGCGCGGCGAGCGTGGTGGCCTCGTGCTCGTCCAGACGTCGCTCCCGGGCCACTACGCCATCCGCTTCGCACTGGCCCACGACTTCGAGGCCTTCGCCGCACGTGAGCTGGAGGTCCGGGCCGCACCGGAGTACCCACCCCACACGCGCCTGGCCAACATCGTCATCAGCGGGACGGACGAGCGTGCCGTGCAGGACACGGCCCAGGCAACGGCGGACCGCGTGCAGGCGTTCATCGACCGCCACACGGCCGGTACCGTGATCACCCTCACCGGACCGGCGCCGTGCGCCATAGATCGCATCCGCGGCCGCTGGCGCTGGCACTTCCTCCTGCGGAGCAGGTCCGCCCGCGCCCTCGGTGCCGTCTGCCGCCGGATCCAGATCCGCCTCGATGTCCGGCCCGGTCACGCGGACCTGCGGATGATACTCGACCGCGACCCGGTGAGTCTGCTCTGATCGCCGCGGCGGCGGACCGCTCGGCGCCGCCGAATCCCGGCGAACCGGACCGCCCGCAACGAACCCGCACCGTCGTCGTCACAGTCCGGTACGGCTGGAACGTTCTTATTGTAGTCAGGGGTAGTTGAGACTATCGTTCCAGCGTGCAGTCCGAACCCGGACCGGCATCCGGATTGATGCCGGCGTGAAAGGAGGGACTCTTCACCGCCTCAGGCTGCCTGGCTCTGAATGCCTCATACGAACCACTCACGATCCTGCCCGTGCGGCGGGCGCTCCGTCTCGTAATCGATCAGAAGGCCGAAATCCTCGAGGTCGACGAGGCCCGCGTGTTCAGGTCGGCGCGACGGGACATGCCCTGCCCGCTGGTCATCCGCCTCGTCCGCTACGTCCACGTGCCCAGGAAGTTCCGCCGGCAGGTGACCAACACGTTCCTGTTCGCCCGGGACGGATACAGCTGCCAGTACTGCGGGCGCCACCGCTCCGCGCTCCGGGGCCGCGAGTTCCTCACCCGCGACCACGTCACTCCCATGTCCCGCGGTGGCCTGAATACGTGGGCGAACGTGGTGACGGCGTGCTCGCCCTGCAACAACCGGAAGGGAAGCCACCTGCCCGTGGAGGTGGCCATGTTCCCGCTGCACCAGCCGCACGAACCGAACTACGTGGAGCTCGTGTGGGCCGTGCGCCGCATAACGCCGGTGCAGGCGAAGTACATCCGGATGTTCTACGGCGCCGACGTCCTGCGGGCTCTGCAGCAGCAGTAGCACGACGGGCGGCCGCCACCGCAAGGCGCGCCCGATCGTGGCCCAACGCATCCCACCGTCAATGCAGGATCACCGACCCGGCTGCGGCCATGAACGACGCGATGGCCAGCGCGATGAGTGCGAGGGTCACCGGGATGAGGACGGCGGGGAGGACGCGACCCAGGGTCGTGTCGTGCGCTGCCCGCAGGCCGATCACGGCCACCACCACCATCCAGAGGAAGCCGATGACACCGCCCGCCACCGGCACGACGCCGAGAATCTGCGGCGAGTAGGCGTAGGCGAATACGCGGGTGGTGACCCCGTAGTCGCGGTTCGCACCGCCGAACAGCCGGAGGAGCACGTGCGTGACGGCGGCGGAAACCAGCAGGGAAAGCAGAAGCACTACGGGCGAAAGAAGGAACCCGGCGACGGGATCGATGCCGCCGAGATCGATCCGTCCGAGCACTTCCTCGCGTTCCAGTGCAGCGGGACCCCGCACCATCGTCCAGAACAGGTCGGCGCCGGCAACGGCGATGCCCAGGGGGATATAGTACAGGAGGGCGGCGCCCACGGACCCGGAACCCGGAAGGGCCCGGAAGAATCTGGCGGGACGCAGCGCGGCGCCGGACCACGTGCGCCCGAAAGCGGACACTATGGACTCATGCTCCGCCGGCGGCCACGGGAAGCGCGCCAACGCGACATCGCCGTCGCGTGCATCCAGCGGATCGTGCGAGTTCACGTCGCCGTGGGCTGGAGCCAGTCGTTCACCTTCGCCACGAGTCCCCTGATGTCCACGGGCTTCCGCACGAAGTCGTTCGCCCCCGCCTGGATGGCGAGGCGCTGGGCGCCTTCCATTGCGGTCACGGCAATGATCGGCGTGGATGCAGTGCGAGCGTGGCGCCGCAGTTCGCGAGTGGCTTCGAAGCCGTCAAGCTCGGGCATCATGATGTCCATCAGGATGAGGTCCGGCGCCTGCTCGAGGGCGACTGCAACGGCCTGGCGCCCGTTCACGGCCTCGAGTACACGGTAGCCGAAGGCTTCGAGCAGCGCGCGGAGCGCGTCCCGGCTATCCAGATGGTCCTCGGCAACCAGGATGGTTGCCGCGCCCGAGTCGCGCTGTGCGACTCCCCTGATGCTGCTCTGTTCCAATCTCCTGCTTTCCCAGCGTCGGGACACCCGGTCCCGGCCCGTCGCTAGTGCGGTGTGCATTCACCAGCCAGCGCGCGCGCAAGTTCCGGGCCCTCCACTGGACGGTCTCAGTGTACGGTCCTACCTTCACGGCCATGCCCGTGATCATCCTCACTCGCGTCGACCAGCCTGCCACTGCGCACCGGTGCTGGCGCAATGACCGGTCGGCCCCCCGCATCCGGGCAGCATCCCGGGCGGGCGGAGGTCCCGCGTGACGGACAGGCCGAATCCGCCGGCCGGACCGCCGCCCGCGGATGATGCGGCGGCGGACGACGGCGGCGCCGATCAGGTAGCGCCGTCCGGCCGCACGTTCCCGGCGGAGGACCGGATGTGGGTGGCGCGGGTGGCGGGGCACGGCGCGTTGGGGACCGGGCACTACAGCCTCGGTCCCGTGGAGGCAGTGCATTTCTTCCTGGCCGACGCGCCCGACGTCCCGGTGAGGGAAGCGCTCGTTCCCCGGGGACGACTCGACGGCCTGTTCGAGAGCGAGCTGGCCGTGCTGCTGGCCGGGGCGACACCCATCGTGGTGCCGGACCGGCGCTGAGTACGGCTGGCCCGTCAGTCGGAATCCCGGAGCGGGCCCACCATGATCTCGTTCCCCTCCACCCTGATCTCCCGCGTCCGCAGCTCGCCGGCGCCATCGACGCGGCGGCCGGTGCGAACGTCGAAGGACGCGGCATCGTTGGGGCAGATGAGCAGGTCGCCCCGGAGGCGTCCGTCACGGGCGAGGTTCGTTCCATCCACGGGGCAGCGGGCCTCCACGGCGTAGTACGTCTGGCCCACGTTCGCCACGGCGATGCGGGACCCGTTGACCAGGACTTCCGCCAGGCTGCCCGGACCCAGGTCGGGTGTGCGCAGAACCGGTTCGAAGGCCGGCATCGTCGTCCTCCTTTTGACCGCCTGTTTTGCAACATCCGGTCCGTTACTGGACGGCGGCGGCGAACGGGCTATCTTGCCGCGGCAACCGTACCAGACGGAGGGGAGCTGACGGGATGAGCGGACGACGGCGTCGCATACTGACGGGAGACCGGCCGACCGGCCGCCTGCACCTCGGCCACTGGGTGGGTAGCGTGGCCAACCGCGTCCGGCTGCAGGACGAGTACGAGTGCTTCTTCATACTGGCCGACTGGCACACCCTCACCACGCGCCCGGAGAAGTCGGCCATCGCGGAGGTCCCGGAAAACATCCGGCAGACGGTGCTGGACTACCTGGCCTGCGGCATCGATCCGGAACGGTCCACGATCTTCGTACAGTCGGCGATCCCGGAGACGGCCGAGCTGAACCTCCTCTTCGAGATGCTCGTCTCCCTGCCGCGCCTCGAGCGGCTGCCCAGCATCAAGGACATGGCGGAGGCTGCGCACCTGGACGTTATGCCATTCGGGCTCGTGGGGTACCCCGTCCTCCAGGCCGCGGACATCCTGCTTCCCCGCGCCGATGTCGTGCCGGTGGGGAAGGACAACGTCCCCCACGTCGAGATCACCCGGGAGATCGCACGCCGAT
>DATHVO010000037.1:0-6299 GCA_035461265.1 Longimicrobiales bacterium
CGCCCGCCAGGGTGACGGGCGACTGGGACCGGAGCCTGTCGTCGTACGAGTTCAGCCCCGATGGCCGCACCATCTATATCCTCGCGGAGGACGAAGGCCATGACCGGATCTTCGCGGTTCCCGCGGGCGGCGGCACGCCACGCGTCGTGACGGACGGCTCGAAGGGCGTGTACAGCGGCCTGTCCGTGGGGGGGCGGGGACGTGATGCCGTGCTGGTGGCGACGTGGGAGAGTGCCACGAACCCGCCGGAGCTCGTCCGCATCGATCCCCGGAATGGCCGGCATGATCTGCTGTCGGCGTTCAGCACGGAGGCGGCGTCACGCCTCGACCTCCAGCCGCTGCAGGAGTTCTGGTTCGATGCGAGCTCGGGCCGCCGCATCCACAACTTCATCGCGCTGCCCCCGAACTTCGATCCGAACAATCGCTATCCGCTGCTCGTCCTGATGCACGGCGGACCCCACGGCGCGTGGAAGGACCAGTTCGTCATACGCTGGAACTACCACCTTCACGCGCGGCCGGGTTACGTCGTCCTGCTGACGAACTTCACCGGCTCCACGGGCTTCGGCGAGTCCTTCGCGCAGGCCATCCAGTTCGACCCCCTCGCCGGCCCCGCCCGCGAGATCAACGAGGCGGCGGACGAGGCCATCCGCCGGTACCCGTTCATCGACGGGTCGCGCCAGGCCGCCGCCGGCGCCAGCTACGGCGGCCACCTCGCCTACTGGATGCAGGGTACCACGGACCGGTACCGCACCCTCATCGCCCACGCCGGCGCCATGAACATGGAGTCGCAGTGGGGCACCAGCGATGTCGTCTTCCACAGGGAGCGCAACTTCGGCGGCCCCGTCTGGGAGCGGGGCCCCGTGTGGCTCGAGCAGAACCCGATCCTGCTCGCGGCGAACTTCCGCACGCCAATGCTCATCACGGTGGGCGAGCGGGACTACCGCGTGCCGCTGAACACCACCCTGGAGGCGTGGACCGTACTGCAGCGTCTCCAGATACCCAGCCGCCTCATCGTCTTCCCTGACGAGAACCACTGGGTCCTCGACGGCGAGAACAGCCGGTTCTTCTACAGCGAGTTCCACGCGTGGCTCGCACGGTACCTCCAGCCGGAGCAGGCGGCGGAGGGCGGCTGACGGACGCGGGAGGGGGCCGTGCTGCGACGACGGCACGGCCCCTTCCCGTGGACCCCCTATACGCCCGCCCGGCGGAACGCGCCGTCCACCATGGCCCGGGCCTCCTCCTGTATCCTCCGCAGGTGGTCGTCCCCGAGGAAGCTCTCCGCATAGATCTTGTAGACGTCCTCCGTGCCCGAGGGACGGGCGGCGAACCACCCGTTCGCCGTCACGACCTTGACGCCGCCGATGGCCGCGCCGTTGCCCGGCGCCGTAGTGAGGCGGTCCGTGATCCGCTCGCCCGCGAGCTCGTCGCTGCCCAGGTCGGCAGGCGTGAGCCGGCGCAGGGCATCCTTCCGCGCGGCCGTGGCGGGTGCATCGATCCGCGCGTAGACCGGACTGCCGTAGCGGGTCTCGAGATCCCGGTACAGCTCGCCAGGGTCGCGGCCCGTACGGGCCCGGATCTCCGCAGCCAGAAGGGACATGAGAATCCCGTCCTTGTCCGTCGTCCAGACACCGCCGTCCCGTCTCGCGAAGGTCGCTCCCGCGCTCTCCTCGCCCGCGAAGGCGACGGAGCCATCGAGCAGACCCGACACGAACCACTTGAACCCGACGGGCACTTCCACCACTCGTCGTCCGAGGTCCGCTGCCACGCGGTCGATCAGGGAACTCGATACGAGCGTCTTGCCGATGGCTGCGTCCGCGCGCCAGTCCGGCCGGTTCGCGAAGAGGTACCACACGGCCACTGCCAGGAAGTGGTTCGGGTTGAGGAGGCCGGCCGTGGGCGTGACGATGCCGTGCCGGTCCGCGTCGGGGTCGGTCCCCGCCGCGATGTCGTACCGGTCCCTGAGCTCGATGAGGCCCGCCATCGCCCAGCGCGACGAACAGTCCATCCGGATGCGACCGTCCCGGTCGGGGGGCATGAACGCGAAGGCCGGATCCAGGGCGTTGTTGACGACTTCGATGTCGACGCCGTAGCGATCCGCGATGACGTCCCAGTAGTGGATGCTCGCGCCGCCGAGCGGATCGATCCCGATCCGGATCCCGGACGCGGCTATGGCCTCCATGTCGAGGACGACGGCCAGGTCGTCAACGTAGGCGGAACGGAGCCGCCGCTGGCCCGCAGCCGTCGCGTGCTCCGCCCGGAGCGGTGCGAGTATGCGCCGGACACCGACGAGGCCAGTGGACAGCAGTTCGTTCGCCCGCGTTTCGATGGCCCGGGTCGCGTCGGCGTCGGCCGGGCCACCCGTGGGCGGATTGTACTTCAGACCGCCGTCCTCCGGCGGGTTGTGCGACGGCGTGATGAGGACGCCATCGGCCGGGCTGTCCGGGCCCGCCGCGTTGTGCGTCAGGATGGCGTGGGAGATCACGGGCGTCGGCGTGAACGGCGACTCCTCGTCGTATGCGACGTGCACGCCGTTCGCCGCCAGGACCTCCAGCGCCGTGGACCAGGCGGGCTCCGACAGGGCGTGGGTGTCCCGTCCGAGGAAGAGGGGGCCGGTGGTGCCGTTCGCGCTCCGGTACTCCGCAATGGCCTGGCAGATGGCGAGGACATGGTCCTCGTTGAAGCTCTGCCGGATGGCCGAGCCACGGTGGCCCGACGTCCCGAACGACACCTGGTGCGCGGGGTCCGACGGGTCCGGCCGGAGCGAGTGGTACGCGTTCACCAGGCCGGTCACATCGGCCGGGGCGTCGGGCGGGAGCAGGTCGCCGTGGTGCGTGTCGGTGCGCATGTCGCTGTCCTGTGGTGGCGGTCCCGAATGCCGTCCGGCATCGACGCCGTACGGGCGCCGGGATGATGACGCAGATGACGCGCCGTCGCGTCGGGGAGCGGGTCTGCCGCGGCCGGCGCGCGTCGCGGGCTTGCCCGCTCCGCGAGGCCCGGCCACTTTCCGGAGGCGGACCGCTCCACACGGCAGCAGTCGCCAGAACCGGCGTTCGGCCTGCCCATCGCCGACGGCTGGAACGCAGCACCAGGAAACCTGGAGACCCCATGAATCCCGTCCGATACCCGACCGCGACTCCGCGGATTGCGGTGTTTCTGTCGCTCCTCCTCGCGTCCGTACCGGCCACCACGCTCCACGGGCAGGCCGCACCCGCGGTCCGGCCGCCGGCGGCCGAGGCGAGGCCTCACGACGTCGTCGCGCCCCACGGCCACGTGCGTACCGACCCCTACTACTGGATGAACGACCGCGAGGACCCGGACGTCCTGGCGTATCTCCGGGCGGAGAATGCGTACACGGAGACCGTCATGGCCCACACCGCGGGCCTCCAGGACCGGCTCTTCAACGAGATCCGGGGCCGGGTCATGGAGACGGATATGTCCGTGCCGTACCGCCGCGGCAACTACTGGTACTACTCCCGCAACGAGGAGGGGAAGGAGCACGCCATCCACGCCCGGCGCAGGGGCTCCATGGACGGACCGGAGGAGATCCTGCTCGACGACAACGAGCGGGCCGCCGGCAGGACGTTCTACAACTCCAGCTGGCAGGTCAGTCCCGGTGACGACATCCTCGCCTTCGCGGAGGACACGCTCGGCCGCAATGTCGTGACCATCCGGTTCCGCAACCTGCGCACAGGCGAGGTGCTCGACGATGTGATCAGCGGCGCCTCCTGGAACATGGTGTGGGCGGAGGACAACCGGACGCTCTTCTACGCGACGCGGGATCCCGTCACGCTGCGCACGTACCGGATCTACCGGCACACGCTGGGCACGGACCCCGCCAGTGACGAGCTGGTCTACGAGGAGACCGACGAGACCTTCTCCACCGGCGTGTTCAAGTCGCGGTCCCGCGACTACATCATCATCGGTTCGTCCCAGACGCTGGCCAACGAGTACCGGTACACGTCCGCGCACCGTCCGGCAGAGCCGTTCCGCATGTTCCTGCCGAGGCAGCGGGGCCACGAGCACGGCGTGGACGAGATGGGCGGGTACTTCTACATCCGCACGAACGACGGCGCAACGAACTTCCGCCTCATGCGCACGCCCGTGGACCGCACCGGGCGGGAGCACTGGGAGGAGGTGGTGCCGCATCGCGACGACGTCTACTTCCAGGGGTCCGTGCTCTTCCGCGACCACCTGGTCCTGAGCGAGCGCAGGGATGGTCTCATGCAGATCCGCGTGCGCCCGTGGGCCGGCGACGGCGAGCACTACATTGCGTTCGACGAGGACGCGTACGTGGTGTTCCCGGCGCAGAACCCCGAGGCTGAGACCACCGTCCTGCGGTTCTCCTACCAGTCCATGACCACGCCGCAGTCGGTCTACGACTACGACATGGTCGCGAGGGAGCGGACGCTGCTCAAGCGGACGGAGGTCCTGGGCGGCTACGACCCTGCGGAGTACGGGACGGAGCGCATGTACGCCACCGCCCGCGACGGCACCGGCGTCCCCGTCACCCTCGTGTACCGTCGCGACCTGCGGGGCGACGCGCCGCAGCCGCTGCTCCTCTACGGCTACGGTTCCTACGGCGCCAGCATGGACCCGACTTTCTCCTCCATGCGCCTGAGCCTCCTCGACCGCGGCTTCATCTACGCCATCGCGCACATCCGCGGCGGGCAGGAATTCGGCCGGGCCTGGTACGAGGCCGGCAAGCTGCTCAACAAGAAGAACACCTTCTTCGACTTCATCGACGTCGCGGAGCACCTCGTCGAGTCCGGCTACACTACGCCGGCCCAGCTCTACGCGGAGGGCGGCAGCGCCGGCGGCCTGCTCATGGGCGCCGTCATCAACTACCGGCCGGACCTGTTCAATGGCGTCATCGCGGCGGTCCCGTTCGTGGACGTGGTCACCACCATGCTCGACGAGACGATCCCCCTGACCACGTTCGAGTGGGACGAATGGGGCGACCCCCGCGATCCAGCTTTGTACGAGTACATGCTCTCGTACTCGCCGTACGACAACCTGCGGACGGTGGCATACCCGAATCTGCTCGTCACGAGCGGGCTCCACGATTCGCAGGTCCAGTACTTCGAGCCGACGAAGTGGGTGGCGCGGCTGCGGACGGTGGCGCAGGGAGACAATCGCATCCTGCTGAAGACGAACATGGACGCCGGCCACGGCGGGGCCGCGGGCCGGTACCAGCGGTGGCGGGAGATCGCGTTCAACTACGCGTTCCTCCTCGACCTGGCCGGCCTGGCGGACCGGGAGCCGGTCGGCCCGTCGGCCCGGGTGCAGCCCGTGACCCCATAGGCGCGCAGGCAGGACCAGCGACGGTCGCAGCAGCGAATGCACCCAGCGGCGGCCTCCCGATGACCCGCGAGCGGTCCGAACGGATCGCTCGCGGTGTCGCTTTCAGGACATGCCATGAACCGTAGTGCCATGACCATCGCAGCAGCGGGTGCAATCCTGACCGCGTGCGGGGTGTCGGTCGTCGATCCCCCGCTCCCGGCACCGCCCACCGAGCTCCGGGTGGAGACCGTCGTCACGGGTCTGGTGTCGCCTGTCCACCTCGCAGCGCCGCCCGGCGATGCCCGCCTCTTCGTCGTCGAGCAGCCGGGCCGTATCCGCCTGGTCGAGAACGGCCAGCTTTCGGCCCAGCCGTTCCTCGACATCGTCACCTCGGTCCGGTCCGGCGGCGAGCAGGGCCTCCTCGGGCTGGCGTTCCACCCGCAGTTCGAGGTCAACGGCTTCCTTTACGTCAACTACACGGACCTCGCAGGCACCACGCGGATCGTGCGCTTCACCGCCTCCGCCGACCGGTCACGTGGCGAGCCGTCCTCTGCGACAGAGATCCTCCACGTGCCACAGCCGTTCGCCAACCACAACGGCGGCACGCTCGCCTTCGGGCCGGATGGCATGCTCTACATCGGCATGGGCGACGGCGGCGGCGGCGGCGACCCCCTCGGTCACGGCCAGAACCCGGGCACGTTCCTCGGCGCCCTGCTGCGCATCGACGTGGACGGCGGTCACCCGTATGCGATCCCGCCGGACAACCCGTTCGCGGGGGACCCCGACGCCCGCCCCGAGGTCTGGGCCGTCGGACTGAGGAATCCCTGGCGGTTCGCCTTCGACCCCGCCGGCGGCATGCTGTACATCGCCGATGTGGGGCAGAACCGCCGGGAGGAGGTCAACGTGCAGCCCGCGGCCGCGGCCGGCCTGAACTACGGGTGGAACATCATGGAGGGCTCGCTGTGCCACCCGGCCGGAAGCACGTGCAGCCCGGGCGGGCTGGTTCTGCCCGCGGTCGA
>DATHVO010000038.1:0-10628 GCA_035461265.1 Longimicrobiales bacterium
CGAGGAGATCGTACACTTCGACTACGACGACTCGAGCATCAGGCCGGACGCGCAGGAGGCGCTTGCCCGGAAGGTGCCGCTCCTGCGTGCCAATCCGGAGGTCCGCCTGCGCGTGGTCGGGCATGCGGACGAGCGGGGCTCGGTGGAGTACAACCTCGCCCTCGGGATGCGCCGGGCGAATGCCGTGCGGGACTATCTCGCCGGCTTCGGAATCTCCGCCGCCCGCTTCGACACCATCAGCATGGGGGAGGACATGCCCATGGACCCACGCAGCACTGAGGCGGCCTGGGCGCTGAACCGGCGTGCCGAATTCTCCGTCGCGGCGGGCGGAACCACCCTCATCATGCCGGGGTCGTGATGTCCAGCCGGCAGATTGCGGGGCGCACCGTCGTCCTGGCGGCGGTGACCGTGGCGGCTCTCGCGTCCGGGGCGTGCGCCACGAAGGGCGACGTTCGCACCATGCGTGCGGACCTGAACGCCATGCAGCTGCGGCAGGACTCCGTGCTGCTGGAGATCCAGCGTCAGAACAGGCTGCTCCTCGACTCGATCCGTGCCAGCATCGCCCTCACGGTGGATGCTCGTGGCACGACCGCCGCCCAGCTACGGCAGTTCGAGCAGAACGTTTCCCAGCTCGGGCAGCTCGTGGGACAGGTCATGGGCAGCCTGAACCGTATCGAGCAGCGCCTGACCGGACTGGAGCAGCGGCCCGCGGCGGGCGGCGCAGCCGGTGACGCGCAGGGCGCGCCGGCCGCCGGTGGCGGTACGGCCGAGGAGTACTATGGCACGGGCATGCAGATGATGGCGCAGGAGTCCTATGCCACCGCCCGGATGGCGTTCGAGCAGCTGGTGCGGGAGTTCCCCGAGCACGAGCGTGCGCCGGACGCCCAGTTCCAGCTCGGCCAGGCGTACTACCACGAGCAGCAGTACGACGAGGCCTACCGCGCCCTCGAGCAGGTCGCAGAGCGGTGGCCGACGGCGGCGCGGTCGCCGGCCGCGTTGTTCCGGGCGGGCGCAATCGCCGAGGAGCGCCGCGACTTCGCCCGCGCCCGCACGTTCTACGAGCGGGTGCGCCGGGATTTCCCGCAATCGGACGAGGGCAGGCAGGCCGCCCAGAAGCTCCAGAGCCTGCCGAGACGGTAGATGCGCTGCCCGTACTGCCACGCGACGGAGGACCGCGTCGTGGATTCCCGCACCAGCCAGGAGGGGCGCGCCGTCCGGCGTCGGCGGGAGTGCCTCGCCTGCATGAAGCGGTTCACGACGTACGAGTACGTGGAGGAGCGGCAGCTCCTCGTCGCAAAGCGGGACGGATCCTCCGAGGCGTACGACCGGCACAAGGTCGTGAAGTCCGTGCAGCTGCCGTGCGCGAAACGGCCCATCACTGGCGCAGAAGTCGAACTCATGGTCAATGCAGTGGAGGATGAGCTGGCCAGACTCAACGTGGATGAGGTGCCCAGCGGCAAGATCGGCGAGCTCGTGATGGAGCAGCTCCGGACGCGGGACTACGTCGCGTACGTGCGCTACGCGTCCGTATACAGGAACTTCCAGGATCTCGACGAGTTCTACGAGGAGCTGAAGGATCTGAGCGACAAGCAGGCGCACGCAGCGCTGAGCAGAAACCAGGTCGAGCTGCCGCTGAAGTGACATGAGGTCTGCATACTCCTGGTTCCGCCCGCCTCCCAGCCCCACCGGCGAGATGCCGTTCTTCGACCATCTCGAGGAGCTTCGGTGGCGCATCATCTGGAGCCTGCTCGCACTTGTGGCAGGCACCGGGATCGGGTTCTTCGTGGCCCGGCGGCTGGACCTTCTGGGGCTGCTCAAGCGTCCGCTGGACCCGTACATCGATGGCGACCAGCTCATCGCGCTTTCCATCACCGACCCATTCTTCATCACGTTCAAGCTCGCGCTGACGCTCGGGTTCATCCTTGCCGCGCCGGTGATCATCTACCAGGTCTGGCTGTTCCTGGCGCCGGCGCTCACAAAGCGCGAGCGGCGGGCCATCGTGCCCGCCCTCTACATGGGTGTAGCACTGTTCTGCATCGGCGTGGTCGTAGCCTACAGATACGTGCTGCCCCTGACGGCGATGTTCCTGGCGGGGTTCCAGACCGAGAGCCTGACACTCACGATGACGGGAACGCTGTACTTCGGTTTCGTGATCAAGCTGCTCGTTGCCTTCGGCCTGGTCTTCCAGCTGCCCGTCGTCATCCTGATCCTGGCGTCGCTCGGTCTGGTATCGTCGAAGTTCCTGGCGTCGAAGCGACGTTACGCCGTGGCGGTCATGACGGTGACGGCCGCGCTCATCACCCCTGGCGACGTCGCTTCGACCATCCTCATGATGGTGCCCCTGCTCCTGCTGTATGAGCTCAGCATCATCCTGACCCGCCTGGTCGAGCGGAACCGGGCACGGCACGCGGCGGCGGATGCCGCCGCCGAGGCGGCCGCGGACGCGGCAACGGTGGAGGCCCAGTGAACGCGTTGAAGCGGGTGGCGCTTGCGATCTGTGTGCTGGCGGCGGCGAGTCCGGCTGCGGCGCAGCAGCCGCCCGATACGGCAGTCACGCCTGCGCAGCGGGCGCTGGAGCGACTGCGCGCACTGGGGGCGGTGAGCCAGCCGGATACCGTAGCCGCCGCGGACACCGTGGACGCCGTGCGGCCGGGGGGGACCGGAGACATCAGACGGGCCGCGGCCGGGCAGGCCGCACCCGGCCGGATCGAGCGGGACTCGGTGATGACGCTCCTCCTCGGCGTACCGGCGTACGTGGCCACGGAGTACCAGGGCGATGAGGTCCGCTTCGACGCGGACAGCAGCCGGCTCCAGTTGCGCGGCAGCCCGCAGGTCGCCCGGGAAGGCAGCCAGCTCGTGGCCGACTCGCTCATCATATACGACGAGCGGATCGCACGGGCCTGCGGCTACGGCGACCCGGTCCTGCACGCCGTGGGCATGACCCACCCCCTCGCCAGCGACACCGTCTGCTTCGACGTGCAGCGGCAGGTCGGCTACGCGAGGGGTGCGCAGACCAGCATCGCCGAAGGCGCCACCTGGAACCTGCGCGGGGAGGTCCTCGTCATCCACGGCGATGACTTCTTCAGTCACCGCGCGATCTTCACCGATTGCGACCTGCCCTGGCCGCACCAGCACTACCACTTCGGTGCGCGCGAGGTGAAGGTGGTGCGCGACAACGTTCTCGTTGCCCGGGATGTGACGCTGAATTTCGGCGATGTGCCGGTCTTCTGGCTGCCGTTCATGGTCCAGAGCCTGAGCCAGGGCCGTCGGAGCGGGCTGCTCATGCCACGCTTCGGCATCAACGACATCGCCCGGGCCGGCACGAGCTACAGCCGCCGCATCGAGGATGTGGGGGCCTACTGGGCCATCAACGACCAGCTGGGCGCCGAGATGGCGCTGGACTGGTTCTCCGACAACTGGACGGGGCTGCGCGGCAGCTTCGACTACAACTTCGCCCGACAGTTTCTGCGGGGCGGATTGACGTACCGGCAGTTCTGGAAGCAGGAGGGAGGGCGCGAGTTCACGCTGGCGTCGCAGAACAGCTGGAAGGTGAACGAGAGGACGGATGTCAGCGTGACGGCGAACTACAGCACGTCGTCGTCGTTCGTCCGGCAGCGGACCTTCGACCCGCGTGAGCTGAACCGCTCCATCGACTCGTACGGCTCCCTCCGGCGTCGCTTCGATTGGGGAAGCATGAGCCTCGGCGCGTCGCGGAAGCAGTTCCTGAGCGACAACACGGTCAACCTCCAGCTGCCGAACCTGAACCTGAACTTCTCGCCGATCACGCTCTTCGGGGCGCTGCCGGGCGAGGAGAGCTGGTACAGCAATTCGAGCTGGCAGGGCGGTTTCGACGTGCGCATGGACCGCGTCAGCGTGGGTGAGCTGAATGCGAACCGGCAGGCCCAGAGCAGGCAGAACCTCGCGACCAGCGCGCGGAGCGGATTCACGGTCGGGCGGCTGTCCTGGGGCCAGAGCTTCAGCTTCGCCGAGAACCGCCGGGACGAGCGGGCGTTCCCGAACGACACGCTCCCGCCGCTCGAGGCGTTCATGGAGCAGACCGCGAACTGGACCACGAACCTCAATTTCCAGCAGCGGCTCATAGGCACCAGCACGTTCACGCCTGGTCTCACACTGGCCGGCGCGATGCTACGCGGCGACGCGACCGACAATGAGATGGTGTCCGGCCCGACGCGTATCGACTTCAATGCGGCGCTGCGCACCGAGCTGTACGGATTCTGGCCGGGGATCGGGCCGTTCGAGCGCCTCCGACACAGGTTGTCGCCCAACATCAACTACAGCTACTCGCCATCAGTACGCGCCGACTCGCTCCAGCGTGCGGTGTTCAACCTGAGCGGCAGAACGGAGCAGAATCGCGTTTCCATCGGCGTCTCTCAGACGTTCGAGGGTCGGCGCCGGGCGGCTGTGACGGAGGGCGAATCTGCCGCTGCGGATACGGCGGCGACGGATCCGACGGCGCCACGCCGGCGGGAGCAGGTGGCGCCCATCACGATCCTGTCAATTGCCACGGACGCAGTCGTCTACGACTTCGTTCGCGCCCGCGAGGGCGGGCGCTACGATGGCGTAGTCACGACCGAGATCAGCAACAGCATCCAGTCGGAGCTGCTCCGCGGCCTGCAGCTGACGTTCGCCCATGACCTGTGGCGCAGCATCACCGTGGCACCGGAAGTTCCCGGCGGGAACGGCGAGGGCACGGAGAACGGCGACAACGACGAGAACGGCGGCGGCGCTCCGCTGCCGCAGCCAACGACCCGCCGCGAGTTCGCGCCGCACCTGAGCCGCGTGAACCTGTCGTTCTCCCTCAGCAGCGACTCGTGGCTGTTCCGGGTCCTGGGCCTGGGGCGGGGCGGCTCGGAGCCCGACACGGCGGCGACCCGCGGCTTCGACGACGAGGACGACCCCATGGGCGCGGGCTCGGCCATCGATCGGACGCAGACGGAGTTCGGGATGGTGGGGACGAGCCGGCGCATGGCGCCCACGTTCCGCAGGGGACAGCTCGGTTCCTGGAACGCGAACTTCAACTACACGCTGGTGCGCCCCAGGGAATCAGCCTTCGGCGAAAACCAGATGATGACCGGCAACTTCTCCTTCCAGCCGACGGAGAACTGGTCAGTCCGCTGGAGTACCGGATACTCCTTCACGACGAGCGGATTCACGGACCACATCCTGACGCTCACCCGCACGATGCATGACTGGGACGCGAATTTCGACTTCGTCAAGGCCCAGAACGGCAACTTCAGCTTCCAGTTCCGTGTGAACCTCCGGGCCAATCCGGACATCAAGCTGGACTACTCACAGACGGATGCTCCGGGAGTGCGTCGGGAACAAAGCCGCTTCTAGGACGGGGCGGGCCGGCCCCTCCGGCTCCGGGCCTGCAGGTGTGCTTGTCGCGCCCTGCGGGCCCGTCTATTATGCCGGCGCATGGCTGAACTGGTGATGGT
Organism: Longimicrobiales bacterium; assembly: GCA_035461265.1. Lineage (GTDB taxonomy): Bacteria > Gemmatimonadota > Gemmatimonadetes > Longimicrobiales > RSA9 > SH-MAG3. The sequence goes on from DATHVO010000038.1 coordinate 5,460, forward strand.
GCAGGGTGAGCTGTCGCTCGCCGATGTCGAACGTGTGGCCCGCGGCTGGCCGGCCGTCGAGGTACAGCTGGACGACGGCGCGCGGGCGCGGGTTCGTGCCGCCCGCGACGTGGTCGAGCGTGTCGTGGAGGAGGGACGGACCGTCTACGGCATCACGACCGGATTTGGCGCTCTCTCGGAGATCGTGATCCCGCCGGACCGCATCCGGGAACTGCAGGTCAACCTCATCCGCAGCCATGCCGCCGGCGTGGGCGAACCCCTCGACGAGGCGGACACGCGTGCCGTGATGCTCCTGCGTGCCAATGTCCTCGCCCTGGGCTTCTCCGGGGTACGGGAGACGGTGGTGGACCTCCTGCTGGCATGCCTGAATCACGGCATCCATCCCGTGATTCCGTGCCGCGGCAGTGTGGGTGCATCGGGCGACCTCGCGCCGCTGTCCCACCTGGCGCTGGTCCTGCTGGGCGAGGGCGAGGCAGTGGTGCGGGGCGAGCGCGTGACGGGTGGTGAAGCCCTGCGCACGGCCGGGCTCCAGCCGCTGGTGCTGGAGGCGAAGGAAGGACTGGCGCTGAACAACGGCACGCAGGTCCATGCCGGCATCGGTATCCTGGCGCTGCTGAGGGCAGAGCGCGTGCTCGAGACGCTGGAGGTTGCGGGCGCAATGAGCCTCGAGGGACTGCGGGGCACGCCCGACGCGTTCGATCCCGCGATCCAGCGCGTCCGCCCCCAGCCCGGTCAGCAGGTGAGCGCGGCCCGGCTCCGAGCGCTCCTCGCCGACTCCGAGATCCGCGAGTCGCACCGTCACGGCGATCCGCGAGTCCAGGATGCGTACTCGCTCCGCTGCATGCCGCAGGTGCACGGCGCCGCCCGGCAGGCACTGGCCTACGTTCGCCAGGTCCTCGAAGTGGAGGCGAACAGTGCGACGGACAACCCGCTCATCTTCCCGGAGGACGGACGGGTCATTAGTGGCGGGAATTTCCACGGCCAGCCGGTCGCGCAGGCCCTCGATCTCCTCGCCATCGCGTGTGCGGACCTCGGTGCCATCAGCGAGCGACGCATCGCCCGGCTCGTTGACCCCGCGCTGTCGGGTCTGCCCGCCTTCCTGACGCCGGACGCCGGAGTGAACTCCGGCCTCATGATGGCGCAGATCGTCGCAGCCGCGCTGGTTGCGGACCTGCGGCTGCGGGCGCAGCCGGCGAGCGTGGACAATGTGCCCACCGACGCCAACAAGGAGGACCACGTGTCCATGGGCGTCGCGGCGGCCCTCAAGGCGCGGGAGGCCGTGTCCCTCCTCGAGACTGTCGCGGCGCTGGAACTGCTGACGGCGGCCCAGGCACTGGAGTTCCTGCGCCCGCTCCGGCCGGGGCGGGGCGTCGCCGCTGCCCATTCCCTGGTGCGGGAGCGCGTGGCCCCCCTCGCGGCGGACCGGGTCCTGTCCGGCGACATCGCTGCCCTTGCAGACCTCGTCCGGGACGGGGCATTCGCGAAAATCTGGTCGGAGATGGTGGATCTTTGAGCAGACTGCTTTTCACGGGCGCAGCCGAAGTCGTCACCAGTGCGGGTGGCTCCGACGCTGCGGTACAGTCCGGCTCCGCCGTGCTGGTGGATGGCGGCCGCGTCCTGGAGGTCGCGCCACAGGCCGATCTGGCGGCACGTGCGCCCGACGCCAGGCGCGTCGACTGCGCGGGTGGCCTGATCACGCCCGGCTTCGTGGACTCCCACACGCATGCCGTCTTCGGTGGCTGGCGTGCTGCCGAGTACGCCCTCCGCAGCCGCGGCGTCCCGTACATGGAGATCGCGCGTCGAGGTGGCGGCATCAACGCCTCGGTCCGGGACACCCGTGCCCGAAGCGAGGAGGAGCTCGTCGAGCTGGCCCGGCGGCGCCTGGACAGCACGATGCGCATGGGCACCACGACCGTCGAGATCAAGAGCGGGTACGGCCTCGACACGGCCACGGAGCTGAAGCAGCTCCGTGTGGTTCGGCGCCTCCAGGCAGACCTGCCTCTAACCCTCGTGCCGACCTTCCTCGGGGCCCACGAGTTCCCCCCGGAATACCGCACCGACCGGGACAGGTACACTGACCTGCTCGTGGAGGCGATGATCCCGGCCGTGGCGGCGGAGGGACTGGCCCGTTTCTGCGACGTGTTCATGGAGCCGGGCGTCTTCACGGCAGCCCAGACCCGGCGCGTCCTCGAGGCTGGCCTCGCACACGGTCTCGTCCCGAAGCTGCACGCTGACGAGCTGGAGAACTCGGGCGCGGCCGAACTCGCGGTCGAAATGGGTGCGGCATCGGCGGACCACCTCGGCGCGGTGAGCGAGGCGGGCATCGCGGCCCTTGCCTCATCGACGACCGTCGCGACGCTGCTGCCCACCACACTGCTGTTCCTCGGGAAGACGGCGTACGCCCCCGCACGCCGTCTCATCGACGCCGGCGCAACCGTGGCACTCGCCACCGACTTCAACCCGGGGTCCTCCCCATCCCCGAACATGGCCCTGGTTCTCACGCTGGCCTGCTCCGTCATGGGAATGGACCCGCTGGAGGCCATCGTCGCCGCCACGGCGGGCGGTGCCAGAGCGCTCGGACTCGACGACGGCACCGGGACGCTCGTTCCCGGATCGCCGGCGGACATCGCGCTATGGGACATCGACAGCCATCTCGAACTCCCATACCGTCTCGGTACCCCGCCCCTGCTGGGCGTGTGGAAGGCCGGGATCCGGGTCGTCTGAAGCTTGTGACCCCGTTGGCGCGTCTGTATCTTCGATGCCATGAGTCGGCGTGCGCCCAGCGCGACGCCCGGCGACCAGCGGTCCGACGCCTCCATCGTACTCTGCCCGTACCGGCGACCGGGTTCAGGTGTACGCCGGTCCCTGCGGCTTCGCCCCGGACCTCGCGCACGGAGGTGGCCGGCGCGGTCCGGTGAACGGCAAAGCCAATACCGGTCGCGTGCCGCTGCCGGCAGTATCGGCTCGGGCCGAGGCTGGCGCTGACCAACTTGTCACTGTATCGGAAGCACGATGTCCATCAGCAAGCTCAAGGACGAAGCCCGCAGGCACGAGCAGAAGGAGGAATGGGAGAAGGCGATCAACGCCTACCTCCAGGTCCTTCGAATCGGCGACGACGCGGGCGATGTCGAGCTTCCACTGTACAACCGCATCGGTGACCTGTGCGTGCGCCTCGGCCGGTCCGGTGACGCGGTCCGATACTACGAGCAGGCCGCCGACCGCTACGCGGAAGTCGGCCTCTACAACAACGCCATGGCGCTGTGCAACAAGGCGCTGCGCTATCGTCCCGACCACATAGAGCTCCTCCGGAAGCTCGGCCAGTTCAGCGCGCTGCAGGGGTTTCTCACCGAAGCGCGCGACTACTACGTCGAATATGCCGATCAGCAGATCCGCACGGGTCACGCCGACGCCGCCGTCGCAGCCCTGACGGATTTCGCGAACATCGTCGATGACGGCGACACCCGGGAGCTGCTGGGACGGCGACTCCGGAGCCAGGGACGCGACGCCGACGCCACCGCGGAATTGCAGCGCGCCTATGCGCTGTACCTCCAGGCCGGCAATGCGGCCGCTGCGCAGACCGTCGCCTCGGAGATCCTCGCCATTGATCCCGGGGCGACGCTCTCCGACGTTGCCGACGCGGGGGGCGACCACGACGCGGGACCCGGCCTCGCCGGCGCTGGCGAGCTTCCCCGCCTGGATGACTTCGCGATCCCCACCGTGACGCACGAGCCGGCTGAATTGGAGGACGCGGGCGAGACCGCCGGCGGTATCGATCACGATGCGGCCCCCGCCTTCCGCGAACCCGTCATCGAGTCGGACGCGCCCGTGGAGACTGAATCCGACGAGGTCGCCGAAAGCGCGGAATGGCAGGTGGAAACCGACGCCGACGCCGGGATCACGCAAGGGCAGGACGAGCCCGACGACTTCGCGGCTCCGGCGGGGGATTACCCGGCCGAAGACGACAGCGGCATCAACTACAAGACCGATTCCCTGGACGCGACTCCGGAGCCGAACGCATTCGGTGGCTTCATCGGAGGAATCGATGCCGATGCGGAGATGTTCGGGGTGATGCGTTTCGGGTCCGATCCTGAGGATTCCACGGAAGACGTGGCCGGTGAGAGGGAGACTGAAGCCGGCGAGGACGCCGTGGCCGACGACGGGTTTGGCGCTGGTCCGGAAGGCACCACCCTGGATTTCGGCACCGCGTCGGCGGGGCTCGCGGGTCTGGACCTCGGGCTGGACTACGGTGGGCCCCCGGACGATGCCTCCAGTGCCGATGCCGCGGCGTGGGAACCCGACGACGACACCACGGCAGGCGGTGACGACGACTCGTTCGACGGCAGCGACTACGACCTCCCGCTCCTCGACGACGATCCCCCTTCCTTCGATCTGCCGCTCCTCGGCGATTCCGGTCCGGACGAGGCCGACGACTACGGCCTGCCGGAGCTCGACGACGCAGAGCATCCGTCAGCGCCGTGGGGGATTGGCGAGGTCGACGACGAGGCCGCTTTCGAACACACGCCGGATGCCGGCACTGAAGGTTACGACATCGCAGAGGACTCCGGATCAGGCGCGTCGTGGCCCGGAATGCCCGGGGAGCAGCCGGACGAAGGACGTGCGGACGACGGCGCTGCGGGTTCGCCGCCGGAAAACGAGTTCGATGCCGCACTCTTCGACGCCGCGGCCTTCGATGTCCCGGTGATCCGCAGTTCGCCGTCGGACATGGAGGACGACGGCGCGCCCGCGGATGCCTTCGATCCCGCGGCGGATCCCATGGCGGACTGGATCGCCGGCCCGCTGCCTCCGGATGCGGACATGCGATCATCGTTCACGCAGCCGGTGGATGCGGACGCGACGGACGAGGGGCCGGACGCCCCCGCTGACGAGTGGTCCCGGGGTGCCAACGCCGATGAGGCGTGGTCCCCCGACGGGGAAGCCGGTGTCACCGGCGAGGGGTGGGCGCCGGACGGGGAGGCGGCCGTTACCGATGATGAGTGGTCGGACGACGGTGAGGTGGAGGCGGACGCGGACCCGGAGGCCGCGTCAACGTCGTGGATCAACGCGGCCGGCACCGAGCCCGACAGCACTGGCGAGGATGCCGCGCCCGGCGTCCCGCCCGATGACGCCGCCGCCCGGGACCAGGCCGGCGATCCGGACCAGGCCGGCGAT
>DATHVO010000039.1:0-1877 GCA_035461265.1 Longimicrobiales bacterium
GACGCCGGCGGCCAGGAGCCACGGACCCTTCGCGAAGAACGTGAGTTCGTTCGCGTAGGCGGGTACGGCGGGTGTCGGGTCCCGGACGGGGTTCCACCCGTTCGCGATGCCGTCGATGGCCAGGGCGTGGTAGGCCTGTCCGTCCCACGAGCTGTCATACACGAAGGCCTCGGCGATACAGGCGACGGCGAGTGTGACGCCCGTCGCGGCGAGGGCGATGACGAAGCGGGTACGCGGGCGGACCGCGTGCGGTGCGGAACTCGTCCAGGCTGCGAACGCCGCCCACGGCACGAGCGCGACGGGGAGCACTATCCACGTCAGCGCCACGCCCGCTGCCAGCAGCAGCGACGTGACCAGCAGCAGGAAGAACGGCAGCGCGAGGATGCACGCTGCCGTGGATGTGAGAAGCGGGGCGATGCCGGCGCGAGTCACCGCAGCGCCTCACCGTCGTCCGGCCATATGTCGGGGAACACCGACGGGGGGGGCGGCGTGCGCAGGGACCTCGCTGCCGCGGCGACCGCACCCGGATCCAGGAAGAGCAGCGGCCACTGCCGGAGCGCTCGGGCCACTTCCCTCACTGCTGCACCCGGCTGGCGGTCACGCAGGTGCCCGAAGGCCCGAGCGCCGTGGACGCGGCCGCGGCGGTGCCGGCGCGCGAGCCACACCCGGGCGCGCTCCCGCGGGGTGAGGAGCCGCTGGTACTCCCGCACCACGGAGGCCACTTCCGCCCCCATCCCGGCCTGCTGCGCCACGCTCTTCGAGACGGGGTGAATGCGGTAGTGCGCGAGGACGCCGGGGATGCGCACCGGACGCAGCCGGTGGACGAAGCGGAGGCGCATCCAGAACTCGTAGTCCATGACGTAGCGCAGGTCCTCGCGGAAAGGTCCCGCCATCCGCTGCACGTGCGCACTCCAGAAGACGGCCGGCTGCGAGATGGGGGAGCCGAGGAACCAGCGGGCGAAGCTGCGGCCCGGCAGCTCCGGGAATGGCCAGGCGCCGTGCCGGTCGTCGAAGCACATCACGGAGCCGGCCATCCATTCGGCGCCGGTGCGGCGTGCCTCCGCGCACGCGGTCAGCGCGCCGGGCGCGTAGACGTCGTCGCTGTTGAGGTAGGCGAGCACATCGCCCGTCGCCCGGGCGAGGCCCTTGTTGATGGCCTGACTCTGGCCGTCGTCGGGCTCGCTGACCCACCACGCCAGGTACGCCTCGTACCTGCGGATCACATCGACGCTGCCGTCCGTGCTGCCGCCGTCGATGATGATGTATTCCAGGTCCGGGTAGCCCTGGAGCAGGACGGAGCGGATCGTCTCCTCCAGGTAGTCTGCCTGGTTGTACGAAGGCGTCACCACGGTGATGCGCGGCCATGGCCGGGGCTGACCATCCCGGTCCGGGACATCGGGGCGTGGGGGGTCCGCCGCACCGGCGCCGCCGGCTGCGGACCCCGGTCCCTCCGTCCATGGCCAGCCGGTGCGTTCCGGGGGTGGTTGGGGCAGATCGTCCAGGCGGAGAATCGCCACGCTACGACCGCCCCCGCGCGGCGTCCGGGTCGGCAGCGTATGCAGCCCGTGCCTGCGGTGGACCGCGTCGTTCGATGATAGTGCGATACCACTCGAGGTAGGTGTCCGCCTGGCGTCGTGCGTCGAACCGCTGCCGGGCATCGCGTGCGGCGTTGCTGCCCAGCCGCAGGCGCAGGTCGGCATCTCCCAGCAGGCGGGCCGTGGCCCGACCGAGTGCGGCCGCATCGCCCGGCGGGACAAGCAGGCCCGTCGCATCCGCGGTCTCGACGGTGGCGTGCGCCGCCGGCCACGCGCCTTCATGGCCACGGACCTGCTCCGGTATGCCGCCCACCGCCGTGGCGGCAACGGGCCTGCCGCACG
>DATHVO010000040.1:0-2545 GCA_035461265.1 Longimicrobiales bacterium
CTCGGACCGCACGAACGCCCCCATCCGGAGGCCGCATGTTCCAGCCGATCCCGTTCTTCGCCCAGGTCGGCCGCCACTTCGACAAGGCGGCCGCGTACACCGACCATGCGCCAGGGCTGCTCGAGCAGATCAAGGCGTGCAACATGGTCTATCACGTGAGCTTTCCCCTCCGCCGCGACGACGGCACGGTGGAGGTCGTCGAGGGGTGGCGGGCCCAGCACAGCCTTCACATGCTGCCGGCGAAGGGCGGCATCCGGTTCTCCCTTCACGTGTCCGAGGACGAAGTCGCCGCCCTGGCCGCGCTCATGACCTTCAAGTGCGCCGTCGTGAACGTCCCGTTCGGGGGCGGGAAGGGCGGTGTGAAGATCGACCGGGACCGCTACTCCGAGGCGGAGCTCGAGCGCGTCACCCGCCGCTACACCTACGAGCTCATCCGCAGGAACTTCATCGGACCGGCCATCGACGTACCTGCGCCGGACTACGGCACGGGCCAGCAGGAGATGGCGTGGATCGTGGACACGTTCATGGCCATGGGCGAGACGGAGCTGGCAGCTGCGGGCTGCGTCACGGGCAAGCCGGTGGCCCTCGGCGGCGTGCGCGGCCGCGTCGAGGCCACGGGCAGGGGTCTGTATTTCGGTGTCCGTGAGGCTTGCAACGTCGCGGAGGACATGCGGCGGCTGGGCCTCGAGCCGGGACTCGCGGGGAAGCGTGTCGTCGTGCAGGGCCTGGGCAACGTCGGCTATCATTCGGCGAAGTTCCTGCAGGAGGGCGGCTGCGTCATCGTCGGACTCGCCGAGCGGGAGGGCGCCATCGCGTCGCCCGGCGGTCTAGACGTGGACGACGTCGTCCGCCACCGCGCGGAAACGGGCAGCATCCTCGGGTACCCGGGCGGTACCGACATCCCGGACACTGCCGCGGCGCTGGAGCTCGACTGCGACATCCTGGTCCCGGCGGCGCTGGAGAACGTCATCACCCCGGCGAACGCCGACCGGATCCGGGCTTCCATCATCGCGGAGGGCGCGAACGGCCCCATCACGGCGGATGCCGGCGACACGCTCCTCGCCCGGGGTGTGCTCATCGTGCCTGACCTGTACGTCAACGCCGGCGGCGTCACCGTCTCCTACTTCGAGTGGATCAAGAATCTGTCGCGTGTCCGGTTCGGCCGGATGGGGCGGCGCTTCGAGGAGGCGAGCAACGCCCGGATCCTCGCCGCTGTGGAGGACCTGACTGGCCGGCGGTTCGACCCGCAGACGGCGGCGCAGGTCGCGGCGGGCGCGCAGGAGGCCGACATCGTGGCGTCGGGGCTCGAGGACACCATGATCGCGGCGTACCACGAGATCCGGGACCTGGCCGGGCACCACGACACGGACCTGCGGACCGCTGCCTACATCAGCGCACTGGAGAAGATCGCCTACCATTACGAGGAGCGCGGCATCTTCCCTTGAGCGTGCCGTTCCCCGCCGGCTGTTGGGACGCGGGACACGCTCCACCCGCCGACGCCCGGGCTCCGGCGCGGCCGGCCGCGCCGGCGCCCGGTTCGCGTCAGTGGTCCCTCCGGGGCACCGTCGGAATCATGATGTGCGCGTACGGCGTCCCTCTCCACATGACGTAGGGTCCGCCGGAATGCGGGTCCGTCGGCAGGCTGTCGAGGAGGCGCCGGTCCTGCACAATGAGCATGATGTGCGGGCCCGAATCGTCCAGCCACTCGTTGTCGTCGGTGGGAGCGGTGGCGAACGGGTCCGTGTTGCTCACGGGTGCATCGCCCTGGAGCATGTACGCGACGCCGATCCCACCGAACGCCGGTTCAGACCGGTTCATGTACGAATCGAAAAACGCCAGCCAGGCCGCGTCCAGGCACATGGGCGCATTGTTGGGCGGCTCGGCAGTCGACGGCATGCACGTCCAGCCGTTGGTCCCCTCCCTCAGGACCCGGCCGTCGGACACCACGGCGGCGTTCGCCGCCACGGCGGGCGGCGCTGCGCTCAGGGCGTTGCGGATGAGGGCTTCATCGCCGCCTCCGGCCTGGGCGAGCCCGGGCCCCGGGAGCAGCAGGACGAGGACGACGGCGCACAGGCCGGCGGGGGGATGAGGCGGGGCTATCCGATGTCGCATGGTCAACCTCCGTGCGGAAGGTGTACACGTGGGCCGCGGCGAGCCGCGGCGTGAGTCCCGGGGGTCCGGGCGGGAATGGAAATGTGAGGGTTCAGACGGGCGGCATCGCCCCGGAACGTCGGGCGTCGGGCGGCGGTCGGCAACAGGGGCGTCGCCGGCTGTAGCCGCCCCCCGCCGGGTCAGGTCGTCCCTGACGGCGGGAAGGGCCGGAGCTGCTCGAGGAGGGTGGCCACGGCACTGCCCACGTCGTGGGGCGTGATCACGGGCGCCAGGATCATCAGCAGCGTGCCGCCACCCACCAGGCCCAGCCCGATGCGGTCCCCCCACCCCCAGGCGCCGCGCCATGCCGCGGCAGGCACCACCGCTGCGGTCCTGCCCGACGGCGCCGGTCCCGCTGCGACGCCGGCTCCGCCCTCAGCGCCCACGCCTTCCT
>DATHVO010000041.1:0-3550 GCA_035461265.1 Longimicrobiales bacterium
GGTCGCAGGAGTTCTTCTCGACGGCGGCAGGCCAGTGGGACGCGCTGCGGACGGAGCTGTTCGGCGAGGGGGCGGGAGTCGCGGGACTGCTGGCGCTGCTTCCTGACGACCTGGTGGTGGGCGACCTGGGGTGCGGCACCGGCGTGATGTCGGCCGAGCTGTCACGCCATGCCGGCCGGGTCATCGCGGTGGATGATTCGAAGGCGATGCTCGCGGCTGCCCGGCGGCGCCTGGCCGGGGCGGAGAACGTGGAGATCCGTGCGGGCAGGCTGGAGGCTCTGCCCGTGTCGGATGGAGAGCTGGATGCGGCGGTCCTGGCCCTGGTCCTTCACTACGTGGTGGAGCCGGCCGTCGCCCTCGCCGAGGCGCATCGGGTGCTGGCGCCGGGCGGTCGTCTCGTGGTAGTGGACATGGCCGCGCACGGGCGGGGCGACCTGACGGAACGGATGGGCCACGTCTGGCAGGGGTTCCAGGAAGACCAGCTCACGGGCTGGCTGGAGGACGCGGGATTCGGCGGCGTGCGCTGGCGTGCGCTGCCACCGGGCCGGGATGCGAAGGGCCCGCTGCTGTTCGCGGCGGGCGCCACGAAGACGACGAGTCGGTAACACGCCTGCCCCCGGGGCGGGGGCAGGGGACCAACACACGGGAGAGACGGAATGAGCACGATGCTGGTGAGTGACGACGTCGGAACGGATCGGCCTCCGTTCAAGGTCGCGGACCTGTCGCTGGCCGAGTTCGGCCGCAAGGAGATCCGCCTGGCGGAGCAGGAGATGCCGGGGCTGATGGCGATCCGAGCGGAGTACGCGTCGCAGCAGCCGCTGAAGGGCGCCCGCGTCATGGGCTCCCTGCACATGACCGTGCAGACGGCCGTGCTCTTCGAGACGCTCGCCGACCTGGGCGCCGACGTGCGCTGGGTCTCGTGCAACATCTTCTCGACGCAGGACCATGCCGCGGCCGCCGTCGTGGTCGGCCGCGATGGCACCGTGGACCAGCCCCGGGGCGTCCCCGTGTTCGCCTGGAAGGGCGAGACGCTGGAGGAGTACTGGTGGTGCACGGAGCAGGCACTGCTGTGGCCGGATGGCGACGGTCCCACCCTCATCGTCGATGACGGCGGTGACGCGACGCTGCTCATCCACCGCGGACTCGAGTACGAGGAGGCAGGCGCCATCCCCGCGTTCGACGAGGACAACGACCCGGAGGAGTGGGGCGTGATCCTGGACCTGCTCCGCCGCATCCGGAGCGAGGACCAGAGCCGGTGGCAGCGCATCGCGCCGGGCATCCGCGGCGTGTCGGAGGAGACGACGACGGGCGTGCACCGCCTCTACGAGATGGAGCGGGCGGGGACGCTCCTCTTCCCCGCCATCAACGTCAACGACTCCGTGACGAAGTCGAAGTTCGACAACATATACGGCTGCCGGCACTCGGTCATCGACGGACTGAACCGCGCCACGGACGTCATGCTCTCGGGCAAGGTCGCCGTGGTGTGCGGCTATGGCGAGGTGGGCAAGGGGTGCGCCCAGGCGCTGAAGGGCCAGGGCGCCCGGGTCATCGTGGCGGAGATCGATCCCATCTGCGCGCTGCAGGCCGCCATGGAGGGCTTCGAGGTCAATACGGTGGACAACGTCGTCGGCACGGCCGATGTCTTCATCACGGCCACGGGCAATCGGGACGTCATCACCGCGGAGCACATGGCACGGATGAAGGACAAGGCCATTGTGGGCAACATCGGCCACTTCGACAACGAGATCGACATGGCCGGCCTGAAGAAGACGCCGGGGATGGAGCGAATCAACATCAAGCCGCAGTACGACGAGTACCGGTTCCCGGACGGCCACAGCGTCATGATCCTGGCCGAGGGCCGGCTGCTGAACCTCGGCTGCGCCACCGGACACCCGTCGTTCGTCATGAGCGCCAGCTTCACGAACCAGGTCATGGCACAGCTGGAGCTTCATGCCAAGGCCGACAGCTACGAGAAGAAGGTGTACGTGCTGCCGAAGCACCTGGACGAGAAGGTGGCCCGCCTCCATCTCGACAAGCTGGGGGTGAAGCTGACGGAGCTGACGCCGTCGCAGGCGGAGTACATCGGCGTGGACCGGGACGGCCCGTACAAGCCGGAAATGTACAGGTACTAACGGGAGCGGGAGCGGGAACGGGGACGGGAACGGGAGCGGGGACGGGGGCGGGAACGGGAACGGGAGCGGGGCCGGCGCAGAGCCGGCCCCGGTTCATTTCAGGGGTTCGGACGTCCGGCGAGCTCGCGGTTGTACCACCAGATGGCGCGGGACAGCGCTTCCTGGGCCTGGTTGCTCACCATGCCGCCATACACCGTGATGCCGATGCCGGCCACGGCGAAGCCGATCTTCTGTCCCGTGTCGCGGAAGATGATGGGCGCGCCGATGGACAGTACCGTTCCCACGATGGTGATGATGCTGCCGCGGTCGTTGAGGACGTCGTAGACGCGGGCGTGGGCGACGGCGGAGTCGGACAGCTGGACCAGGGGTGCGATGGCCGGCTCCATGAGGCCGAGGCGGGCCACTTCCGTTCCGTCGGTGCCACGGACGATCGCCCGGGGCGCGCTGAACGACGGCGCCCGTATGCGGAGCCCGCACGTGTCGTACGTGCACGCCTCCTGTGCCGCGGCCGGCGTGGGGACGGCGGTAAGGGCGGACGTCGCCGCGAACATGACCGCCAGGAGCGCGGGCAGCGTGCACAAGCGTGTATGCATCATTGCGTGGTCAACCTTCTGGCCAGTCGCCGGGCGAGGGCCAGGATGGTGAGTACGGTGGGTCGTCCGAGTGCCTCGGGGAAGACGCTCGCGTCGCAGACGTGCAGCCCGGGCACGCCCGTGGCGAGGTCGCTGTCCACGACCTCTCCGATGCGGGCAGTCGCCGAGGGATGTGTCCCGCGGAGCGGCGTGCGAATGAGCGTATCGGCGGAGCATCCGGCGGCGACGAGGATGCGACGCGCCACCTTCTCGGCGCGGTCGAGCCGGCCGGCGTCGTCCGGCGTGAGACCCTTGGACACGCGACCGCGCGCGTCGATGGCCCCGCTGATCTCGTCCCGCAGCTTGATCATCACGCCGAGTGTGCGCCCCCAGCGCCTCCAGGTGAGGGGCCAGGCCGGCCCCTTCACCGCCATGATGAGGGGGTACATGAGCCACGGATCGATGAGCGTCGAGTACATCACATCCAGCTCCTCGTCTTCGCAGCTCCACGTCATGGGCGGGTCCCCGCCCATCCCGACACCGGCACCCGCGCCGTACACCATGATGGTCGTGTCCATGGCTATGCCCTGCCCCGTATCGATGCCGGCCGTGCGCAGGAGCATGGGCGTGCCGAGGCCGCCTGCGGCGACGATGACGCGATCGGCATCCACGTCGAAGCGGCGGCCGCCCCGTCGTCCGCTGACGCCGGCGGCCACGCCGCCCTCGACACGCACCCGCGACGCCCGGGCCCGGGTCCAGAGGGTCGCGCCCGCCGCGACGGCGTCGTCCGCAAACTCCGCCGCGTTCCACTTCGCGCCGCAGCGGCAGCCGAGCATGCACCAGATC
>DATHVO010000042.1:0-2341 GCA_035461265.1 Longimicrobiales bacterium
AGCAGATCGCGTCGGCCATCGACATCATCATCCAGGTGAGCCGCCTGTCCGACGGGACGAGAAAGGTCGTGTCCATCTCGGAGATCTCGGGAATGGAGGGCGACGTCATTACCCTGCAGGAGATTTTCGTCTTCGAGCGGCAGGGGATGTCGGCGGATGGCGACGTGCTGGGCCGCTTCCACGCCACGGGCATCCGCCCGAAGGCGGCGGATCGTCTCGCGGCGTGGGGAATCAAGCTCGGCGAGATGCTGTTCACGGACGAGCCGGCACCGCTGCAGCGGGACGGCGGGAGGTTCACGCCATGAATGCCTGGGTACCGGCCGTACTGGCGTTCGTGGCGGTGGCCTTCGGCATCGTCGCACTTGCGCTCCTCGTGGAGGGCGTGCGTGCGGGGCTGCGCCGCCGGGACCTGAACCGCCGCCTCGAGAAGGCACTGTCCGAGCTGCAGGAGCAGACGCTCGCGGAGCGGGACCTCGTGGACACCGCCCGCCGTCGCACCAGGGAGGCCGAGGCGCTGGCGCTGCAGGTTCCTTTCGTGGCCGGAACGCTGGCCCTCATGCGCCAGGCCCGGCTCGGGTGGAGCCCCACCACGTTCCTGCTCCTCGTCGTCGGTTTCGCCATTGCCGGAGGCTTCTTCGCGCTGGCACTGCGGCTTCCTCTCTTCATCGCCGTTTTCGTAGCCCTGTTCGTGGGCGGTCTGCCGTACGTGTACGCGTCGTACCGGCGCCGGGCGATCCTCAGGAAGTTCGAGGAGCTGCTGCCGGAAGCCATCGACTATCTGTCCCGCGCCATCCGCGCGGGCCACCCCCTGGCCTCCGGATTCCAGATGATCGGGGAGGAACTGGCGGATCCCCTGGGGGAGGAGTTCCGGCTGATGTTCGACCAGCAGCGGTTCGGCGTCCCCTTCGAGGAGGCGCTGCTGGGGCTGTGTGACCGGATCGAGCTGGTGGACGTCAGGATCTTCGCCACGTCCATCATCGTGCAGCGCGAGGTGGGCGGCGCGAACTTCGCCGAAGTCCTCGACAACATGGCGGAGACCGTCCGGGCGCGTTTCGCCATCCGCCGCGAGATCAAGGTGTACACGGCCCAGGGCCGCCTGAGCGGGATGGTGGTCGGGACGATGCCCGTGCTCGTGGGACTCGGGCTGTACCTCCAGGATCCGGAATACGTGCGCATACTGTTCGAGCACCCCGTCGGCCGCATCATGGCCATGACGGGGGTCTTTCTCCAGGTCATCGGATTCCTCTGGATCCGCCGGATCGTCAACGTCGAGATCTAGGGAGGAATCGTGATTCTGTTCGTACTCAGCGTGGCCCTCGCGGCCGGCCTCACCGTCCTCTTCGTCGGCAGCATGCTCACGGCGCGGCCCGCGGCCGTGGGCCGTCGCCTGGATGATGTCCGGCGCCTGCACGTGGACGCCTTCACGCCGGCGGACCAGCAGCGCCGCCAGCATCGTCGCGAGCGGGTAGAGGACATCCTGGAGATCGTGGGCCGGGCCATCGCCCACCACAGCGGGTCGGCCGCCGTCGTATCCGAACTCCTGGTGCATGCGGGCTACCGCAGCGCCCGGGCGCCCTACCTGTTCTGGGGGATTCGCATAGCCCTCATGGCGGTGCTCGCCGCGGTGGGGCTCCTGACGGCCAGCGTCCTCGGCGCCGCGTTCATCGTCACGCTGCTCGCGGCCACGTACCTCGCGGCCATCGGATACGTGCTGCCCACCATGGTGGTGCGGTCGCGGGCGCGGGCACGGCAGAAGGAGATCACCCTCGCCCTGCCCGATGCCATCGACCTGCTGGTCGTGTGCGTCGAGGCGGGCCTGGGCATCAACCAGGCGATGCTGCGCGTGGCGCAGGAGATCCACCACGTGAGCACCGTGCTCTCCGGGGAGTTCCATCTCACCAACCTGGAGATCCGCGCCGGGCGGCCCCGCAACGAGGCGCTGCGCAACCTCACGGACCGGACCGGCGTCGAAGACGTTCGCGGCCTCATGAGCACCCTCGTGCAGGCGGAACGGTTCGGCACGCCGGTGGGGCCCGCCCTCCGCGTCCACGCCGAGGTGCTGCGGGACAAGCGGAAGCAGCGCGCCCGGGAGGCGGCGGCGAAGACCACCATCAAGCTGGTCTTCCCCCTGGTGTTCTGCATCTTCCCGGCGCTGTTCGTGGTTCTCATCGGCCCCGCCCTGATCCAGATCATTGAAGCCCTGTCGGGGATGTAATGGACTACGTCCGGGTGGTGAACGAGACGCGGGGCCGCGTACTGGGCGGAAGGATCGTACTCGCCGATTCCCTCGGCCTCCGGCTGCGTGCCTTCCTGCTGCGGCGTGAGCCGGTGGCCGGCGAAG
>DATHVO010000043.1:0-2241 GCA_035461265.1 Longimicrobiales bacterium
CACATCCCGTCCCGCAGGATGGACACGTAGGCGTGCTGCTGGGGCAGTCCATTGGCGAGGGGCTCCCATGACGCGCCGGCGTCCCGCGTCCGGTAGACCTGGAGCCGCCCGCCGGGCATGGCGCGCATGTGACTGGATTCCTCGGGGATGACGTACGCCACGTCGGCGTCCGCGGGGTCGGTGGCCAGGGCATACCCGAACTCGCTGGGCAGGCCCGCCGTGATCTCCACCCAGCTCTCGCCGCGGTCGTCGGAGCGGTACACACCGCAGTGGTTCTGCTGGTAGAGCCGGTCCGGGCGGGCCGGATGGAGAAGGAGCCGGTGCACGCACTGCCCGGATTCCGGGTGCCGGTCGGGCAGGAACTCCGCGCGGACGCCACGGTTGCACGCCTGCCACGTCGCGCCGCCGTCGTCGGTGCGGTACACGCCGCCCGCCGATATCGAGCAGTACATGCGCCGGCTGTCGCGCGGGTCGTGCTGGATGGAGCCCAGGGCGAGGCCGCCGCCCGCTTCCTGCCAGGTGCCACGGGTCGGATGGTCGTTGAGCGCGGTCACCGGCTCCCAGGACGTGCCGGCATTGCGGCTCACGAACAGGCCGGCGGGCTCGATGCCGGCGTACAGCGTCCGGGGCTCATCGTCCGGCCCGGCGGCGAGGAACCAGATGGCCTCCAGACCCCGCCCGTCGGCGTGGTGGGGAGCGGCGTCCAGGATATCCCATGTGGCGCCGCCGTCCGTGCTGCGGTGGATGTGGGCGCCCCAGACGGCGTGGTCGGTGGCGGCCCACCGCGTGCCGTCGCGCGGGTCGGCGATGGCGTGATAGACCTCACGCCCCACGAGGGCGGGGTCGCTGAGCGTCCACGCCCTCCGCCCGGCGTCGCTGCGGGCCGTGAACAGGCCGCGCTTCGTTCCGATCAGGATCTCGATGCCGTTCATGGTGGCGTCCCCTCCGTAGGGCGTTGACGTTGGTTCCGCTGCTGGTCGCCGCGGCCGGTGAGGACCCGGAGCGCGGCATCCCGCACCGTCACCCGGACGGGCGGCACCAGTCTCACTACCTCCCCGTCCGCCGTCGCGTCGATGGCCCGGCGGGCATCCAGCGTGAGGGTCCGCGTGTGCAGCACCTGCAGGGCCGAGTCCCGCACGGGTGTGCGGCCCAGGAGGAGGCGCGCGGCCAGGCGGAGGAGAAAGCCGAGCCCGCCCGCGGCGGACTGGGACCTCAGCACCGCCACCTCGAGGTCCGGCGAGCTGCGTCGCTCCAGCGCTGTGTCCACCCGGGGAAAGCTGCCCCAGCCGATCCCCACCCAGACGAACGGCGTCCTGCGCACGACGGTCTCCGTGTCTGAAGTGAGGGAAACGCGGATGCGTCGCATGGTGAGAATGGCCACGACGAACGCGACGGCCGCCGCCGGCCACTTGCCCATGTAGGGGCGCAGCCGCTCCCGCATCCTCACCACGCGCGGGTACTCGCCGAACGTGAGGGTATTGAGGAAGACGCCGTCCTGTACGATGCCGATGGGCATGTCACGGGTCGTTCCCGTCTGCAGCGCGGTCCGGGCGTCGTCGATGCCGAGGATGCCGGCCCGCCGGGCGAAATTGTTGAGCGTGCCGGTGGGGACGCAGGCGAGGGCCACGCCTGAGCCGGCGAGAACGGCGGCAGCGGCCCGCATGGTGCCGTCGCCGCCGGCGACGCCAATGACGGAGGCGCCGTCCCGCACGGCCTCCCGGATGGCGTCGTCGAATGCGCCGGCTTCCGTAGTTCGGATGTCCACAATGTCCGCGCCGAGCTGGCCCCGCAGTTCGTCAGGATCAGTCGCCTGCACGCCGGCCGCGGCGTTCAGGAAGACGGGAATCCGGGCGCCGGGCGCCGGCACCTACGCTCCGATCCGATCCAGTGCGAGACCGAGGGTCGCCGCGAGCAGGCCCGAGTGGGGGCGCCGGGCCCGGTCAAGGGTCTCGTCGAGGGCGGTGCCGATGGTGTGGTCGACGGCCTCGAAGACCGGCGTGCCGCGTGCGCTGGCGCCCGGCTCCATGAGGTAGCTGAACGTCCGGGCCATGCCGCAGTTGGACAGTATGTCCGCCAGGATGGCGAAACGGCGGTCCGCCTCCTGCGCGACACGGGTGGAGCCGATCTTCAACTCGCGGAACGGCTGGTTGGAGCCGCACGCGATGACCTGCACGCCCACCGCGTCGAGCTGGTCCAGCGTGTCAGGCGTGATGGACTCGGAGATGGCCGCGCTCACGAAGA
>DATHVO010000044.1:0-6221 GCA_035461265.1 Longimicrobiales bacterium
CCGACCCCGGCCTGGCCCGCGAGGCCCTCTTCCGGGTCTTCGACATGTTCTCCGAGCGGTCGGGCGAGCACCTGCGCTACATGGATGGCGGGGCATTCGATACGGGGTTCGTGCTGGACCAGGCGCTGCTCTACCCATGGATCGCAAGACACTACGTCGCTGGCACGGGTGACGAATCGCTCCTGGACGAAGGTCTCGTGCGGCAGGTCGCCTACGAGACGGATGCGGCGCTGTTCACCCGCCTCCATCCCGAGCACATGCTGTGCAGCACGGAGCTGTTGCCCTCCGGGGATGCTGCCGACCACGCATACGGTACGTTCGGCAATGCGCTGCTCCGGGCGTTTGCCGAGGCGCTGCCGGAACTGGTCCCGAAGGAGCACCCCGACGACGCTCCGCCGCGCTTCACGGGTGCGGGCCCGGAAGTCGCCGCCGCGATATGGCAGCATTGCGTGACGGAGCTCGACGGGTCGCCGCTCCTCGCGTCCACCGCCGATCTGGACGGAGCCTCGGCCATCTACGACGATCCGGCGGGAAGCCTCGGGCTGCTGCCGTTCTTCGGGTTCTGCCCGGAGGACGATCCGGTCTGGACTGCCACCATGGAGTTCCTGCGCTCCCCGCGCTATCCGCTGTTCCTGTCCGGCGCCGTCGCCGGCGTCGCGACGCGTTCGGATCCCGGCCGGGCCTGTCTGGCCGCGCTGTGCACGGACCTCCTCGGACCCGGCGCAGCTGACGCACTGAGTCGTCTGCTCCTGATCCGCTTCCCCGGCGGTGTCGCCGCCGCCGACTACGATCCGGCGACGGGCACGGCCGGCTCCGCGCACCACGCCGCACTCGCCGGCTTCCTCGCCTGGACCCTCGTTCGGGCGGCCGAGCCACGGGACAGCGCCAGGACAACACGGCGCAGACGGCGATGAGGATACTCATCGCCGCTTCGGAGGCCGTTCCGTACTTCAAGACCGGCGGCCTGGCCGATGTGGCGGGCGCCCTCGCGGACGCCCTGGCCGCCGGCGGCCATGACGTACTCCTGGCCCTGCCGCGCTACACGTCCATGAATACAGCCGCCGTCGCGGCGGGAGACACGACAGTGCCGTGGCCCGGCGGCCGTCGGCAGGTCGCCATCTTCGAGGAGACCCGCCCGTCCGGCGCCCGCGCCGCCTTCCTCGCGGCGGAGGAGTTCTTCGCGACGGACAGACCGTACGAGCCACCGCCGGGCGAACCCCTCGGGCTCGGGCGACGCTTCGCGTTCTTCAGCCGGACGGTCGCCGCCCTGAGCCGCGCCTGGCAGGCGGACGTCATCCACCTCAATGACTGGCAGACCGGCCTCGTGCCTGTTTATGGCCTCGTGGACGGCACCGAGGCTGCCACGGTCTTCGCCGTCCACAACCTCGCCTACCAGGGGAACTTCCCGCGGCCCGTCCTGCGACAGACCGGCGTGCCCGACGAGTTCTTCCGGACGGAGAACGGCCTCGAGTTCTACGGCCAGGCCTCCTTCATGAAGGCGGGAATCGCCATCGCAGACCGGCTCGTGACCGTGTCACCGACGTACGCCTCCGAAATCCAGACTCCGGCATACGGCGCCGGCCTCCACGGCCTCCTGTCGTTCCGCCGTCGCACGCTCCACGGTGTCCTGAACGGAATCGACATGGCGGCCTGGAACCCGGTCACCGATCCGCTCATTCCGGCTCGGTACAGCGCCCGCACGCCCGGAGCGAAAGCGGACAACAGGACCGCCCTGCTGCGACGCACAGGAATCGACGGGGACGGGCCCGTCCTCGGCATGGTCACGCGCATCGCGCACCAGAAGGGCATCGACATCCTCCTCGCCGCGTTGCCCGGACTCGTGCGCCGCGGCTGCAGTCTCGTGCTCCTCGGCGACGGCGACCGCGGGTTCCTCCACGCGCTCGAGTCCGTCGCATCCGAGTGGCCCGACCGCGTGACCATCGTCGAGGGTTTCGACGAGCCGCTGGCCCACCTCATCTACGCCGGCGCGGACTACTTCCTCATGCCGTCGCTGTACGAGCCCTGCGGCCTCGGACAGATGATCGCCCAGCGCTACGGTACACCACCCATTGCCCGGCGCACGGGCGGCCTCAACGACACCATCACGGACGGCAGCACCGGCTTCCTCTTCGAGGATCCCACGCCGGATGCCCTCCTCGACGCAGTGGATCGTGCAGCCGGCCGCTGGCGCCGGAGGGGCTGGCGCGCCATGCAGGTCAGGTGCATGCGACTGGACAATTCGTGGGCTCGTTCCGCCCGCGAATACGAACACATCTACCGTCTCGCGATGGGCTCTCTCGCGCCTTGACGAAGGCAGGGCTTTCGGGTAGAGTTAGCCACTGACGCGCGGGAATAGCTCAGTTGGTAGAGCGTCTGCTTGCCATGCAGAAGGTCGCCGGTTCGAGTCCGGTTTCCCGCTTTCGACACCGTACCGGGACCCGGTCCCGACCGCCAGGCGACGTAGCTTGCGGGCCCGTGGCGAAGTGGTAACGCAGTGGTCTGCAAAACCACCATTCGCCGGTTCGAATCCGGCCGGGCCCTCTCGAACCGTTTGCGGCCATCCTGAAATGGGTGGCCGCATCTCTTTGGCCGTCTGGCGCGGGCGCCCCCGCGGCTCCACTCTTCTGACCCATGACCGCTCCTTCCTGGCTCCTCCTCTTCTGGGTCGGCGCCGCCGCAACCTGCGCCGCCGCCATCACCGGCACCATACTCGGCGGTCGCGCCCCGACGGCATGGGCGCTGATCCCGAGGACCAGGTCCGCGGGCCACGGCCTCGCCGGCACCCTCGTCGCCGGCCTGTTCGCCTACCCGCTGCTGTACGGCCTGGTCTTCGAGGCCATGCACCGGTCCGATGCCCTCACCGGTTTCGCCCTCGGCGCCATACACGCCCTCCTCGCCTTTGCCATGAGCCGGCCCCTCGCGGCGCCCGCCGCGGCATTCCGCATTGGTGCGATGCACGTCATCTACGGCACCGTCTGCGCATTCCTCTACGTCACGCCTTGACGGCCCACCGATCCGCGCCTACATCCACTCACCATGACGAAGCAGCTGCGCCACGACGCAATTCGCGACATCGTCCACACCCGTCGCGTCTCCAGCCAGGAACAGCTCCGAGAGCTCCTCGAGGAGCGTGGCTTCGACGTCACACAGGCCACGCTATCGCGCGACGTCCGCGAGCTCCGCCTCATCAAGATGCATGATCCCGATGGCGGACATTACACCCTTCCCCCGGAATCCTGGGACCACTCGCCCGCACTCGGCCGACTCCTGCCCGCCCTCTTCGTCGGCGCCGAAGGCACCGGCAACCTCCTCGTCGTGAAGACCATGGTCGGTGGCGCCCAGGCCGTCGCAGAGGCCATCGACTCCGAAGAATGGCCCGAGGTGCTCGGTACGCTGGCCGGTGACAACACCGTCCTGCTCATCCTCCGGGACCCCGCCCAGCTGGCCGCTGTGCAGCACCGCCTCGAGGAACGCGCCGCCACCTGATCCCCGCCACCCGCCGCCCCCTTGAATTCCGCGCCCATCCCGTGTATAAGTATACGTTCCATGATGAATATTAAACCAATACGCGCCGCCGTACTCGGCGCGTCCGGCTATTCGGGGCAGGAGTTGCTGGTCCTGTTGAAGCGGCATCCCCGCATCCGGGCGGCCTGGGCCACGTCGGAGTCGGCGGCCGGGGACTCGGTGGCGGGTAACGGGCTGCGGTACGTGCGGGCGGAGGACGTCCCGTTCGGGTCGGCGGATGTGGTGTTCACCTGCCTGCCGCACGGCGAGGCGGGGCCCTGGTCGACGGCGGCGCGGGCTGCGGGTGCCCGGGTGGTGGACCTGTCTTCCGATCTCCGCGCGGGCGGGCATGGCGCGGTGTACGGTCTGCCGGAGCTGTGGCGGGATGAGGTGCGGGGAAGCGGTCTGGTGGCGAATCCCGGCTGTTATCCCACGGGCATCCTGCTCGGCATGGCGCCGTTGCTGGAGTCGGGCCTGGTGGACACGTCGCGGCCGCTGGTGGTGAATGCGGCATCGGGTGTGACGGGTGCCGGCCGGACGGCGCGCCGGGACCTGCTTTTCGGCGAGGTCGCGGAGGATTACCGGGCCTACGGGGCGGGGAATACACACCGTCACGTGCCCGAGATCGTCCGGGGGCTGGAGCGCGTGGCGGGCGGGCGGGTGCCGGTGGTCTTCACGCCGCACCTGCTTCCTGTCCGGCGCGGGATTCTGGAGACGATGTACGTGCCGCTCGTGGAGGGGACGACGCGGGCGGCGGTGCTCGACGCGTGGCGGTCGGCATACGAAGGCGAGCCGTTCATCGACGTCTGGCCGGAAGGCCTGCCGTCGCTGCGCGGGGTGGTGGGCGGGAACACGGTGGCCCTGGGGGCGTGCGCGGTGGAAGGTGTCGCGCCGCCGTTGCTGCTCGTTGTGGCGGCGTTCGACAACCTGGTGAAGGGTGCAGCCGGGCAGGCGGTCCAGAACGCGAACCTGATGATGGATCTGTGCGAGAACGAGGGATTGCCGCGGTGACCGAGCGCGTGATCAAGATCGGCGGAGCCGCACTTGCGGATGCTGCGTGGCTGACGTCCTTCGCGGACGCCGTAGCGGCGGCGGGTTCGCCGCTGGTCATCGTGCATGGCGGCGGTCCGGAGATCACGGCTCTCTCGGACCGGCTGGCCGTCGAGACGCGCTGGCACGAGGGCCGGCGTGTGACGCCGCCGGAGGCCATGGACGTCGCGGCGATGGTCCTGAACGGGCTGGTGAGTACGCGTGTCACCGCTGCGCTCCTGGCTGCCGGTGTGGACGCGGTGGGTCTTTCGGGCGTGGATGGCGGGCTGCTGACGGCGGACCTGCTGGAGGGCGGGCTCCTCGGCCGCGTGGGCGTGGTGCGCGGGGTGCGAACGGGTTTGCTCAGGTCGCTGCTGCAGGAAGGCCATACGGTGGTCGTGTCGCCGGTTTCCCTGTGCGCCGACGGGAACCCGGTGAACGTGAATGCGGACGACGCCGCCAGCGCCATTGCCGCGGCGCTGGGCGCCGCCGAACTGGTATTCCTCACGGATGTCCCGGGCGTGCGCGGGACGGCCGGTCTGTGCACGCGCCTGGACGCCGGGGACGCGCTCGGACTGGTGCGTTCGGGGGTGGCGTTCGGCGGGATGGGTGTGAAACTCAGTGCGAGTGTCCGGGCGCTGGACGCGGGCGTTCCGTCGATTCGTATCGGCGATGCCCGCGTCCTCTACGACGGCGCTGCCGGCACGGTGGTTCGCCATGCCCTCGAGGGGGTGGCCTGATGGCATCCGTGCTCGCGCCTCCGCCTGCGGTCGCTCCGGCATCACCGCTCCTTGCGGTGTACCGCCCGGCGCCGCCTCTCCTGGTTGCCGGGGACGGCTGCCGGTTGACCGACAGCGAGGGTCGGAGCTACCTCGACTTCGGCAGCGGCATCGGGGTCAATGCCCTGGGCTACGCAGACGCCGGGATCACCGCTGCGGCACAGCGGGCCCTCCACACGGGCCTGATCCACGTGTCGAACCTGTACCGGACTGCGCCGGCGGAGGCGCTGGCGGGCCTCCTCACGGCAAACTCGTTCGCCGACAGCGTCTTCTTCTGCAATTCCGGCGCGGAAGCAAACGAGGCGGCATTCAAGTTCGCCCGACGGTGGGCACGCGAGACGGGTGGCGCCGGCAAGCACGAGATCGTCGCCCTCCGCGGCTCGTTCCACGGCCGCCTCTTCGGCGCCCTGGCAGCCACGGATCGGAGAGCGCTGCAGGAGCCCTTCGAGCCGCTGATGCCGGGGGTCCGCTTCATCACACCGGAGGACCCTGACGATGCCGCCTCCGCCATCAGCGCCGCGACGACGGCGGCGGTGATTGCCGAGCCGGTCCAGGGAGAAGGTGGCGTGCGCCCCCTCACGGCGGAGTATCTCGCCGCGCTGAGGTCGCTGACCCGTGAGGCGGGGGCGCTCCTCATCCTCGACGAGGTGCAGTGTGGCCTGGGACGGACCGGGTGGTTTCTCGCGAACGAGGCGAGCGGCGTCCGGCCCGACATCGTGACCCTGGCCAAGCCCCTGGCCGGGGGGCTGCCCATGGGCGCTGCGCTCCTCACCGCCGAAGTCGCGGCCGCGGTCCGGCCGGGCGATCACGCGACGACCTTCGGCGGCGGTCCGTTCGTCGCCAGCGTAGCGCTGGAAGTCGTTGGCCGCATCGCGCAACCGGACTTCCTCGCCGGTGTGCGCCGCCGGT
>DATHVO010000045.1:0-11435 GCA_035461265.1 Longimicrobiales bacterium
AGGGCGAGGCCCGCCACGACGTACGGAATCGCCCAGAGCGCTGCCGTGGCCGTCGGGACGGCCGCGTCGGGACCGGCGGCGCCGGCCACGGCGAGGCCCAGCACTGCGGAGGAAACCAGCGCGACGGCGAGGAGCCCACGCCGGACGAGCGGCCGGCTCCACGGTCCGCCGGCTTCCTGCACATGCAGCTGCGGAAAGAGGAGCACAGTGAACGTGGCCAGCGCAGTCACTCCGGCAAGCTGGAGTGCGAGCCAGAGGGGCGCGGGATCGTGGAGCAGGGCCGGCGTCGCGCCGTCGAGGAGGACCTTCACGACGGCCGGGTAGGCGACGGCCACGGCGAGGGCCCCGGCGGCAAGCCACAGGGGTAGGCTGCGTCGGGGACCGGGCCGTCGCCGGATGCCCGCGGCGAGAAGGACCACGGGAAGCAGCACCACCAGCATCCGGCCGAGTGAGATGTCGCCGGGCATCGGCAGCGTGAAGAGCAGTGGTGAAAACAGCCGATCGGCGCCCACGACATCCCGGAGCGGCGCCAGGCCGACGAGCATCAGGGTCAGGACGAGGGGCAGCAGCGGCATGAGGCGGGCCGGTCCCCGTCCCCTCGTCCGCCCCGCCACCCGGCGGACCCAGGCGAAGCCGGCCGCGAGCAGGGCGCCGAGCACCGCCAGCAGCACCACGCGCCTGGCCTGCCGCTCCACTCCGCGACGCAACTCCCCCTGCGTCACGGACTCCAGGCGGGCATGCACGACGGTGTCCGCGCCTTCTACCAGTGACCACACCGCGTCGGGCCCGCCCCCCCGGCGGAAACCCGCCCGCGTGCCCGTCTGCGCCGCGACAATGGCCGCACTCGCGCCTTCCCTGCCCTCGCCGATGATCCCCGTCTCCACCAGGACGGCCACCACGGCGTGTTCACCGCGGCCGGGCACGGGCCGGGAGAAGTAGAGGTAGCTGAACAGCGGCCGCTCCTCGAAGTACGCCGCACCCTCGCGGAGCCAGACGGAGTCCGGCAGCGGGCCCCTGTGCTCGCCGGCCCAGGCGACGAGATCGCCGGTGGACGTGTAGATGGCGATGGCGTCCACCGCCGCCTGGTCGCGGAGACCGGCCAGCGCGCGGAACAACGGCGCGCCCCGCTCCGAAACGGCGAGGCCGGCCGCGGACCCTGCAGACGACGCGCCCCGCTCCACCAGGGCGGACATCCTGGCCTCGAGGCCACTCCCGAGCTCGGCCTGCCGGTCCGCGAGCACCGCCGGCCAGTCCCGCTCCATGCGCTGGAACTGCCACGAGTACGCCAGGCCGGCGCCCACGCCCGCGGCGACGAACACCACCGCCAGGATGAGGGGGGACGGAACGGGCGTGGCCCGCCGCCGCCAGGTCATGGCGAGGAGCACGGCGGCGGCGGCCAGCGCCAGGCCGGCCGCCGCCAGCCATGCCAGCCCCGGAGAACGGGCCCAGCCGGCGAGGAGCGTCATGGCGAGCACGGTTGCGCCGAACGCCGCGAGGACCGACCGTTCGGACATGATCAGCCGCAACCGACTACGCTTCCGGACGCAGGTACGACGATGAAGGGCAACACCTCACTGGCCCTCGACGAGTTGACATGGATAGACGCGGCTGCACACCTGGCCCGTGACCCGCGCCTGGTCATCCCCGTGGGCGCCCTCGAGCAGCACGGCCCCCATCTCCCCCTCGGCAGCAACGTCCTCATTGCACGGCGCGTCGCCATGGACCTGTCGGAGCGGTTCGGGGTGCTGCGGGCGCCCACCATGTACTACGGCGTCAACGTACACACGGAACGAGAGTACGCCGGCACCGCCTCGCTGCGCCAGAAGACGCTCCATCGCGCCATCAACGAGCTCCTCGCCGCGTGGGAGGAACACGGTGTCGGCGAGTTCATTATCGTGACCGCGCATGGCCACGAGCCGCACCTCGACGCCCTGGCCACACTGATCACGGGATCGGCCCGGGTCCGGGTCGTTTCCGTCTGGGACGTGGACATCGGCGACCTCCTGGAGCGCCAGCCGGGCCATCTCCATGCCTGCGAGGCGGAGACGTCCGTCATGCTGTTCCTCTACCCCGACCTGGTCCGGATGGAGCGGGCGCGGGACCTCGAGCTGCCGGACGAACAGTTCGAGCGCTATATCCGCGGGCAGCTCCACGTGCCGCCGCCGGGGGGCGCGGGCACGGTGGGTTACCCCACCGCCGCGACGGCGCAGAAGGGCCAGGCCATCTACGAGCGGGTGCTCGCCGCCATCGAGCGGGCGGTCTTCGGAGCGGCGGACGAGGAGTCGGACACGGTGTAGGCAGCGGGCGGACCCCGCCCCACGGCCCGGTGTACTTGTGGGCAACCTTCGGAGGTGGTGCATGAAACTCGGGAGTCTGGCAGCAATCTCCCTCGCGCTGGCCGCGGCGGTGCCCGTATCCGGACAGACCGTCCAGCTCGATGAGGGCACGTTTCGTGTGCTCGTGGGCGGCCGTGAGGTCGGCATGGAGACATTCTCCATCCGGCGCAACGGCGAAGGGGCCGACGCCGTGATCATCGCGCAGGGCCGCGTGGTCCTGAGCAATGGCGGCGACGAGGTCATCGCCAACGTGCAGTTCGCCGGCGCGGGCCTGCGGCCGGTGGCGTACGACCTCGAGTTGCGGGGCGGCGACGCCCGGCGGATCCGGGGGAGCGTGACGGGCAGCCGCGCGGCGGCTCGGACCGTCTCCCCCACCGGCGAGACGATGCGGGAGTTCCTGGTGACGGACGGCGCAGTCATCCTCGACGACGGCGTGGCGCACCATTACTACTTCATCGCCCAGCGCGCCGGCGCCGGCGCCACCAGCGCGCCCATAATGGTCCCGCGGGAGAGCAGGCAGGTCCAGGCGACCATCACCGCGAGCGGACCGGAGAACGTCAGCGCCGGGGGGACCACCACGTCCGCACGGCGCCTCACGGTGCAGCCGGCCGGTGGTGACGCGCGACAGGTGTGGATCGACGCCCAGGGGCGGGTGCTCCGCGTCGAAATACCATCCCGGTCCTACGTCGCCGTCAGGACGACGCTCCCCTGAACGACGGGCGCCGCCGCGCCGCCCTCCCGGGCCGCGCCGACTGCCGACGGACAGGCGCACCCCGCGCAGGCGCGAAACCCGACGCTCCGTGGCCGCGTAGTGTCGGCGTGCCACGGTTCGCCACTGATGTAACGAGAATAAGGAGGAGCACGGTGCTCTCTACGATGTCCCGCGGCGGATTCCTCGCCCTGCTGGTCCTGTCGGTATCCACCGCCGTCCACGCCCAGGAGACGGCGACGCTGACCCTCGAGCAGGCCATCGCCCTCGCTCACCGGAGCAACCCGGAGTTCCTGCAGCAGGCCAACGACATCGATGTCGCGAACTGGGCGGTGCGCGACGCGTACGGCGCGCTGCTCCCCGGTGCGAACGTCTCCACTACCTACGGCTACCAGGCGGCGGGCACGCCGCGCTTCGGCCTGCTCACCGGGTCGGACCTGGGATTCGAGAGCAGGACGGACTACTACTCATCCAGCTACAACCTCGGGCTGACGTACCGCCTGTCGGGCGCGTCCCTCCTCGCACCGCGGCAGGCCCGGCAGCAGCGGGCCGCCACCGTCGCGGGCGTGGATGCCGCCGCTTTCGGACTGACAACCAACGTCACGCGGCAGTACATTGCCGTGAAGCGGGCCCAGGATGGCGTCACGCTCGCCAGGCAGGAGCTGATGCGGGCGGACGACAACCTCAGGCTGGCCGCGGCCCGAGTCCAGGTGGGCGCGGCGATCCCGCTGGAATCCAAGCAGGCGGAAGTCGAGCGCGGCCGCGCAGAGGTGGCGCTGCTGCAGGCGGAAAACCTGGTCCAGACGGAACGCCTGCGCCTCATGCAGGTTCTCGGTGTGCGCGCGGACGCCCCCGTCGAGCTCACGAGCGAGTTCGCGGTGAGGGACGTGCCGTGGAATGAGGGCGACCTCATCGCCATGGCCGTGCGGGCACACCCCCAGCTCGTGGCCGCCCGGGCATCCCTGACTGCGGCGGATGCCGGCGTGAAGATGGCACGTTCTGCCTACCTGCCGACGCTCAGCCTCTCGGCGGGGCTGTCCGGCTACGCGAGGCAGGCGGGCAATGCGAATTTCCTCGTGGACCAGGCGCATCAGAGCATGGCGCAGCAGGCCCAGAGCTGCATCCTGCTCAACCAGATCTCGGCAGGCCTCAGCCAGCCACTGCCGAATACGCCGGCGGACTGCAACCAGTTCGCTCTCAGCGAGGATGACATCAACCGGATCCGGCAGGGGAACAGCGTCTTCCCCTTCAACTACACGAAGGACCCGTTCACGATGAGCCTCACCGTGTCGCTGCCCCTGTTCGACGGGTTCTCGCGCGAGCGCCAGGTCGAACAGGCCCGCGTGTCGCGCAGCGATGCGTCGCTGCGCCTCCAGGCGGAGGAACTGCGGCTGCACACCGAGGTCGCCACCGCACTCCACAACGTGCAGACAGCCCGCCGCAGCGCGGAGCTCGAGGCCCGCAATGCCGCCCTCGCCGACGAGCAGCTCCAGCTGGCCCGCGAGCGTTACCGCGTCGGCGCGGCGGCTTTCATCGAGCTGCAGGACGCCGAGACGATCAAGGCGCGGGCAGACCGCGCGTACCTGACCTCCGTGTACCAGTTCCACGAGAACCTCGCCGCACTGGAAGCTGCCGTGGGCAGCCGCCTGATGCAGGCAGTGGAGACCCGTTGATGACGAAGAAGACAAAGATCATTATCGGCGCCACCGCCGTCATCGCCGTCGTGGCAGTCTCCGTCATGGCGGCGAAGAACCGGGGCGGGAACGCGGTCAATGTCCGCATCGAGCCGGTGTCCAGCCGCGACCTCGTGGCCACCGTGAACGCCACGGGCTGGATCCGCCCTCACCGCCGCGTCGACGTCCAGGCGGACATCATGGGCCGGATCATCGAGCTGAACATCAAGGAGGGCCAGGCCGTACAGCGCGGCCAGGTCCTGATGCGCATTGACCCCACCCAGTACGAGGCTTCCGTCGCGCGCGGCCAGGCGGCAGTGAGCGAGGCCCTCGCGCGGGAGGCCCAGGCGCGGGCCAACCTCATCCAGGCGGAGCGGGCCTGGGAGCGGTTCCAGGCACTGGCCACGTCCGATCAGAACCTGGTGAGCCCGCAGCAGCTCGAGGAGTCGGAGACGCAGGCCCGCGTCCAGCGTGAGCTGCTCACGGCCGCGACGTACGGCGTCGCACAGGCACGCTCCGCCCTCGACGAGGCGCGGGACCGCCTGTCGAAGACGGTGATCCGCTCGCCCATGGACGGAGTCATCACCCGCCTCAACGTGGAGGAGGGTTCCACGGCCATCGTCGGGACGATGAACAACCCCGGCAGCCTGCTGCTGACGGTCGCGGACCTCTCCAGCATGGAGGCCGTGGTGCGGGTGGACGAGACGGACCTGCCCAAGATACAGGTGGGCGACAGTGCGAGCGTCGGCATCGACGCATTCCCACGGCAGCGGTTCACCGGGCGCGTGACGGAGATTGGCTACAGCGCCGTGCGCTCGCCGCTCGCGCAGACCACGCCCACGACCGGACAGGGCGGCCAGGCCATCGACTACGAGATTGTCATCACGCTCGACACGCCGCCGCCCTCGCTGCGCTCCGACCTGTCCGTCTCCGCGGACGTCGTGACGGCCCGCCGGGAGAGTGTCCTGACGGTGCCGATCATCGCGCTCACGGTGCGGGAGCGGAAGCCCGCGGAGCCGGTGGCCAGTGAGAATCCCGACGCCGAGCGAGCCGCCGCCGCGGCCACCGCCGAGGACCGCCTGGACGAGGAGGGCGTGTTCCTCGTGAAGGAGGGCAAGGCCGTCTTCGTGCCCATCACCGTTGGCATCGCCGGGCAGGGCCACTTCGAGGTGATCAACGGCGTGACCGAGGGCGACTCCGTTGTGGCGGGACCCTACGACGCGATCCGTTCGCTGGAGGATGGGAAGGCCGTGCGCCGCATGCCGGGCACCGAGGGCCGCAGGAGTGAGCAGACGACCGCAGGGAGGGGGAGCTGATGCAGCCGGTCATCCGTACGAAGGGACTCGTCAAGGACTACGTTCTGGGCGCCGAGACGGTTCACGCACTGAGAGGCGTGGACCTCGTCATCGAGCGCAACGAGTATGTCGCGCTCATGGGCCCATCGGGCTCCGGCAAGTCCACGTTCATGAACCTCATCGGGTGCCTGGACACGCCCACGGCGGGCGAGTACTGGCTGGATGGTACGCCGGTGGCCGGCCTCTCCGATGACGAGCTGGCACACATCCGGAACCGCTACATCGGGTTCGTGTTCCAGACGTTCAATCTGCTGCCGCGGGCAACGGCCCTGCACAACGTCGAGCTCCCGCTCATCTATGCCGGCGTCCCGAAGAAGGAACGGCAGGAACGGGCGGCGGAGGTGCTCCACCGAACCGGTCTCGGCGACCGCATGGACCACAAGCCGTCCGAACTGTCCGGCGGCCAGCGCCAGCGTGTGGCCGTGGCGAGGGCCCTGGTGAACCGGCCGTCCCTGCTGCTGGCCGACGAGCCCACCGGGAACCTGGACAGCGTGACCGCGGCCGACATCATGGCCCTGTTCGACGAGCTCCACGGCGGCGGCCAGACCATCCTCCTCGTCACGCACGAGCACGACATAGCCGAGCACGCCCACCGGACCGTGACGCTGCACGACGGGATGATCTCGTCGGATACCAGGACGGAGCGCGGAGCGGAGCTGGTTGCCGCCGCGACCGGGACGCGCGGCGGGGCGTAGCCGGCATGAACCTCCGCGAGGGGATCCTCCTGGCCCTCGGCCAGATCCGCGCACAGAAGCTCAAGAGCTTCTTTGCCGTCGTGGGCGTGATCATCGGCGTCATGTTCCTCATCACCGTCGTGAGCGTGATCGAGGGCATGAACCGCTACATGGAGGAGGACTTCGCCCGGACGATCTACGGGCTGAACACGATCACGCTGAGCCGGACGCCCGAAATCCAGATGAGCGGTGACGCCGACACCTGGCGGGAGTACCGGCGCCGCCCGCGGATCACCTTCCGCGACGCCGACGCCGTGCGCAGTGGCCTGAGCGTGCCCGCCCTCGTGGCGGTGGAGAGCTACAACAGCGGCCGCCTGATGTCCGAGCAGGGCGTCGAGGTGGAGAACGTCTGGCTGACCGGTGCGAGCGCGGACCTCTTCCGCATCCGGGACCTGGATGTGGAGCGCGGCCGGGCCTTCACCGCGCCGGAGGACCGGGCCGGCGTGCCGGTGGTCATCCTCGGGCACGAAGCGGCGGAGACGCTGTTCGGCGTCCTCGACCCGCTGGGCCGGACCGTGAAGGTCAATGACCGCCCGTTCGAGGTCATCGGTGTCATGAAACGGCAGGGCACGCTGTTCGGCATGTCCATGGACAACCGGGCGTTCGCGCCGGCTCGCTCGCCCATGGGCCGGTTCGTGAACCCGCAGGGCATCGTGGACCGGGTGCTCGTCAAGCCCGTGGACCCCGCGGACATCGAGCAGGCCCGCCTGGACGTCGAGGCCGTGATGCGCATCCGGAACCGGCTGCGGCCGGCCGACGCGAACAACTTCTCCATCGAGACGGCGACGGAGTCCATGAACTTCTGGGAGCGGATCCGCACGATCCTCATGGTCGCGTTCCCGACGCTCGTCTCCATTGCTCTCGTCGTGGGCGGCATCGTCATCATGAACATCATGCTCGTCTCGGTGACGGAGCGGACGCGAGAGATAGGCATTCGGAAGGCTCTGGGAGCACGCCGGCGCGACATCCACATCCAGGTGCTGGTGGAGTCGGCGACGCTTTCGGGCATGGGCGCCATCGTGGGGATCGGCATCGGCCTGCTCCTCGCCCAGATCGTCCGGGCCGTCTCGCCGCTGCCGGCCGCGATCGCGCCGTTCTGGATGGCGATGTCCGTGCTCATGGGCGTGGGCGTGGGCGTCCTCGCCGGCATCTATCCCGCCGCCCGCGCCGCGCGGCTGGACCCGGTCGTGGCGCTGAGAGCGGAGTAGCCATGCGCATTGAGAGCCTGCAGGAAGGCGCGCGCCTCGCGCTGGACCAGATCCGGGCCAACAAGTTCCGCTCCGGGCTGACGATCCTGGGTATCGTCATCGGTGTTGCGGTGGTGATGCTGATGAGCGCCGCCATCCAGGGAATCCGCAGCAGCATCATGGACGAGATGGAAGCGGTGGGCCCGACGAACTTCATGGTGATGCGGTACGACTTCAATTCCGTGCGCATCGTCAACCACGACGGCCCGCCGTGGGGCAGCAACCCGAAGATCACGGTTGAAGAGGCGCGGCGCATCGGCCAGCTGCCGTCCATCCGCCAGACCATCGTGGGCCTCGACCTGAACGGCGAGTTCGTCTACGGGAGCACCCGCCTGGGGAGCGTCAGCATCGCGGCGCGGGAGAACGGCTGGACGGGTTACAGCAGCGCGACCATCATCGCGGGCCACGACATGCTCCTCAACGACGTTCGCGCGTCGGCTCCGGTAGTGCTGCTGTCGGAGCCGCTGGCGGAGGCGATGTTCGGTCCGCTCGACCCCATCGGCCGCAGGCTGCGCATCAACGGCAAGCCGTTCGAGGTGATCGGCGTCTTCCGGATGACGGAGAACATCTTCTCCAGCTTCAACCGGAATCTCGCCATCATGCCGTACACCTCCGCGCTGAAGCACCTGTCCGCCTGGGACGGGATGCTGGGCGTGTTCACCATCACGGCGCCGCACGCGACGCAGGACGAGGCGATGGACGAGGTGATCACGCTGCTGCGGACCATGCGCGGCCTGCACCCGACGGAGGACAACGACTTCGCGGTGATCCGGCAGGAGGAGTTCCTGAAGACGTTCAACCGCATCACCGGCGTCTTCTTCATGGTGATGCTCGCGCTGTCCTCCGTGGCGCTCATGGTGGGCGGCGTCGGTGTCGTAGCCATCATGATGATCGCGGTGACGGAGCGGACACGGGAGATCGGCATCCGCAAGGCCATCGGCGCCACGCGGCGGGAGATCCTGTGGCAGTTCCTCTTCGAGGCGGTTACGGTCACGTGCGTGGGTGCGGCAATCGGCATGCTCATCGGTGCGGGCGGCGCATACCTCCTGGCGGCGCTCACGCCGATTCCGGCGTCGGTCCCGTTCTCCGCCGTCGTCGCGGCACTCCTGATGGCGGCCACTGCCGGCGTGCTGTTCGGGATGTGGCCTGCATGGCGGGCGGCGCGTATGGACGCCGTCGAGGCGCTGCGGTACGAGTGAGGAGGCCGTACGCAATCCGGCGGGGAGGCGAGGACTGCCCGTGACTGATCTCCTGGCCATCATGGCACACCCCGACGATGCCGAGCTGCTGTGCGCCGGTGCTCTCATCCGGACGGCGGCTGCTGGCGGTCGGACGGCGGTCCTCGACCTGACGGCGGGGGAGAGCGGGAGCTGGGGCGACGCGGGCTCGCGGGCGCGGGAAGCGGCGGCGGCGGCAGACGTTCTCGGCCTGGCGGAGCGTGCGTCGGCGGGCCTGCCGGACGGCGCACTGGCGAACTCGCCGGCGGCGAGGGCAGCGGTGGCGGCACAGATCCGCCGGCTGCGGCCGAACGTGGTCATCCTGCACTGGCCGGAAGCGCGGCATCCCGACCACCGTGCCGCCAGCGACCTCGGGCGTGACGCCTGCTTCCTGGCCGGCGTGCGCAACGCCGCCATCGACGGCGAGGCCTTCAGGCCGCACAAGCTGGTCTACTGCCTGACGTATGCCGAGCACGCGCCGAAGCCGACGTTCGTGCTGGACATCTCCGACCAGATGGAGAGGAAGCTGGACGCGATCTTCGCCTTCGGGTCACAGTTCGAAGGGAAGACGGCCATGGGCGACATATTCGGCGCCGGCGACCGCCCGCTCCGCGACCAGATTCTCGCCCACCACGCGCACTACGGCGCACAGATCCGCTGCCGCTACGGCGAGCCTTACTGGACGCGCGAGACCGTCCGGGTGGACGACCTCGCGCACCTCGGGGTGAGCAGCTTCTAGTCGGCGCCCCCGCTGCCGCCGATATCCGGCGCGATTCCGTACGCGGCCTCGAGGTGGTCGCGTACGGTCCGGAGCTGGAGCGGGAAGTGGCGCAGCGGCTCCGCCATGTCGATGGCATCCCCGTCCGCCATGGAGAGCATAAGCCCGGCGAAACTCTTCTGCAGCGGGTCCGTCGCACCCTCGTACTGGGCCCGGAGCGCCTCCACGGGCACGTGCTGCACGGACATCTCCCGGCCGGTCACCTCCTCGGCCATCCGCACCGCCTGCAGCGGCGTAACCGCGTCGGGTCCGCCGAGCTCGATGGTCCGGTTCCAGGCCCATTCCTCCCGCAGCGAACCCGCGGCAAAGCGCGCCACGTCGGCGAACGAGATGTAGCTGATGGGCGCACCGCCGGTCCCGTAGATGACAAGGTTGCCCTCGGGAACGTTGAAGCCCACGAGGGGCGACAGCCAGATTTCCTGGAATGCGCCAGGACGAAGGATGGTCCACGTCATGTCGGACTCCCGGAGGCGCGCCTCCACTGCCCGCTTCGAACGGCTCAGGGGCGTATCGGCGACGAGGTTGCCGGAGAACGAGATGAAGACGAACTGGCCCACGCCGGCCGCTGCCGCCGCGTCCACCAGCGCGAGCTGGCCTTCCCCGTCGACGTTCACCACCGTGTCACCCGGCTGCGCCGCGCCCGTGGCGGTGGCCGTCGAGATCACGGCGGCGACGCCGTCGCATGCCCGGGCGAGTGATTCCGGTGCGTGGAGGTCACCCTCCACGATGCCGACGCCGATCTCCCGCAGTCGCGCGACCCTGGCGGGGTCCGCCGTGGCACGAACCAGGCCGCGCACCTCGTGACCCTGCTCGACGAGGAGGCGGCAGATCTCAATGCCGGTGTGACCGGTGGCTCCCACGACGAGATTCACGTTGACCTCCTTCGGCATCAGTCGGAATGAACGCGGCGCAGCCGCGCTGAGTGGACAGTATGATTCGCTGGTGATCAGTCACCGGGGCCGAGCTCGACCTCGAGCAGTACCCGCCGCCAGCTCGGCGTCTCGGCCCCCGAGACACGAACGGCCCGGGCCCGGGCCCGCCCGCCCCGCAGCAGCCACGGCACCAGCCAGAACTCGATCTCGGGGGGGAGGTGTCCGATGACGTCGCCGTCGCAGAGGTGCACCCATACGCCGGGATCGTCGTCCACGGGCGGTCCGGGGATCAGCAGGACCTCGTCACCGGCCTGGAGCCGGTCCAGCCGGGCGGCGCGTTTCCCGAAAACGGTACCGTGGACGGTGGCGCGGAAGGAGGACGGCCCTTCGGGCGGGAGCGGTGGTGGTGCACGGTGATTCATGGGCTTAATTTAGGCCGCGACGCCCTTGGCGGCCAAGAACTTCCGACAGTATCCCGCCGGTGCGGCGAAGCGCCGGTCATGCGAGAGAGACC
>DATHVO010000046.1:0-7086 GCA_035461265.1 Longimicrobiales bacterium
TGTGACGGAAAAGGCACCGGGCGAGAAGGGCCGGCCCGGGGAGTGGCCTGCCGGCGACCACCTGGTGGACGCCGGCGTGGTCGTGGCGGCGGGCGGCTCCGTAGGGAGCAGCGCGCTGCTGCTCCGCTCGGGCCTGGGCCGGACGCTGCCCCGGATCGGCCACGGGTTCACCTGCCACCCCGCCCACATCCTGGTGGCGGAACACGATCACCCCATCACCAACGACGTGGGGCACCCCAAGAGCTACTACCTGGACCACTGGAACGCAGGGTACGTGCTGGAGACGTGCATGTACTTCCCGTTCATCACGGCGAAGAACCTGACCGGCTTCGGCGCCGACCACAGCCGCCTGATGCGTGCGTTCCCGCGCCTGCAGATGATCCTGGTCCTGGCACTCGACCACGCGACACCGTCGAACCGGATCACCATCGACGGCGCCGGCCAGCCCGTGGTCCACTACACGTTCACTGACGACGTCGTGCAGGCACTCGTCCGGGCGACGCGCGCCTCGGCACGCATCTTCTTCGCCGCCGGCGCCCGCCGCGTCCACGCACCCGAGGCGGACCCGCCGCTCATCGAGCGCGACGAGATGCACCGCATCGACGAGCGCATTCGCGCGGAGCACTTCCTGCCCGGCCGCATCAGCGTTTCCGCCGCGCACCTCATGGGCGGGTGCGGGATGGGGACATCGGCGGCGGACTCCGTGACGGACTCCCGGGGCCGCGTCCACGGCCTGCCCTGGCTCCGCGTCGCCGACTCGGCGCTGTTCCCCGACAGCCTGGAAATCAACCCCTACCTCACCATCATGGCCCTCGCGGACCGTGTGGCGGAGGGCATCCTCGCGGACGCCGGCGATCTCCTCGCCGGCAGCGGCCCCACGGCGGAGGCGGGATCGGCATGAGCGTACCCGGCGGACGGATCGTGCTCCAGGCCCTCGAGGATGAGGGCGTCACCCTCGCCTTCGGCATCCCCGGCACGCACAACATCGAACTCTACGATGCCATGGCCGGATCGAAGACCGTCCGGCCGATCCTCGTCACGGATGAGCAGTCGGCGTCCTTCGCGGCGGACGCGGTCTGGCGCGCCACCGGCACGCTGGGCTGCGTGAACATCGTGCCCGGCGCCGGCCTCACCCACGCCATGTCCGGTATCGCCGAGGCCTGGATGGACAACATCCCGCTCCTGGTGCTGGGCTGCGGCATCCGGACGGACACGGGACAGGGGTACCAGCTCCACGACGTGGACCAGGCGGCCATGGTGGCGCCGGTGACCAAGGCGCAGCTTCGGCCCGGTACCGGCGCGGACCTCTATCGCGCCGTCAGAGACGCCTGCCGTCTCGCCAGGAATGGCGTGCCGGGACCGGTCTTCGTGGAGGTCCCGGCGAATCTCTATCTATTCACCCACGACGTGGACCCGGCCGCCCTGGGGCAGGGGCTGCCACCGGCACCGCCGGCTGCACCGCCGGCTGCCGACGCCCTGGAGCGCGCCGCGGATGTCCTCGAGCGCGCCCGCCGGCCCCTGCTCTACCTCGGGCTGGGTGCACTCCCCGCCGCGGACCGCCTCGTGGAACTGGCTGAGCGACTCGACGCGCCCGTCGCCACGACCTTCCAGGGGAAGGGCGTATTCCCGGAATCCCACGAACTGTTCCTCTGGCCCGGCTTCGGCGAGGCCGCCCCCGCCTTCGCGCGCCGGATCGCGGCGTCGTGCGATGCCGTCCTGGCCATCGGCTGCCGGTTCGGTGAGGTGGGGACGGGCAGCTATGGCGTGGAGATGCCCGGGCCCCTCGTCCACGTGGACATCGACCCCGCAGTGCCCGGCCGGAACTACGCCGTCCACACGGCCATCGTCGCGGACTCCGGCGAAACGCTGGACCGCCTGCTGCCGCGGCTCCGGGCGAGAACGCCGGACCCGGACCTCCGCACGCGCATCGCGGACGGGCACGCCGGCGTGGAGGCCGCGTGGGTCTCCAAGCAGTCCCGCGGCCGGGTCACGCCGCACACCCTGCTCCGCGCCCTGCAGGAGCGGCTCGGGCCGGACACGGTCTTCACGACGGACAGCGGCAACGGGACATTCCTGGCCATGGAGATACTCCGCCTCGACCGGCCCCGGAGCTTCCTGGCACCGGTGGACTACTCGTGTATGGGCTACGCAGTGCCCGCCGCCCTCGGTGCCGCCCTCGCCGCGCCCGACCGCCCCGTCGCGGCCCTCGCCGGCGACGGCGCGTTCCTGATGACCGGCCTCGAGATGCTGACGGCGGCGGCCTACCACGTCCCGCTGGCCATTCTCGTCCTCCGGGACCGGGAGCTCGCCCAGATCGCGCAGTTCCAGCACACGGCCATGAACCGCAAGACGGCCAGCGCCGTCCACGACTACGACCTGTCGGCGCTTTGCGCGGGTGCAGGGATCGAATGCCTGGCGCTGGACGGCGATGCTGCCATCCCCGCGGTCCTCGACGCCGTCGCCGTCGCCCGGGCCGAGGGCCGGCCCATCGTGGTGGACGTCGCCATCGACTACTCCGCACGGACGTACTTCACGAAGGGCGTAGTGAAGACCAACCTCCTGAGGCTGCCGTGGCCGGACCGGATCCGGTTCATCGCCCGGGCCGTCGGCCGCCGGATCCGGCCGTGAGCGCGGCATTGCGCGCGGTGGCGGTCGTGGTCGCCCGCCGCGACCCGGCATAGATTCGGCCTGCACGGCGCGAACCCCGCCGACGGAGCAACCGACCGACAACCGCCGCGCCGGCACCGCCGGGCCGGCCCTGGCCCGGAGACCCGCATGTTCAAGAGCTTCCAGGACATCCGCAGCCACATCGAGGGCCACGGCATCCAGATGGTCGATCTCAAGTTCTGCGACCTGTGGGGCCGGTGGCGCCACATCACGGTGCCCGCCCCACAGTTCCTGCCCTCCATCATGGAGGAGGGCGTCGGCTTCGACGGCTCCTCCGTCGGCTTCCGGTCCGTGGAGAGCGGTGATATGGTCCTGGTCCCCGACCTGACCACCGGCGCACCCGACCCGTTCTGGGACGTCCCCACGCTGAGCTTCATATGCCGGACCCTCGAGGCGGACTCCAAGCGGCCGGCGCCGTCGGACCCGCGTGACGTGGCCGCCCGGGCCGAGGCATATCTGAACTCGACGGGCATCGCCGATACCAGCCTGTGGGGTCCGGAGTTCGAGTTCTACGTGTTCGACGACGTCCGGTTCGAGAGCGGTGCCAACGTGTCGTCGTACCGCGTGGACTCGAAGGAGGCGGACTGGAACAGCGGCGAGGCGGGATCGGGCCACCACATCCCGCTCCACGGCGGCTACCACGCCATCCCGCCGCGGGACCGGCTCTACAACCTCCGGGCCGAGATCACGATGCTCCTCGCCGACATGCGCGTGCCCGTGAAATACCACCACCACGAGGTGGGCGGGCCGGGACAGCTCGAGATCGAGACGCCCATGGTCGGGATCATGGACGCCGGCGACATGACCATGGCAGTGAAGTACGTCACCAAGATGGTCGCGCACCGCCACGGCCAGGCGGCCACGTTCATGCCCAAGCCGCTGTACGGGGAGGCGGGGAACGGGATGCACTTCCACCAGCAGCTATGGAAGAACGGCATCAACGTCTTCTACGACGCCGACGGCTACGGCTGCCTCAGCCAGACGGCGCGCTACTACATCGGCGGGCTCCTCACGCACGCCCCCGCCGTGCTCGCGTTCACCAACCCCAGCACCAACTCCTACCGCCGCCTGGTCCCGGGCTTCGAGGCGCCGGTGAATACGTTCTTCTCCCTGGGCAACCGCAGCGCCGCCATCCGCATCCCGAAGTACACGCGGCAGCCGGATACCGCCCGGTTCGAGTTCCGCCCGCCGGACGCCACATGCAACGTGTACCTGGCGCTCGCCGCGCAGCTCATGGCCGGCATCGACGGCATCCGCAGGGAGATCGACCCCGAGGCCGCCGGGTTCGGACCCTTCGACGACGACATCTTCGCGTGGTCCGAGACACAGCGGCGGGAGCGGATTCGCCAGCTGCCCGGCTCGCTGGATGAGGCCCTCCTCGCCCTGGAGGGCGACCACGCGTTCCTCCTCGAGGGCGATGTCTTCACCGAGGATCTGCTGCAGCGCTGGATCGCATACAAGCGGAAGCGGTCCCTCGACGTGAGGAACCGCCCCCACCCCCACGAAGTGGTGCTCTACTTCGACCTGTAGCGGAAGCCGCCCGATCCGGACGGGATAGACAGCGGGCCCGTGCTTCCACGGGCCCGCTGTACATCGACCGTCCTCGGACCATCCGGCCTATGGCGCTCGCTCCCGCGATGTCGGGAACGGGGCCGCCGGCCACGTGCCGATCTTGTCCGGGGTGTACTCACTGGCCCAGAAGTCCGGCGGGCCCTCGCTGTCCGGCACCCGGTTGGTCACGGGCCGGACCGCGTGCTTGAGGTAGGCCGCCGCGGCCCACAGCTGCTCGTCGGTGAGGTGCCGCCACGCCGGCCAGGGCATGGGCGGCGCCATGTACTTCGGGTTTACCGGGTGGTTGCCCTCCCCGGGTACCGTGGACGTGATCTCCACGTCCGGCGTCTCGCCGGGTCGCAGGCCGAAGCGCAGGGCATTGAAGATCTGGCGCTCCGTGAACCTCCCCATGCCCGTGGCGTTGTCGGGCGTGAGGTTCCGCGGATAGGTCGTGAAGGGCCCGATTTCGAACTGCGGGAACGGCGACTCCGGCCGCGACCCCGACAGCCACCCATCCATCGCCGGGTGGATCGCACCGCCGTGGCAGGCCGCGCACGCAGTTGAGGCCACCACCTTTCGGCCCAGGAGCACCTGGTCCCTCCGCTCGGCCGGCGGCTCCATCTCGTGGGCCGTCGGGAACGGCGGCAGGACGTGCGTGCCCAGCACCTCCGGCGGCGGGTACTCGCCGGCCCAGCCGCCCGGCGGTTTCTCGCTCTCCGGGACCTCGTGGCGGACGGGCAGGACGCCGTGCTTCAGGTATGCCGCGATGTCGCGCAGCTCGTCATCCGACATGTAGCGCCAGTACATCCAGGGCATGGACGGCGCCAGGTAGTCCGGATTCGCGGGGTGGTTCCCCTCGCCCGGGATTGCCGATGTGACCTCCACGTCCGGCGTCGACTTCGGGCGCAGCCCGTAGCGCAGGGCATTGAAGATCTGGCGCTCCGAGAAACGGCCCAGCCCCGTCTCCTCGTCCGGCGTCAGGTTGCGGGCCCAGGTCCGGAACGGACCGACGGGGTCCGCCTCCTCCTCCGACGACCGCCCCGCGAGCCAGCCCTCCGCCGCCGGATTCGGCATCCCGCCGTGGCATGCGCCGCAGTCGTGGGCAATGGTCAACGCCCGACCGCGCAGCACGCGCGCCTGGAGCTCGTCGCCCCGGCCGTCATCCGTCACCACCCACGGGGTAGCCGCCGGCGCCTCCGGAGTCTGCGACACCGCGGCGAGGGCGACGGGCAGGGCAGCGGCACCCACCACGACCGGGAGAAGCCAGCGCAGCACGCGCATACGTCGTACCGACAATCGCGTCATCTTCCGCTCCTCAGTTGACCTCGAGTACACCCATCATCCCCTGGTCCTCATGGTCCAGGATGTGGCAATGGAACATCCACTTGCCGGGGTAGTTGTCGAACCGGACGATGAACCGCGCCGACTGGTGGCGCGGCACGTTCACCGTGTCCTTCCAGCTGCGGTACGGCACAGGCTCGCCATTCCGGTCCAGCAGCTGGAACTGGAAGCCGTGGAGATGGAACGGGTGGTCCATGCCCACCAGGTTCTCGACCTCCCAGATCTCCGTAGCCCCGAGCCGCGCCTGCACGTCCACCCGCTCCATGCTCATGTGCCGGCCGTTGATCATGCCCTGCGTCATCACCATGACCCGCGTGGCCGTGGCCTCGGACGGATCCAGTGCCGGGATGGGGCGGAGCACGTCCGGCAGTGAGACGGGAGGGAGCGGCCGCTCGTTCGTGTACTCCAGGGACAGCAGGTCCAGCGTCCGGTTCCACTCGGCCGGCCGCGTCTGCGGGATGTACCGGTCGTACGGCAGCGTCTGCAGCGACGCACGCGTCCCCGGCGCACCCGTCGCCCGGACGAGGAGCTCCACACGCTCACCGTTGGCGATGGTGATCTCGTCCACCTCCACCGCCCGCTCGAACAGCCCGCCGTCATCGCCGACGTGGAGGAAGGAGTGCCCCTCCAGAGACAGGCGGTAGACCCGCGCCGCCGACGCATTGATCACCCGCCACCGCTGCACCTCGCCGGGACGGATCCGGAACGTCGGCATGACCTCGCCGTTCACGAAGATCACGTCGCCCTCACGACCGTTCTCCGCGTCGATCCGCGCCTGCATCGACCCAGGCGCCGGACGGTCCAGCGAGCCGTCCGGCTGGAACCGGTTGTCCGACAGGATCACCAGCTTCTCCCTCAGGCCCCGAAGCGGATCGTCCGGAGCACGCACCACGATGGCTCCGTACAGCCCCATCCCCACCTGGTACGCCGTGCGATGATGCGGATGAGGATGGTACCAGTACGTCCCCGCCGTCCCCGGGAGCACCGTGAACGTGTACTCGAACTCCTCTCCGGCGGCCACGGGGTGGAACGGGCTGCCGTCCGACGTGAAGGGAAGGTGCAGGCCGTGCCAGTGGATGGTCGTGGCCTCATCGAGGTCGTTCCGGAAACGGATGGTGACGCGGTCCCCCTCCGTCAGCTCAAGCGTCGGGCCCGGGATCCGGCCGTTGTACGCGAACACGTCCGTCTCGACGCCATCGACAAGAGTGAGGCGGGCCGGCGTCGCCGC
The DNA here is from genome assembly GCA_035461265.1 of Longimicrobiales bacterium. GTDB lineage: Bacteria > Gemmatimonadota > Gemmatimonadetes > Longimicrobiales > RSA9 > SH-MAG3. The sequence continues at coordinate 6,788 of DATHVO010000046.1, forward strand.
AAGCGTCACCTCCACCCTGCCGGGCTCCGACGACTCGTTCTGCAGGATCGGCGGGCCCGTGAGCACGCCCGCCGGCGCGGGCGTCGCCACGAGGCGCTCGGGATGCGTGTCCGGGCCGGACGCTGCGCCCAGACAAGCGGAGCACACGAGGACTGCTCCAATGTTCACGCCAAGTCTCATGCAGCCACCTCGCGGAGGAGTGCCGACGCGGGCGTCGCACCGGCCTCGGACCCGGCCGGCGAACGCACGGCCGCGGCCGCCGGAAGGAACTTCATCCAGGGGGCCGGGGCGCGACACCG
>DATHVO010000047.1:0-7848 GCA_035461265.1 Longimicrobiales bacterium
CGAGGTACGCGCCGTCGGGGCCGAGTCCCGCACGGTGCGCCAGTACCCAGGCCAGCGGGATCTCCCAGCACCAGAAGCAGAACAGATTCAGCAGCGTGGGCGTCCACGCGTCGCCGGCGCCGTTGAACGACTGCGTCAGGACCATGCCGTACGCGTAGAAGCCGAAGCCCGCACTCAGGATGCGCAGACCGCGGGACGCGTGGGCCGCCGTCGCCGCATCGCCTCCGAAAAGGCCGGCAATCCAGGGCGCGAAGGCCATGAAGACCAGGGCTACCGTTCCCAGGAAGTACAGGTTCAGGCGGCCGGCGAACCACACGGCCTGCTCGGCGCGATCAGGTCGGCCCGCGCCCAGCCCCTGGCCGACCAGCGTGGCGGCGGCGTTCGCCAGGCCCCACGCCGGGAGCAGCGCAAACAGGACCACCCGTATGGCGATGGTGTAGCCCGCCAGCGCCTCGCTGCCGAACCCGGAGATGATGCGCACCAGGCCGATCCAGCTGGCCGTCGAGATGAACACCTGGAGCATGCCGGTGGACGAGAGCCGCAGCAGCCGCAGCACGACGGCCGGGACGACGCGCAGGTTTGCCGCACCCACGTGCAATACGCCCGCGCCGCGGAGGAGGATGGCGAGCTGGAGCGCCACGCCGACTCCGCGACTCACCGTGCTGGCCACGGCGGCGCCCGTCACACCCATGGCGGGGAACGGGCCGACGCCGAAGATCAGGAGCGGGTCCAGGACGATGTTCAGCCCGTTCGCGATCCAGAGAACGCGCATGGCTATGGCCGCGTCGCCCGCGCCGCGGAAGGCGGCATTCAGCAGGAAGAGGAGCAGCACGGTCGCATTGCCGCCGAACATGACCCTCGCATAGCCGCCCCCCAGGGCGACCACTTCGTCCGCCGCGCCCATGAGACGGAGCAGACGCTCCGCGTGGACCACCCCCGCCACACCGAGGACGGCAGAGATGGCCACCCCGACCACGAGGCCCTGGAAGGCCGCGTCGGCGGCCGCACTGCGGCGGCCCTCCCCCATGCGCCGGGCCACCACGGCGGTGACGCCGATGCTCAGTCCCACCGCCACCGTGTAGACGATGGTCAGGAGCGACTCCGTCAACCCGACGGCCGCCACTGCGCCGGGTCCCAGGCGCGAGACGAAGAAGATGTCCACCACGGCGAAGACCGATTCCATGGCCATCTCCAGGACCATGGGTACCGCCAGCAGAATCACCGACCGCCGGAGCGGGCCGGCCGTGATGTCGCCGCCCCGGCCCCGCAGGGCCATGACGATCACGTCGAGCACGTCGGCGACCGGACGCCGTCGCGCCACAGTATTCGTAGACACGGAACCTCACTGTATGAAAAAGGAAACGGCCCCCCGGCTGCATGCCGGAGGGCCGTTCCGCGTAGTACGCGGCAGCCGATCCCCTAGGGCATGCCTCCGGCATCCACCGGCACCGCCGTGACCTGCGTCACGAACACCGCCGCCACCGCCGCGCCGGTCACGAAGGCCGGCGTGCGGGCAGCGCGTGCACTGCTGCGCAGGTCGTGGGAATCGGTAATCCGCATTGCTGCTTCCTGAGTGGGTGACCAGGACTATCACGCGCCGGCGGCAGGAGCCGGCGGCGAGCCACAGTACAACCAGGGCGCGGCAGGATCAAGCTTTCTGTCAGGGCGGGCGCTCGCGCAGTAGCTTGGCCGGGATGGCGACGTGCACGCCGCCGGCCGGTGCCTCCGGTCGCGGCCCGGCCCTGGGAGGATGGCACTGGAGGAACTGGAGAGGGCGGCGGGTCTCCTCTCGACGGCGCGGCACATCGTCGCCCTGACGGGGGCCGGCATCTCGAAGGACAGCGGGCTGCCGACATTTCGGGAGGCGCAGACGGGACTGTGGGCGCGGTACCGGCCGGAGGACCTGGCCACGCCGGAAGCCTTCGCCCGTCAGCCCGACGTCGTCTGGCGGTGGTACGCATGGCGGCGATCCCTGGTGGAGGCCGCGGTGCCGAACGCCGGGCATGTCGCGCTGGCGGCCATGCAGCGCGCGGCCGCCGCCTTCACTCTCGTCACCCAGAACGTGGACGGCCTCCATCGGCGGGCCGGCAGCACGGACGCCATCGAGCTCCACGGCGACATCACGCGCATCCGCTGCTCGGCCTGCGGGCTCGTACACCGCCGCCACGGCCCCGGCGAGCCGCCGCGCTGCGACGCGTGCGGCGGGCACCTCCGGCCGGACGTCGTCTGGTTCGGGGAGATGCTGCCGGAAGACGCGCTCCGCCGGGCCACCGCAGCCGCTGTCGGGTGCGATGTGCTCCTGTCCGTGGGGACGTCGGGCGTGGTGTATCCCGCCGCCGGGCTCGTGGGCATCGCCGCGCGGAGCGGAGCCGTCATCATCGTGGTGAACCCGGAGCCCGACGCCGGCGTGCCCGACGCCATTCACCTCCGGGGCAGCGCATCTGACGTGCTTCCCGGCCTCGTGGCGATGGCATGGCCCGGGCATCGGGCACGCTCCTGATCCTTGGCAACCAGGGCGGGCCTGCCCATGTTACGATTCGTCCACGAATGGAGATGTGATGCACGCCACCGACCCGAAGAACATGGAAACCGCCACCCTCGGCGGCGGCTGTTTCTGGTGCCTCGAGGCCGTCTTCGCCGAACTGCGGGGCGTCAGCCGGGTGGAGTCCGGGTATGCTGGCGGCACGGTTGACCGGCCCACCTACCAGCAGGTGTGCGCCGGCGAGACCGGCCACGCGGAGGTGGTACAGGTGGATTTCGATCCCCGGGTGATCTCCTACCGGGACGTGATCGACGTCTTCTTCACGATCCACGACCCCACCACCCGGAACCGCCAGGGCGCGGACGTGGGATCGCAGTACCGGTCCATCATCGTGTACCACTCGCCGGAACAGAAGGCCACGGCGGAGGCGGCCATCGGTGAGCTGGAGGCCGCCGGCGTCTGGAAGCACATCGTCACCGATATCGTCCCCCTCGAGACCTTCTGGCCGGCGGAGGCGTACCACCGCGACTACTACCGCCGCAACCCCGACCAGTCGTACTGCAGGGTGGTCATCGCCCCCAAGGTCGCCAAGCTCCGGAAGCACCACATCGACAAGCTCCGCGCCGGCGCCTGACCCGGCGGCTGCCGGGGATGGTGCCTCCCGCCAGGCGGCGCACCGGTCCGGACGGACTGGTGCGGTTCGTGCTACTCCAGCGACCGGACCGGCACCAGGAGAACGGGTATGCGCTGGCAGGGCGGACGTCGGAGCGGGAACATCCAGGATCGGCGCGGGCGCGGCCCGGCCCTGGCGGGCGGGGGCATTGGCGTCATCCTGATCACCCTCGTCGCCGTGGTGCTGGGCGTCGACCCGTCGGCCATTGTCACCGGCGGCGGCGGGGCGGTGGAGAGCGGGCCGACGGCGGAGCCGGGGGCCTTCACGGGCGTGGATGAGGAGGCGGACTTCGTCGCCGCCGTCCTTGGTGACACCGAGGTGACCTGGCACGAGCTCTTCGACCGCCGGGGCCTGCAATACCGGGAGCCCCAGCTCGTCCTGTTCGAGAACGCCGTCAACTCGGCATGCGGGTTCGCGCAGTCGGCCGTCGGCCCGTTCTACTGCCCCCGCGACCTGATGCTCTACCTCGACCTGAGCTTCTTCCGCGAGCTGCACGAGCGCTTCGGCGCGCCCGGCGATTTCGCCCGGGCCTACGTCATCGCCCACGAGGTCGGCCACCACGTCCAGACACTCCTGGGTGTCACCGAGCAGGTGCGGGCGGCGCAGTCCCGCGCGTCGCAGGCGGAGTCCAATGCGCTGCAGGTTCGCATGGAGCTCCAGGCCGACTGCCTCGCCGGCGTCTGGGGCTTCCACGCGCGGACACAGCGCGGCATGCTCGAGGCCGGCGACCTGGAGTCGGCGCTGCGCGCCGCCGCCGCCATCGGTGACGACCGCCTTCAGCGGGAGGGGCAGGGCCGCGTGGTGCCGGAGACGTTCACCCACGGCACGTCCGCGCAGCGCATGGAATGGTTCCGCCGCGGCTTCGACAACGGCGACCCCGCGAGCTGCGACACCTTCACATGATCGCGACGCCCGCCGCGGACGGTTTCACGGCTGGGAGGGCGGCCGGGACCGGTCCTCGTACGGGCGCAGGTGTTCCTCGAGGAATGTCCACGTCCGGTTCCACGAATCGACCTGCGCCGGCGAGTCCACGCGCTCCAGGGTCCGGGGGTCCACGCGCCGGCTGAAGGCGTGACCACCGGACGGGCCCCACGGGTCCGGGTCCTCGTATATCTTCGTCTCCGACAGGTCCGCCTTGAGCGCACGGAGCTTGTAGATGAGCGGGGACGCCTCCTCGAAATCCACGTCCGTGTCATTCGTCGCCACGTGCACGAGGAGGGGCACCTGCAGCTTCTCCACGTGGTAGTACGGTGACCGCTCCACGTAGATGTCCCGCTTCTCGAACGGCAGCCCGCCGATCCGCTCCTGCGTCGCGAAGAAACGCTGATAGTTCGGACCCTTGTACGAGAGCCTGAAGATCAGGTTCGTGACGGGGACGTTCGCCACCGCCGCGGCGAAGGGGTGGCGGTCGCGGAAGACGGCCAGCAGCGAGATGTAGCCGCCGTGGCTCCATCCCATGATCGCCACCCGCGCCGTATCGACGTGGGGCAGGTTGGTCCTCATGTAGTCCCACGCGCTGACGGCATCGTCAACCTCGTGGCCGCCGTAGTCGATGGCATTGTGGTGGTCGGCGCCGTAGCCGGTGCTCCCCCGGTATTCCGGCGCGATGACCACGTAGCCGCGTTCCACGGCCTCCCGGATGAACGGCCAGTAGCCCTCCGTCCAGTTGCCGTGGACACCGCCGTGGACCCAGATCAGCGCCGCGTGGCCGGCCGGACCGCGCCGGTCCAGCGGCTGGTACACGTACGCCGGGATGTCCATGTCCCCCACGCTGCTGCGGTACGTGATCTTCGCATAGTCCATGAGGCCCCGGCTGCGGGCCTCGAAGACGCTGTCCGTGCGCGCCTTCGTCCGGATATGGGCCGCGTAGTCCGCCGGCGGGTGGTCCGCGTGACGCGTGCTGACGTAGAGCAGCTCGGCACGCGCCGAGTCCATGACGACGCCGGAACCGGGCGCCTGGCCGGCCGCAAGACCGGCGGAGAGAGCGAGGACCAGTGCGGCACCCGCCAGGGTGCGGCCGGCGTTATGGAGCGAACGGTACATACCGGTGTCTCCTGCATCTGCATGTGGACGGCGTCGGCCCGCGCGTCGGGCGGGCTACCTCCCGTCGAGTGCCTCGATGGTCGCCGTGGATGGCGGGCGCTCCTGCTGGAGCCTGCGGGCGACGGTCTCCGCCTGTCGCCACGCCCGTAGCGCATTCTCGCCGGCGAGCTTGCGGAGGTCCCCCTCGTTCCACCCCCGCCGGGACAGCTCGGCGAGGAGGGCGGGGAAGGTGGACACGTCCTCGAGTCCGACGGGGACGGTGTCGATACCATCGAAATCGCTGCCGATCCCCACGTGATCGATGCCGGCGACGACCCGCACGTGTTCGATGTGGCGGATGACGTCGTCCATGGTGGCGGGCGGCTCCGAGCTGGCGCGTCGCTCCTCGGCGGGGAGGCGCCACCAGTTCATGGCATTGTCGTTCAGGAACGAAGGCACGAACGTGACCATGACGACGCCGCCGTTCGCGGGCATGCGGCGCAGCACGTCGTCCGGGACGTTGCGGGGGTGGTCCGTGATGGCCCGGACATTCGAGTGCGAGAAGATGATGGGCGCCGCGGACGTATCGAGGACGTCGTGCATGGTGGCGGGCGCCACGTGGGACAGGTCCACGATCATCCCCAGGCGGTTCATCTCGCGGATCACCTCGTGCCCGAAGGCGGTGAGCCCGTCATGGCGAGGCGCCTCGCAGCACGCGTCGGCCCAGTCGATGTTGGACGAGTGGGTGAGCGTCATGTACCGCACGCCGAGGTCATGGAAGGCCCGCAGTGCGCCGAGTGAGTTCTCGATGGCGTGACCGCCCTCCATCCCGAGCATGGACGCGATGCGCCCCTGCCGGAAGATCTCGACGGCGTCATCCGCAGTGAGTGCCAGCTCGAGGACGTCGGGGTACGCCCGGATGACGCGGTGCGCGATATCGATCTGCTCGAGCTGCACACGCGCGGCCCCTTCCGCCACGGCGTCCGCCGGGACGTAGACGGACCAGAACTGCGCGCCCACCATGCCTTCCCGCAGGCGATCGATGTCGGTGTGGCCCGGCGCCCTCTGCCGGAGGTCGTAGGCATCCACGTCGCGGGGCGCGTCGGCGTGGGCGCGAATCGCCCAGGGCAGGTCGTTGTGCCCGTCGACGAGCGGCGTGGTGGCCAGCACGCGGCGGGCGACCTCCATGTGCGGATCGGCTTCCGCCGGTCCGTGCTGCGCCGTCGCTGCGGAGCACGCGGCCACGACCATTACGGGCAGGATGAGCAGGTATCGCATGATCCTCGGGCGATGGGGTGCAGCGGAGTCCGGCGGGCAGTCCCGCCGGTGTGTCCGGTCGGGCGGTGATGTCCGTGTCATTCGCGCCTGTGCTTCACGTCGCCGCCGACGATGGTGTAGTCCACGAGGGTGCCGGGGATCTCGTCCTCGTCTACGCGCATGATGTCGCGGGAAAGAACGACGATGTCCGCGAGGCGGCCGGGCGCGATCGTGCCCTTGACGTCCTCCTCGAAGGCGGCGAACGCATTGGCGACGGTGTAGCTGCGGAGGGCCTCGTCGCGGGTCATCCGCTGGGCGGGGAAGAACTGGGTGCCATCGGCCATCCGGCGCGTGACCGAGGCATGAAAGCTCACGATGGGGCTGATGTCCTCCACGGGAGTGTCGGTCCCGTTGGCGATCATGGCGCCCGAATCGAGGAGTGCACGCCAGACGTAGGCGCCCTCCTCCGCGCGGCGGTGACCAAGGCGACGGGGCACCCACGGCCCGTCGGACGTGGCGTGGACGCCCTGCATCGCCGCGATGACGTTGAGGCCGGCGAACCGTGCGATGTCCTGCGGGTGCAGGTGCTGGGCGTGCTCGACGCGCCAGCGGAGGTCGCTGCGATCCGGATTCGCGCGGAACGCCTGCTCGAAGATGTCGAGCGTCTCGCGATTCGCGCGGTCGCCGATGGCGTGGACGTTGAGCTGGAAGCCGTGGGCGATGGCGAGCTCGGCCGTGCGCCGGAGGGACTCCGGCGGCGTCAGGGCGAGGCCGCGGCTCGTGGGCATGTCCTCGTACGGTTCGAGGAGCCAGGCGCCGTGGGGACCGAGCGCCCCGTCGAGGGACACCTTGATGGAGCGGACGACGAGGAAGTCGTTTTCCTCCGCCGGCATCAAATAGTCGGACAGCCGCTGCTCGAGTTGCTCGTTCGGCGCCCGAATCATGACGTAGAGCCGGACCGGCAACTCGCCCTCCGCCTCGAGCTGGCGCAGGAAGTCGATGGTGGCGAAGTCGGAGCCTGCGTCGTGGAAGCTGGTCACGCCGTGGCGCAGTGCCTCGGCGGCAGCAAGTTGGGCCGCCCGCCGGGCATCGGCGCGCCGGTCCGCGTCCGTACGGGCGGCGTCGGTCTGCTCGCGGACGCGGCCCGCGAGGCGCTGCGCCGTCTCCCGCAGGAGTCCAGTCGGTTCGCCCCGTGCATCCCTGACGATCTCTCCGCCCGGCGGGTCGGGCGTATCCCGGTCGATCCCCGCCAGCTGGAGAGCCCGGCCGTTGACGAAGGCCGCGTGACCACTGGCATGCGTGAGGTAGACGGGGTTGCGGGGCGACACCGAGTCGAGGGAGGCATGGACGGGGACACCATCCACGCTGGGCTCCGGGACGCGGTCCCACTTCTCCTGGTGCCAGCCGCGTCCGA
>DATHVO010000048.1:0-11675 GCA_035461265.1 Longimicrobiales bacterium
CCGAGCCGGCTCTGGAACCGGCGGACGGCATCGGGGAATGCGACCACATCCAGGACGATCCGGTCGTGCGCCAGGGCGCCGCGGCCGAGCATGAATGCCGCCCCGCGCAGGTCCACCACCTCGCCGACGGCCACACTCCGGGCGGGAGCGTCCCCGCCGGACAGCCGGAACGATTCGCCCGTCCGCTCGAGGACGTAGCGCGCCTCCCGCGCGCCGGGCCCCGCATCGATGCGTTCGAACACCGCCGAGCGAGCGACCTTTCGCGGATGCCGCATGGACACGCTCAGGCCGAGGGAGTCCACTACCGCCTCCGCCAGCGAGCGGCTGCGCAGCTCCTCCATCTCCGTGGTGATCTTGCTCCCCGAGGACAGGTTGCGGAGCGCCTCAATGATGGCGACACCGGACCTCTCCTGGTCGATGCGGATGGTCGACACCCCCTCGTAGACCGGCTCCGTCCACCAGAGGAAGAACCCCGTTGTGACCAGGATCAGCGCCGGTATGCCGACGGATAGCACGCGCTGCCGCCGGCAGGCCTGCCACATCTCCCGGAGGTTGAGCCGCGACTCCGACTGCGTGCCCGCTCTGGCCCGGTCGATGATCATCGCGCCAGCACGGAGATGGTGACGACGAAAATGCTCGTGAGCACGGACGCGATGATGCCGAGGTTGCGCGAGGCGGCCGACCGCTGTGGCACGTGGAGCTGGTCGCCGGACCGGATGGGTGAGTCGGCCAGGGGCGCCCGGTCGTCCGTGAGCAGGAGGCGGATCAGCTCGCCGTCCCGGCGCAACTCCATCCGGTCCGCCCGCCCTTCAGGAAGCGCCCCACCGGCCATGGCGAGGGCGTCGCTCAGGCTCATCGTGGGGTGGAGCGTGTAGATGCTCGGATTCCGCACCGCGCCGGAGATCTGCACCTTCCGCATGACCTCCAGCCGGATCCGGCGCTCAGCATCGACGAGGTACCGGCTGTACTCGCGGACGATCGTCTCGCGCAACTCATCGCTGTCCAGTCCGCGAACGTCGTACGGACCCAGCTTGTGGAAGACCACGGTTCCATCAGTGGGCACCGTCGTCTCGAAGCTCAACTCCGGTTCCCGCCAGATCTCGAGACGGACGACATCGCCCGGCATGATGCCCGTCTCCCGCCAGCCCGCGGACGGCGCAGTCTGGCCATCCGCCACGCCGGGCAGTATGGCGAGGAGACAGAGCATGACGACGACCTGTCTGGTCTGGTGCATATTGCGACCTCTCAACCGCCGTCCACGACACGGACCGGCAGAACGCTTCCCGTCATTGTACCGCTGCCGAGCTGCCCCGAACGCCCACGGCCCCAGCAGAATATGGCCCGGTTATCCGTCACGCCGCAAACGTGGTGCGCTCCTGCGCTGATACCCGCGAACCGGAGAGACGATCGCGAGAGGTCGCCATCGTACACCCGATGCGCCACGTGGTGGTCCCGGATCGATCCCGTGCCGAGCTGGCCTTCTCCGCCGGCGCCCCAGCACCAGGCGTGACGGCCCGCCATCTTGTCCGCCCGCGGCAGCGCATTGTCCATGATCACCATGCACGACACGTGACGGCCCGCCGTGATGACCGACGCCTGGAGGCCCCCCTGCACCGTATACGGTACCCAGGCGCCCATGAATTCCTCGTACGGCGGGACGCCCTCGCCCAGTTCTCCATGTGCGTTGCTGCCCCAGCAGTTTGCGCGGCCATCCTCCAGCAGTGCACAGGTATGCGCCAGTCCTGCGGCGATCAGCCGGTACCGCTTCCCGCCGAACACCGGCGCGGGGATGGACCGGCCGGTGTTCGTGCTGTCCCCCAGCTGGCCCATCTCGTTCGCACCCCAGCAGAATGCAATCCCGCCGGCATCGACGGCACAGCTGTGCCGGGCGCCCGCGGTGATCGTGCGGAAGGCGTGCCCCCCCGGAACTTCCTCCGGCTCGAGGACATCGGTGTCACCCGGCGAACCGGTCCGGCCGTCGGCGCCTGAGCCCCAGCAGAATGCCCGCCCATCGAGCGTCACCGCGCAGGTGTGCTCGACTCCCGCGCTCACATGTGTGAAGCGGAGGCCCGGCGCAACCGCAACGGGGGCGAGGACGTCCCCGCGGGTGCCGGTCCCGAGCTGGCCCCGGTCGTTCCCGCCCCAGCAGTACAGGCCGCCGCCGGCATCGAGGGCGCAGCTGTGGCGATCGCCGGCGCTGACGACGGCGAAGTCGATTGCCGTCGCCACGCGCGCGGGCCGGGCGGCGCCGTCATTCGTTCCGGTCCCGAGCTGTCCATGGGCATTGTCACCCCAGCAGAACAGCGCTCCCTGTACGGTGAGGCCGCAGCTGTGCTCGCCGCCCGCGGCGACGGCGTGGAACCCCCCGGCGCGGGAAACGGGGCCGGGTGCCACCGGATCGCAGGCCGGAAGGATCAGCGCCAGTGCAACGACGACCGTGCGTGCCCTCATGGCTCGCCCGCCTCCTCCCGGTGCTGCATCACTGTGAAGGCGACGGATGCCCCCACGAGGAGGGCCACGGTCTGTGTGAACGGTGCGACGTTCAGGGCGTTGTCCGTGATGGCAATGGTGCCCCAGCTGAGTAGCGCGGCGAGGGCAGGCAGCGTGTACTCCCGGGCAGCGCCGCGGGTCCGGCGGTCCGCTTTCAGGACACTGGCCAGCCACGCCATCATTGCGCCGGTGAAGAGGACGAGGCCAATGACGCCGGTCTCGACGGCGACTCGCAGGTAGTCGTTATGGACCAGGGGCCCGACCTCCGGCGGAAAATACTGCCGCATGATGAGGATGGATGATCCGAGCCCAAGGCCGGTCCATGGCTGCGTGAGGAACGCCGCGAAAACGATGGGCCACGCGAGTTCCCTTCCCTGCCAGTTGATGGACTCGTACAGAGCCATCGGACTGCGCATCAGTGCGAACAGTTCCGTCGGCGTCGCGGCGAAGCCGAAGGTCCGCTCGATCACGACGGGTACGAGCGCGACGCCGAGCACGAACGCCGTCGCGGCAGTCGCCAGGAGCACCCGCGGGTTGCGCATGGTGAAGGCGGCGTAGACGCCTATTGACCCCAGGCCGACGAGGGCCGCGAGGAACGTTATCCGCGAGAGAGTGAGGGCGAGCCAGAAGCCTATGGCCACGCTGAGGATGAGGTATCGCCACTTCCGCCGCAGGACGAGCCGCGTGAACGCCATGTAGAGCGACGCCACGAGGTAGAAGGAGATCGGGTTCTCGTGCGTCCCCACTCCGCGTACCCTCATGTGGCCGGACTGGTAGACCTCGTAGCCGCCGGCGGCCGAGTAGATGGGATTGAGGACGAATACCACGAGGGCGGCGCCGATCAGGGCGAAGTCGACGAGGCGGTCGAGGTCCTGCGGGCTGCGGGCGATCCCGACAATGGTGACGAAGACGAGGAGCGGGTAGGCGATGTGGAGCCAGAGCCGCAGGCCGTCGAGGAGGTTGTGGGACCAGGCGAGGGAGAGGCCGGCCCATAGCAGGAACAACACGTACATGATGCCTCGCCAGCCGAGCATTACGGCGCGTGTGCCGGGCAGGGCGACGGCCGTGGCGCCGAGACCGGCGCACACGCCCACCAGGCGGACGCCGTTCATGTCCAGCCCGCCGATGGACTGGAATAGTCCGCGCATCCCTCCGGTGAGGAATGAGAGGTCCACTGGCCCGAGCATGAGGACGATGCCGAGCACCAGGAGCGGGCGCACGAAGACCGCCGCCAGGAGCAGGCCGCCGAAGAGCATCGCGGCCAGAACGAAAGGCGCCTGGACCGCCATGATCCCCGCCAGCACGGCCGCACCCATGAGGCCGGCGGCGCGGAGCAGGTCCAGCCTCCGCCGTTCCGCTGCGAGCTCCGTCATCGCAGCACCAAGCCGAAGAGCGCCGGCTTGACGCCTTCGCGGCAGACACCCCACCACGCAGGCTGCATGGCGCGGAGCTCGAGGAATGCGCGGTTGCCCTCCACGTCGTCCGCCACGATGGCGCCGGGGTGGCCGAGGCGGGGCCACGCCGCCCCGAACTCCATTCGCATGTTCCCATACGTGTGCAGGCTGTCGTGGACGAAGACGTCCACCCCGCCCAGCGTGTCCAGCAGAGTCGGCAGCACGCGGCTCGTCATGCCGCGGTGGAGCTGCCACCGCCCGCGCAGCGTGTCCGGCACCAGGGCGCCGATCCCCTCCCCTCCGTCCGCCTCGACGGGCGGCAGGTCGATGCTGTGCAGCGTCCCGTGGTCGTTCGCGGCCAGGGCAGACAGGATGTACGTGCTCGTCACCCCCCTCGCCACGCCGGTCTCGATGACCGTCGCCGGCCGCAGGCTGCGCACCACGGCATAGCAACAACGCGCAAGCAGCAGGTCACCGTCGTGGCGCGGATCGATTCCGGGCGACGGGGGCCGGCCCGTGACGGCGCCTTCCGCGCCGGCGAGCGCGTCCTCGACGAGGGCGGTTTCGAAGGACTCCCGCATGTGCGGTGGCAGGGACGCGACGAACTCGGGCCACGCCGCGGCCGGGTAGTCCGGCCTGGCGTGCCACAGTGGCTCGATCCGCCCCGCCAGGATGGCGCCCACGCGATCCGCGAATTCGGCAGGATCGCGCCGCAGCACCCGGAGGAGAGACGCCGCGCGCCCCAGGGCACTCCGCTTCACGTGAGGGACTCCCGCATGATCCTGCACAACCCATCGGACCAACGCACCAGTGTGTAGTGGTCTTCGAAGCGCCGCCGCCCGGCATGGCCGAGGCGGCTGCGCTCGCCGGCAGCTTTCACCAGGGATGCCAGCGCCGTCGCCAGTGCCTCGGGGTTCCGGGGGGGCACCAGGATTCCCGTCTCGCCATCCAGCACGGTGTCCCCGATGGTTGCGTGGGCGGTGGCGACCACGGGCAACCCGGCAGCCATCGCCTCCACCACCACGTACGGATGGCCCTCGTTCGGGTAGTACGAGGGGAAGCAGAATATGTCCGCCGAGCGCAGCAACTCCGTCTTGGCGTCGCCTGTGACCACGCCATGGAATGTCACGGCGGTGCCCAGGCCGGCGCCGCGGTCGGCTGCCGCCCGGCGGTCGACGTCGGACAGGAAGTCGCCGGCGAGGTGCAGTTCCACCGGGAGTCCCTTCCCCCGGAGCATGCCGACCGCGTCCATCACGTCGAGGAAGCCCTTCGTCCTGATCAGGTTGCCGAGGTACAGGACGCGTACCGGCCCGGTGCGGGAGGATCGGTCCGGTACCCCACCGAACGGATCGTCGGAGCCATTGGGGAGGACGGCGACACGGTCCCCGTCCACCAGGCCATCCAGCATCGGGCGCAGCCGCTCCCCCAGGACGATGACGCGCCTGGCGCCGGCGAGCATGGCCCCCAGCAATCGGCGCATCACCGGTCCCGCTGCGTCGTGGTACGCCCGGAGTCCGCTCCCGTGCACATGAAGAACCACCCGACGCCCGGCCGCCAGTGCCGGCAGCACGAACGTCGCATCGCGCAACAGACCGAGCGTGTTCTGCGCGATGGGCACGTACACCACGTCCGGCCGGGCCGTCGCGAGGAGGCGAAGCAGGCCCGTCGCGTGCTTCATTGCAAGGACTACGTTGGCGGCATCGACCCGGCCCACGTTGTCTAGCCCCCGGCGATCCGTCGTGTCGAGGTGCGTAACCTGCCACTCGCGCTGCAGGCCAGAGTCGAGGACGAACCGCGTGGCCACCGATCCGCCGTGATACGGTGGGGGAAGCGGGCCGACGACGAGGACGCGAGGTCGGCCCGGCTGCGCCTCGACGTGCCCGCCGGTGCGGACTCGACTGGCCGTACCCGCGACACTCACCGCGTCACCGTTGTCGCAGCGGCGGCTGTCTCCTGCCGGGCGGACCCCGCCCGCTGCCCGCCCGGTGCACGCGGTACGCTGTCAGCAACGGCCCACGGCGCCACGGACCACACCAGTTGCAGCCCGTGGCTGCGCCAGTCCAGCACCCGCGGGTACTTCTCCGCCAGCCGTGTCCGCCCGAAGAGGAGCGTGCCCATGCCACCGACGGCCAGGCGGGACGCACACCGCAGCGCGAACAGTACACGGCCCGCGGCGGCGTGCACCGGACCCTGCGCGTCCCGGATGAGTTGCAGCTTGTACTGGCCCTCCAGCAGCGACAGCCGCGCATCGCTCTGCCGGCTCGAACCCCGCCAGCGATGCAGCGTGACGTGCTCGCCCAGGTAGCGGATGCGCCAGCCCGCCCGACGCACGCGCAGGCAGAACGCCAGGTCCTCGTGGTACATGAAGACTTCGTCCGGGAGCCCCCCCACGTCGTCCACGGCAGACCGCCGTGCCAGCATGAACGCCCCGCAGATCGCCTCGACATCACGCTCACCGCGATGGTCCCAGTACCCCATGAGGTGATCGCCGAAAATCCGGCTCCGGGGAAAGACCATGTGGAGGTAGAGCAGTTCCATCGCCAGGTGACGCAGCAGGTAGGGACGCCGGGCACATTCCAGCTGGACGGAACCATCCTCCAGCTCCAGGCGGCATCCGGCGACGCCGATGGAGGCGTCCGCCTCGAGCGCTGCGAGGCACGCCGAGATGGCCCCCGGTCCCGGCTCTGTGTCGGGATTGAGGAACAGGATGAACTCGCCCGCGGCGACCCGCAGCGCCTGGTTGTTCGCTGCCGGGAACCCCGCGTTGGCGTCGTTGGCCAGCACGTGCACGTCCGGATACGCCGACCGCACGGCCGCCACCGTGCCGTCGTTCGACGCGTTGTCGACGATGATGATTTCCGACTGGATGCCGTCGAGCTCCCGCTCCAGCACCCGCAGGCACGCGAGGGTCAGCTCGCGCACGTTCCACGTGACGATGATTACGGACACCCTGGGCGTCGTCACGTCGCTGCCGCTCCACCGGGCGCGGGCGCCACCGCTGCATGAGCCGGAGTGCTGGAGGCTCGTGTCGGCCGCATACCCGCGATGCCGCAGTCCTCGTAGAAATCCATCAATCGCCGGGCAACAGTGGCCCATGCCAGCTCACCGACCGCGAGGGCGTGGGAATTCGCCGCCAGTCGTGACCGGGTCTCCGGCTCATCAAGGAGCCGAAGCACGGCCTCCCCCAGGGCGACAGGCGTGGGGTCCGAGAGGAGGGCAGCCCCCGCCCGGCCGAGCCGCGTCGCAGCCGGCCCAACGGCCGGCATGGCGATGGGCACACCACCGGACAGGTAGTCGCTCAGCTTGCCGGGCCACCGTCCGCGGCTGGCGATGGTATCACGCAGAACGAGTACGCCGGCATCGGCTGCGGCGAGCCACAGGCGGAGCGTCGCATCGTCGACGAAGCCCGTGCGCACCACGGCGCCGGCGAGGTCTGCGGGGATGAGTGAGGCGAACCGGCCGACGAGCGCGAGGCGTGCGTCCGGCACGGCCAGGCGGACCCGGCGGAACGCGGCGAAGAGGAACTCGGCATCCGCGGGAAACGCCACGCCCAGGTGGAGGACGAGCGGTCCGTCCGGCAGCCCGAGCTGCGCGCGTGCTTCCGCCTGTGCCGGCGCACCGTGCTCCGCCGGCGGGGTGCACCCGTTGGGGAGCCACGTCACGCGATCCGCCGCGGCCCCGAGCCCGATGCATCGTTCCCGGAGTGAATCGGCTATCACGGTGTGGGCGGTGGCAGATCTCCGGAAGGCCTCCTCGAACCAGGTCTCCACGGGACCGAAGAACGTGCGGACTGCCCAGCCCGACCGCTCCTCGATGGTACCGCCGCGTCCCCACCAGTCCGCCCAGTCCATGACGAGGGGCGCAGCACATCGCCTGTGCACGGCGAGGGCCGGCAGGATCACGGCCGGCCGGCTGTCGAAAGCATGGACCAGGTCGAACCGCTCCGCCGCCAGCCTTCGTACCCGCCAGGCCGTGTTCCACCCGTCCCAGCCGTTGCGGGCGGCACCCGGCAGGAGGTCCGGCGCCTCAATGATCCGGACACCGCACCATTCGCGCTCCGCACCCCGCAGGCGTCCGGTCGAATGCGTGGTGACCAGGGTCACCTCGTGGCCGGCACTGGCGAGTTCCCGGGCCAGGTGCGCCGCACGGACGAACGTTCCGGTATGAACGACGTTGTGGTTCAGGTACAGCAGTCTCACGCGCCCGCCTGTCTAGTACGCGCCACGGGCGCTGATCACGGCGGGGATGGTGCGGGCGAGAATCCGCAGGTCCAGGATGAGATTCCAGCGGCGGATGTACTCGAGGTCGAGGGCGGCCCACGTGGCGAAATCGCGTATCTCCGAACGCCCGCCGACCTGCCACAGGCAGGTGATTCCCGGGATGACGGCCAGCTTGCCCCGCTGCCACGGCTCGAACCCTATGAACTCGTCGGGACCGACGGGCCGCGGGCCCACGAGGCTCATGTCGCCTATCAGCACACTCCACAGCTGGGGCAGCTCATCGATGCTGTATTTCCGGAACCAGCGACCCACCCGGGTCACACGCGGGTCGTCCCTGAGCTTGAACACCGGACCGGTCATCTCGTTGCTCTGGGCATACTGCGCCTTCAGCTCGTCCGCGTTGACCACCATTGTCCGGAACTTGTAGCCGACGAACGGCTTCGCGTGCCTGCCGAGCACACGCCATTCGTACAGCACCGGCCCCTTCGACGTGGCCTTGATGAGGCCGGCCACCACCACGAACAGCGGCAGGAGAAGCACCAGCGCGACGCCGGCAACGACGATGTCCAGCAGCCGCTTCGCCACGGCCTGGATCCGCCAGGCAGCCCCGCGAGATCGCTCCGGGAGCGGCGCACTCCAGTCGACTTCGGATCCGATGCGATCGACGAGCTCGAGGACCTCGACAGCATCTCCCGCATGGACGGCAGCCACCCGCGCAGTAACGCTCATGGCGTGACGTTCTCCCACTTCATGGCACCCTGCAGCAGCAGCGGGTGCGACACCAGCAGGTGCCACACCACGGCCTGAAACGACTCCGTGTGTGGCGTCACCATGTCGGGGTTGGGCGACGGGATGACAATGCACGCGTCCGCAACGGTCGCGGTGTACCCGCCGTCCCGGCCGACGATGCCGAACACGCGCGCCCCCACCTCACCGGCGAGGCGCACGGCATGCACGATGTTCGCGCTGACGTCCCGCACCGCGTCCCCGCCGCCGACGGACATCACGAAGACGCCGTCCCGCCTGGACAGGCGGCTCCCCCGAAGATACTCGACGAACGTCGTATGCCACCCGTCATCATTCGTGCGGGCCGTCAACTCGGAGACGTTGTCCGTGACGCAGTAGGCCTCGAAGCCCGCCAGCTTCCGGAAGTCGTTGGTGGCGTGGGAAGCGTTCGCCGCACTCCCGCCCACGCCCAGGAAGAAGACGCGGCCGCCGCCGTCCCGCAGCCGGGCGAGCTCCGCGGCCATGGCGTCGATCTCCTCGGCGCGCAACTGCTGGGCGATCATGGCGACCTCCGCCAGGTACTGGCGCGTGTGCATCAGCCGGCCCCGTCCGCAGGCCCGCGGCCGGACACGGCGCCCCCGTCGGCATGCGCCGCCAGGATCCGATCCACCGCCTCGCCCAGGTCCGATACCGTCATGTCGCCATCCGCATCATCGTTGTACCAGGTGCGCAGGAGGACGGTGCGGCAGCCGGCCGCCCGGCCGGCATCCATGTCCCGCCACGTGTCCCCCACCATGAAGGATTGCCCCGTATCGACACCCCAGTGCTCCGCCAGTTCCAGGATCATGCCGGGTGCGGGTTTGCGGCACGCGCAACCGTGGCGGTCCTCGTGGGGGCATACCCGCGTGTCATCGACGCCCACGTGGTCCGTCAGCCGCCGCATCATGGCCTCCAGCGCCGGCGCCGGCAGCAGGCCCCGGGCGACGTCCGGCTGGTTCGTGACGACGAATACCGGCAGACCCGCGGCCCTCAGACGCCTCACTGAATCGCGAGCCTCCGCGACGAGAACGAACTCCGCCAGCTCCCTCGGCGATTCCGGCCTCCCGCCCCGTTCGACGATGGCATTGAGCACGCCGTCGCGGTCCAGGAAGACCGCGCCCCTGGCGCCCGTCATGGCCTCACCACCACGCCATCGCGGGCCGAGCGGTAGAGCGCTTCGATGATCCGCATCGCGGCCACGCCGTCGCCTGCGTGTGATTCCGTCATGGAACCGGTCGCGATGTCACGCAGGAACGCCTCCCACTCCAGGTCCCAGGATGCATCCTCTCCGTCAAAGCTCCGTTCCTCGATGGCCGGACGCCCGCCTTCGAATGCGCGGACGACAACGGCGAGACGTTCCGTGCCGTAGCTGCCGCCGAGCCCTTCCACGATCACCGCCCCGGCCTCGCCGTGGACCTCCAGCGAGAACAGGTTCTTCCACTGGGACATGCTGACGTGCCACTGGCCCACGGCGCCGCCGCCGAACCGCATGAGTGCGTAGGCATTGTCCTCGAGCGGCGCGATGGGCCAGACCGCCGTCTGCGTCATTGCGAATACTTCGTCCGGCATGCCCGCCAGCCAGTGAAAGAGGTCGGCCAGGTGGACGCCCTGGTCCAGGAGCTCTCCGCCCCCCGCCTGCACTGGATCGCTCCGCCATTCCCGCTCCAGACCCGGCCGGCCACCGTGGCCGTATCTCGCCCGAAGCGTGATGAGCGGCCCGAGGGCGCCGCTTCGGACGCGCTCCGCTGCCTGCCGGATCCCCGGGTGGTGGCGGTGGTTGAAGCCGATGCGGAGCACGCCGCTGCTTCCCTCGGCCGCCCGGGCGATCCGGAGGGCCTCTTCCAGCCCCCGCCCCATGGGCTTCTCCATGAGGACGTGCTTGCCGGCCTCGAGCGCCGCCACGGCGACGTCGGCGAGCCACGCATTGGGCGTCGCGACGACGACCACGTCGATGTCCGGTCTGAGCAGTGCTGACTGCCAGTCCGCGACCACGTCGCACGTGCCCGATGCCAGTCCAGCCGACGCTGCCGGGTCCGGGTCCACGACCGCGCAGAGGCGGCTCCCGGCGTGGGCGGTCGCCGATCGGGCACGCCGGCGACCGATCAGTCCGCAGCCGACGACGAGCACGCCCTGCTGTGCCGGGCGCCCGGCCGCCCCCGGTCCCCCTGGAGACCCCGTCATCCCTGCCCGCCGCCACCCCCGCCCGCCGGCCCGTCCGGAACCCGGCTTGCAGCGTCCCGCAGGCGTCGGAGGGTGTACGGGTCGAGGCGACGCAGGGTGAGCCAGTCGCTGCGGGACAGCTCGGCGAGTTCCGGTTCCCTCCATTCGCGCCATGGATCGTGCTCGGCGGAGACCAGCTTGCCGGTGATCGCCGCGCCATCATCGGAGGCCAGGAAGAGGGCAAGCTCCGCCGCCAGGTCGGGCGATACACCGCCCGCTCCCGTCTGCCGCAGCGCCACGGCCCGCGCATGCTCATCGCCCGCCGCCGACCCCGCTTCGATGATGGAATCCTGCAGGCGGGTGTCGACGGCACCGGGCGCAATCGCGTTCACGGTGATTCCGTAGCCGGCCACTTCAGCCGCCAGCGTCTCCACGAGCCGGACCACGGCCGCCTTGGACGATGCGTAGGCCGAGAAACGCGGCCGCGGCCCCGTGGCGCCCCCACCCGAGAACACGAGAATGCGCCCCCACCTCTTCTCGATCATGGCGGGGATGACGGCCCGACAGGCGATGAAGGTTCCGAGCAGGTTGACCTCCTGGGCACGCCACCAGTCCGCCGCATCCACTTCCCAGCCGGGACCGATGG
>DATHVO010000049.1:0-18855 GCA_035461265.1 Longimicrobiales bacterium
CTGACGCTGTTCACGTTCTCGCAGGAGAACTGGAGCCGGCCGGCCGCCGAAGTCGACGCGCTGATGCGCCTGCTCCGGCGGTATGCACGCCAGGAGCGGGACGAGCTGAAGCGGCAGGGCGTCGAGGTTCGCGTCCTCGGCGAACTCGACCGCCTCGCCGCCGCGCCGCGCCGCGCAGTGGAGGACATCCAGGCGCATACCCGGGGCGGCCGGAGTCTCCGCCTGAACCTCATGATCAGTTACGGGGGCCGCTCCGAGATCGTACGCGCTGCCAGGCATCTCGCGGAGCGGGCCGTCCGCGGCGAGCTGGACCCGGCTGACATCGACGAGACTGCATTCGGCCGCGAGCTCTACACTGCCGAATTCCCCGATCCCGACCTCCTCATTCGCACGTCCGGCGAGCAGCGCATCAGCAACTTCCTGCTGTGGCAGATGGCGTACACGGAGCTGTACGTGACGCCGGTACTGTGGCCGGATTTCCGGCGCGACCATCTCTTCCAGGCCATTCATGACTACCAGAGGCGGGAGCGGCGCTTCGGTCGTGTGACCACGGCCGGCTGACCCATGTCCACCGAGCTCACGAAGCGCGTGGCCGTCGCGGCCATCGGCATCCCGTTCGCTCTGGTGGTCATCTATCTGGGCGGTTGGGCTCTCGGTGCCGTGCTGGCCGCCGTCGCGGCGGCGGCGACGGCTGAGTTGCTGCGCCTGTCCCACCGCAATGGTGTGCGCGGCTTCGGACTGCCCGCCGTGGTGCTCGCGGCGGCGCCTGCTCTTCTGCTCACTGGCCTGGGCTCGACCGCCGTCGCTGCGGACTGGGCAGCGGGACTCTTCGTGGGCGGCGCGCTGTGTGTCGCCGTCCTGTCCATCTTCCTGCGGGGCGTGACCGGCGCGCCGCTCGGCGCGGCGGCAGTCACCGTCTTCGCCCCGCTCCTCACCGGCGGGACGCTCGCCTTTGCCGTCCTGCTCCGGAACTGGCCCGTTGCGTCGGCCGATCCCGCGACGGCGCGCTGGACGGGTCCCGCCCTGGTCCTCTTTCCGCTGATCCTCACCTGGGTGAGCGACACGGCGGCGTATGCGGGAGGGCGGGCCTTCGGCAGCCGGAAGCTCATCCCGTCCGTCAGCCCGGCGAAGACCGTGGAGGGTGCGATTTCCGGCGTGGTGGGCACCGTCCTGGCCGGCGCGGTGTACAGCACGTCGGTCCTCGAGGGCGTTCTCGGTCTGCCCGTCGGCCTGGTGGCCGGCGCAGCGATCGGCCTGGTCATCTCGCCCGTGGCCCAGCTGGGCGACCTGGCGGAGTCGCTGCTGAAGAGGGAAGCCGGCGTGAAGGACTCCGGCGCGCTGCTGCCCGGCCACGGCGGTGTGCTCGACCGGTTCGACTCCCTCTTCTACACGATACCCGTGACGTACTGGCTGCTGTCTCTGCTCCCCGGACTCGCCGGTGGCTCATGACCGGGGTAGCGCTACTCGGCTCCACCGGCTCCATCGGACGGAGTGCGCTCAACGTCATCGAGCGGCATCCGGAGGACTTCCGCATCGTTGCGCTGGCAGCCAACCGGAACGGCGCCGAACTCGCCCGGCAGGTGGCGCGTCATGCGCCGGCGTGTGCCGTACTCGTGGACGAGGACGCCGCCCTCGCCAGCGGAGGCCTTGGCCGGAATGTCAGGACCGGGCGAGCTGCGCTGCTGGAAGCGGCCACGCACCCCGACGCCGATGTCGTCATCAACGCCGTCGTGGGCGCGGCGGGACTCGAAGCCACGCTGGCCGCCCTCCTCGCCGGCAAGCGCCTGGCGCTGGCGAACAAGGAGTCGCTCGTGGCGGGAGGGCCGCTGGTGAGGGAAGCTCTCCGCGTGGGCGGTGGCGAGCTTGTCCCGGTGGACTCCGAGCACAGCGCGATCCTGCAGTGCGTGCGGGGCGCGGCGGACCGTTCCATCCGCCGCATGATTCTCACGGCATCGGGCGGTCCGTTCAGGGAATGGCCGCTCGACCGCCTGCGCGTGGCGACGCCGGAGCAGGCCCTGCGGCATCCGACGTGGGACATGGGTGCGAAGATCACCATCGACTCAGCGACCCTGGCGAACAAGGCCCTCGAGGTGGTGGAGGCGCACTACCTCTTCGACGCGCCCTACGACGCCATCGATGCCGTGGTCCATCCCCAGTCCATCATCCATTCCATGGTCGAGTTCGTGGACGGTTCCGTGCTTGCGCAGCTCGGCTTCCCGAACATGGAATTGCCCATCCTGTACGCTCTCACGCATCCCGGTCGCATGGCCGACAACGGGAACCGCCCCTTCGACCCGGTGGCCATGGGCGCATTGACGTTCGAGACGGTGGATGAGCGGCGGTTCCCGGCGTTCGTCCTCGGTGTGGCCGCGGGCCGCGCCGGCGGCACGGCGCCCGCCGTGTTCAATGCCGCAAACGAGGTGGCCGTCGCCGGTTTCCTGGCCGGCGCCGTGCCTTTCACAGGCATTCCCGATATCATCGCCCGCGCGCTGGACACCCAGCAGTCCGTCGCGGCCGACTCCCTCGACACCGTGCTGGATGCGGACCGGCGTGCCCGCGAGGTCGCCGCCACCGCCCTGAGGAAAGCATGCTGACAACGATCCTTGCCACGATAGTGGTCCTCGGCGTCCTCATCTTCGTCCACGAGCTGGGCCATTTCATGACGGCGAAGTGGATGGACATAGAGGTGCCACGGTTCTCCATCGGCTTCGGGCCGAAGGTGATCGGGTTCCGCCGCGGCGAGACGGAATACGTCATCTCCGCCCTGCCGCTCGGCGGGTATGTGAAGATGGCCGGCATGGAGGAGATGGAGCAGATCGAGGGCGGGCCCCTCACCGTGGACGACATCACGGGAGACGACGCGACCATCGAGGAGATCGACGTCGCCGGCGCCCGCAGGCGCCGGCCCCGCGACTTCGAGTCGAAGTCGCTGCCGGCACGCGCCCTCGTCATCTCCGCCGGCGTCATCATGAACATGCTCTTCGCCGTGGTCGCCTTCACGGTGATCGCCGGCGTGTGGGGCGTGCCGTCCGACCCGGGCCCCGCCCTGGGCGGTGTCCTGGAGGAGCTGCTGCCCGAGGGCGCGGAGTCACTGACGGCCATTGAGCCAGGCCACATCGTCGCCCAGGTGAACGCCGAGCCGGTGGCCACGCGCCGCGAGCTCGAGCGCGTCCTCATGCGCGCCCGGGCGGGCGAGGCCAGCATCGCCTTCGCCAATGCGCCCGCAATCGAGTTCACCCTCCCGCCCGCGGACGAGCAGCGGGCCGGCCTCATCGCCGCCCTGGAGCCGGTCGTCGATGTCCCGCCCGTCCTCACGGGCGTGATTGCCGGCGGCCCGGCGGACCGCGCGGGACTGGAGCCGGGCGATCGCATAATCCAGGCGGGTGGGCGGGATGTGGCGACGTGGCAGGAGTTCGTCGCGGTCATCGAGCGGAGTCCCGGCCAGCCGGTGCCGCTCGTGGTCGAGCGGCGCGGCAATCACATCCAGCTCAACGTGACGCCGGCGGAGCGCGTCCTCGACACCGGCATTCGCATCGGCCGGATCGAGGTGCCCGTGCCCTATCAGTCCATGGAAGCGCTCTACCCGCGCACACGGACCGGACCCGTCGGGGCACTCGCCCGGGGTGTCGGCCAGACCTGGGAGATCACGGCCATGACCGTGGATTTTCTCGGCGGTCTGTTCACCGGGCGGCACTCCGCACGGAACGTCGGTGGACCCATCATGATCGGGCAGATGAGCGGCCGCTTCGCCCGGGCGGGCATGGAGGCGTTCCTCGGGTTCATGGCCATCCTGTCCGTCAACCTGGCCATTCTCAACCTCCTCCCCATCCCCGTCCTCGACGGCGGCCACCTCGTCTTCCTGGGTATCGAGGCGGTACGCGGCAGAGCCCTCTCCTTCGAGCAGCGGATGCGACTCACGCAGGTGGGATTCGTTTTCATCATCCTGCTCATGGCCTGGGCCATCGGGAACGACGTCCTGAGGGCCATCGGGTTCTAGGGGCGGACCGGACGGTGGCGTCTCCGTGCCGGGTCGGCGCCGGGGCGCAGGTGGCGTTGCGGCGCCGGTGGTGCGGCGGTGGGCGACTCTGCCCGTGGGCTCAGAGCGTCAGGGCCAGCTGGTCGGGCTCGGAGGGTCGGACATCGAAGGGGTCGAGGGGGCGGTCCTGCGGCGCGACCACGAGGCGCCCGGTGAACCGGCAGCGGCCCAACGCACTTCCCACGGCGTCCACGGCCATCGCCCCGTCGTTACAGTGCTCGCTGAGATGCGCGAGGACGACCGTCCGCAGTCCGGGGTGGAACAGCTCCTGCGCCAGCTCCGCCGCGGCCCGGTTGGACAGGTGGCCGTGGCTTGATGCGATCCGCTGCTTCACGGACCAGGGGTACGGGCCGCTCCACAGCAGCGCATCGTCGTGGTTCGCCTCGAGTACGAGCATGTGGCACCCGGCGAGCTCCGCCCGTACGGCCGCCGTGGGCCGGCCCAGATCCGTGGCCACGCCGAGCCGGGCACCCGTTTCGGTATCCCGCACCGTGACGGCGACGGGGTCGGCGGCATCGTGTACCGTCAGGAACGGCCTGACTTCGAGCGCGCCCACCCGAAACGGCTCGCTCGACCGGTACGGCTCGATGTCCTCGCTGCCCGTCAGGAGCGCCGCGCAGGCCGCCCGCGTCCGCTCGGTGAGGTAGATACGCAGGCCGAAGCGCCGGGCGAGTACGCCCATGCCGCGGGTATGGTCGCCATGATCATGCGTGATGACGATGGCATCGAGTTCCGCCGGATCGACGGCCACTTCACGGAGGCGCCGCTCCAGGTCACGGCCGCTGAAGCCCGCGTCCACGAGGACCCGCGATCCAGCGGCTTCCACGAGCGTCGAATTGCCGCCGCTGCCGCTCCCCAGCACCGTTACCCGCACGACACTCGCTCCACCGTCATGCCTGTGAGCGGCCCCGGTGCCACGCCGCGGCCAGCGTGCCCCGCATGCCTTCCGTGAGGACGACGTCGCGGCGGGCCATGGCCGTCTCCGCGACCTCCAGGAACTTCGTCAGGTCGTACGCCACCAGCTCCGATCCGGTGCCCCAGCTGAACGGCGGCACGAACGTCGGAGGCATGTCCGTGCCGTACACGTTCGATCCCGCGCCGATGACCGTGCCGGTGTTCAGAAGCGCACCGATACCGGTCTTCACGTGGTCGCCGAGCAGGCAGCCCAGCTTGGTGAGGCCCGTGCCCGCATCACCGTCCGGCGTCCAGATCCGGATCTCGCCGTAGTTGTTCTTCAGGTCGCTGTTGGTCGTCATCGCGCCCAGGTTCACCCACCGGCCGAGGTAGGCGTGGCCGATGAAGCCGTCGTGTGCCTTGTTCGAGTACCCGAGGATCACGGATTCCTCCAGCTCGCCGTGGACCTTGCACACCGGCCCTACGGAGCAGCCGCCATAGGGTCCGCCGAGAAGCGTGGTGCCCCGGCCGATGTAGGCGGGACCCGCGAGGAGCGTGAATGCCTTGACTGTGACGCCGTCATCCAGCCAGATCGGACCGTGCGTGAAGTCGAGCACGACGTTCGGCTCGATGGACACGCCGCGCCCGACACGCAGCCGACCGAGTCTGCCTCCGACGGCGGCGAAACCGCCCGGATCGACGCTGCCGGAGCTCCGCGACTCCGCCACCTCGAAGTCCGCCTCGACCTGGGCGGGGTTCCCGGCCACCAGATCCCAGACCTGCGCCACCATCCGGCCGGACAGGTGGAGGTCGGCGGCCCGGTCGGTGGTCGGTGTCTCGAGCCACTCCGGGTCGGGCCCGGGGGAGCCGGGCGGAGCATACCATCCCGCGACGCCGTCGGCCGTCGTCAGGACGGCGGCGCCCGCCGGCGGCGTGAATGCGGTATCGGCTGCCGGCACGAAGCGCGAGCTGAGGAACAGGCGGGCCGTATCGTCGGGAATCCGGTCGGGCTCCACCACCGGTGGTGCGCCCGGCTCCTCGAATGTGGCGAGGTGTGGCGAGGTGATGTGGCCTGCGCACGTCAGCCCCAGGATGCGCTCGGTGCGCTCACGGAACGTGTGTGCGCCCATGAGAAGTTCGCCGGCCGGCCGCGTCAGGGCGAATGGCTCCCAGCTCCGGGCCGTCGCGTCATCGTAAAGGTACAGCCGTGCTCCCCTCATTCCTCATCCATCCCCGTCGCGTCGGCTCCGCCGGACGCCAGCCGACCGGGAAGCCGTGCGAGCATGGCCTTCAGTTCCGGCGTCCGGTCCCGGGGCGCCACGAACGTGATGCTCCCGCTCCGGACGACGACGAGGTCGTCGGCACCGAAGACTACGATGCTGCCGTCGTCCGCCCAGGCAATGCAGTCGTGGGTGTCCACGAAATGCGCATCACCCACGCCGACATTCCCCGCTGCATCCCGCTCCCGCGTGCGACCCACCGCGTCCCAGGCGCCGACGTCGTCCCAGCGGAAATCCGTCTGCAGGACGCCTACGGCTTCGCTCCGCTCCAGCAGGCCCTCGTCGATGGACAGGACGGGCGCCTCCCGGAAGAACGTATTCACGTCGCCCTCGTCCAGCAGGGGCAGCAGCCCTGCGATCTCCGGCGTCCAGCGGGCCAGCTCGTCCAGCAGTAGCTGCACCGGCCAGACGAACATGCCCGTATTCCAGAGGCAGCCGGCCGCGATGAGCCGTTCCGCCTCCGCGCGGTCGGGCTTCTCCACGAACCGGCGTACGGCATGAGACGCGCCGTCGGCATCCAGACGCGCTCCCGGCGCGATGTAGCCGTACCCCGTCTCCGGCCGCGTCGGCACCGCGCCCAGGGTGAACAGTCGGCCGTGGCGGACGCTCAGGTCGGCCGCCTGCACGAGGAGCGACCGGAATGCGGCGGCCGGCTCGATGACGTGGTCCGCGTGCAGCGATACCATGACCGCCGCCGGGTCCGCGCGTCGGATAGCATGGGCAGCCCATGCCAGTGCCGGCGCCGTGCCCCGGGCGGCGGGCTCCAGGAGGAACTGTCCCTCCAACAGCGCCGGCGCAGCCGAAAGCATGGCTTCGGCCAGCGTTGGCCCGGTAACAATGCGGAGACGCTCCGGTGGCACGAGGGGCAGGACCCGCTCGAGCGTGTCCACGATCAGGGGCGAAGATGAGGCCAGGGGTAATAGCTGCTTCGGCCGGCGGGGCGTGGAGACCGGCCAGAAGCGGGCGCCGACACCACCCGCCAGCACGACCGCCCACAGGCGCGCCGATTCAGGCGATGAAGATTTCGTCGATTCGCTCAAGTAGTTTCTTCGGGCTGAACGGCTTGGTCAGGAAGTCATTCGCGCCGAGAGACGCGGCCTGCTCCCGGTCCGTGGACTGGCCCTTGCCCGTGAGCATGATGACGGGCGTGTCCTCGCGGTGCGGGATCTGCCGGAGCCGGCTCAGGACCTCGAACCCGTTCATGCTCGGCATCATGATGTCGAGCAGGATCAAATCCACCGGTTCGTCGGTACGAAGACGCTCCAGGGCCGCCGCACCATCCTGGAACACGTCCACGGCATACTGCGTGTTCTCGAGCTTGAGCTGGATGATGCGCCCGATGTACGGCTCGTCGTCGATCACGAGTATCCTGCGGCGCACGCTGCTCGCGGCCATTCGCTCGTCGGGCGGCTGGGGGTGCGGGGTGAAGGGGCGGTTCCGGCCCGGCACGGCTGCCGTTTCCGTGCACCGGTCGCCCGCGGCTCCGTGGCGGCCGCGACGCGAACACTAGCGAGCGCACGCCCGTCAAGTCAATGCGGGACGGGCGTTTCACCTTGACACCGCCGCGGCGCGGCGGGTAACGTGAGCGATTCGACATGACGTCTTTCCCAGGCACAGGCAGGGCAGTGCACAGGCTTTCCCGTTTGACACTCGTGTTCGCCTCCGTGGCGGCCCTCGCGGCGTGCAGCGACCCGTACGGGCCCCGGACATGGAATCCGGAGCCTACGACGCTGACGCTCTATTCCGCGTCGCGCGCCGAGTACACCGGCCTCGTGAGCGCCGTGGACCTTACCCCCGAGCCCGTTTTCGGGGTGTCCATCGAGGCGCCCGGCGCCACGGGAAATTGGGACTTCGTCCTGGCCGACCAGGCTGGCGCTCTCGTCCTCGTGCCGGCCGGGACGTTCGCCCCCATTCAGTCCCGTGCAAGGATCGCCACGCTCGAGGGCATCGACCTCGAGGACGTGCGCGAGGCGCCGCGGGACACTACCGCGTACACGGCAAGCGCTGTGCAGCTTCGGACGGACGTCGTGTATGTGCTCCGCTCCCGCCGCGGGTCGTGCGGCCTGACCACGGGCCACCGGTACGCCAAGATGCAGGCTGTGGAACTCGATCAGGCCCGGGGCATCGCCCGCCTGGCCATCATCCGCAACCCGTACTGCGACGATCGGGCACTCGTCCCGCCATCCTCCTGACATGCTCGACCTGAAGCTCATCAGGGACGACCCCCACGGCATCCGCGAACGCCTCGGTGTTCGGGGGCGGGCCGAGTACGTGGCGGCGGTGGACGACGTCGTCGCCCTGGACGAGAGGCGCCGCGCCGTCATCAGCGAGGTGGACGGCCTGCGCGCCCGCCGCAACGAGGTGTCGCCGCAGGTGGGGCGGCTGAAGCAGGCCGGCCGCGACGACGAGGCTCAGCCGCTCATCCTCGAGATGAGGCAGCTGGGCGAGCGCATGTCGGCCCTGGAGGCGGACCGCACGGACATCGAGCTCCGCGTCCGCGACCTGCTGCTCAACATCCCCAACCTGCCGGAGCCTGACGTGCCCGCGGGTGGCGAGGAGGCGAACCGGGTAGTCCGGGAGTGGGGCGATGAACCGGGGCACGCCTTCGCCCCGCAGGCGCACTGGGATATCGGCGAGCGGCTCGGTATCCTGGACCTGCCCAGGGGCACGAAGATCGCCGGCAGCGGTTTCCCCCTCTACGTCGGCTGGGGCGCCCGCCTGGAGCGGGCTCTGGTGAACCTCATGCTCGACATGCACGTCGAGGAGCACGGCTACACCGAAGTCGCGCCGCCGCTCCTCGTGAACGAAGCCGCCGCAACCGGCACGGGCCACCTGCCGAAGTACGCCGACGACATGTACTACGTGGGTGAGGACCGGCTCTACCTCATCCCCACGGCGGAAGTCCCGGTGACGAACATCCATTCCGGGGAGCTGCTGGATCCGGACGTGCTGCCTCGCCGGTACGTGGCGTACACACCGTGTTTCCGGCGGGAGGCGGGCTCCCACGGCAAGGACACCCGCGGCATCCTCCGGGTGCATCAGTTCGACAAGGTCGAGCTGAT
The DNA here is from genome assembly GCA_035461265.1 of Longimicrobiales bacterium. Classification (GTDB taxonomy): domain Bacteria; phylum Gemmatimonadota; class Gemmatimonadetes; order Longimicrobiales; family RSA9; genus SH-MAG3. The sequence continues at coordinate 9,273 of DATHVO010000049.1, forward strand.
GCGGTTCGAGCGGCCGGAAGCGAGCCGCGCCGCACTGGATGAGCTGACGGCTCATGCGGAAGCGGTTCTCCAGCGGTTGGGCCTGCGCTACCGGGTTCTGCTTCTCGCGGGAGGGGACCTGGGATTCGCGAATGCCCAGACGTACGATCTGGAAGTGTGGGCGCCGGGCGTGGAACGGTGGCTCGAGGTGTCGAGCTGCTCCCTGTACAACGACTACCAGGCGCGTCGTGCCAATGTGCGGTTCCGTCCGTCTCCGGGGGCGAAGCCCGAGTTCGCCCATACGCTCAACGGCTCGGGGTTGGGCCTGCCGCGCACGCTCATCGCGGTGCTCGAGACGTATCAGCAGGCGGACGGCGGCATCATGCTCCCGGAAGCCCTGGCAGATTACCTGGGCGCCCGGCATATCCCGGCCTGAGTCGCCATGATGCGGCGCTTCTGGCCCGCCGTCCTGGCGGGTGTCTCCATCCTCATCATCGGGTCGTACCTCCTGTACACGCAGTGGCTGGTGCAGCAGATCCGCTCCGAGGCGGCCATCCACGCCCAGATCTACTCCATCGTGCAGCAGGGCATGCTCCGGGTCGGCGAGGAGGGCGCCGCCGCCCTCGCCCTCATGGACCTTCAGGAGCAGCTCGGCGACCTCGACGTGCCCATTGTGGCGTTCAACGCGATGGGCGAGCCGTACGCCGCCGAGAACCTTCCCTTCGACGCCGACCTCGGTACGGCGGAGGGGCGGCAGGATCTGCGTGCCTTTGCGGACCACCTGGCGGCGGGGCGTCCGCGCAACCGGACGGTCGTGCCGGGCGTCGGCGAGATCGTGTTCGGCGATCCGCCGGTGCTGTCGCGGCTGCGCTGGGTACCGTACCTCCAGGTGGGCGCCGCCGTGCTCCTCATCCTCGTGACGTCCGTCATCCTCCGCGCGCAGATGCGCGCGCATCGCGAGCAGCTCTGGTCGGCGATGGCCCGCGAGCTGGCACACCAGATGGCGACACCGCTTTCCTCCCTGTCCGGGTGGGTGGAGGTCATCCAGCTGAACGCGGAGGAGCGGGACACAATGGTGTCGCCGGAGCGCATCGGCCAGGTCATGCAGGCGGACGTGGAGCGCCTCGAGCGAGTGTCGCGGCGGTTCGAGCTGATCGGCAAGCCGCAGGCTCTCGAGCTCGTGTCCGCTCGTGCCATCATCGACGAGCTCGTCTCCTACTTCCAGCCGCGCCTGCCACACCTGGCCCGGGGCATCCGGCTCCGCTCCCGCGTCCATCCCAACCTGCCCGCCATCCGGGCAGACCGGGTTCTCCTAGTCTGGGCGCTGGAGAACATCCTGAAGAACGCCATCGACGCACTGGGTGGCCGTGGCGGCCGGATCTCCGTCATGGCGCGCCTCGGCCGGGCGCCCCGCCAGCTCCGCGGCGCGCGGGAGGTCGTCCACATCATCATAGCGGACAACGGGCCGGGCATTGCGCCCACGGTGCGTGACAGCATCTTCGAGCCCGGCGTGAGCACGAAGAGCGGCGGCTGGGGCGTTGGTCTTTCCCTCAGCCGCCGGATTGTCCAGGAGCTGCACCAGGGCCGCATCACCGTGGAGAACCGTCCGGGCGGCGGTACGGTCTTCGACGTGATGCTGCCCGTGGCGAGGGCGTGATGGCGGGTGATACGTACCTGGAGGGGCTGAACCCGGAGCAGCGGGCCGCCGTCGAACACTTCGAAGGGCCCATCCTCGCCCTGGCCGGCGCCGGGTCGGGCAAGACGCGCGTGCTCACGACGCGGATCGCACACCTCATCAACGAGTATGGCGTTGATCCAGCCGCCATTATGGCGGTGACCTTCACCAACAAGGCAGCGGGCGAGATGCGCATCCGCATCCGCCGCCTCCTCGGCCGGGAGCCGGCGGGTATGTGGGTGGGCACGTTCCACTCCATTGGCGCGCGCCTGCTTCGCCGGCACGCGGGCCGCATCGGCTGGTCGCCCAATTTCACGATCTACGATGCGGACGGCGCACTCCGCGAAACGAAGCGTGCCCTCGAACGGCTGAACCTCTCACCCAAGCGCTGGAACCCGCAGGCGGTTCACGGGGCCGTCTCGTCGGCGAAGAACCAGCTCGTGTCCCCCGACGCATACGTGGCTTTGCCCGGCGACCCCTTCAGTCGGATCGTCGCGGATGTCTACAGATCCTACCAGGAAGCGCTCCACGACCAGAACGCGTTCGACTTTGACGACCTCCTCGTCAAGCCTGTCGAGCTGCTCCGCCACCACGAGGACATCCTGCTTGCGTACCGGAGCCGCTTCCGCTTCCTCCTCGTGGACGAGTACCAGGACACGAACCACGCGCAGTACGTCTTCCTGCTGCTCCTGGCCGGCGGACCCGACGGCGGCAACCTCATGGTCGTGGGCGACGACGACCAGTCCATCTACGGCTGGCGCGGCGCCGACATCCGTAACATCCTCGATTTCGAGAAGGACTTCCCCGAGGCACGGACCGTCCGGCTGGAGCAGAACTACCGGTCGACGGGCCGCATCCTCGATGCCGCCAACGCGGTGATCGCGAAGAATACGGAACGCAAGGGGAAGACGCTGCGCACGGACGCCGGTCCCGGAGAGCGGATCAGCATCGTATCCGCGCTGGACGAGCGTGACGAGGCGGACTGGATCGGCGGCGAGATCGAGGCTCGCCTGCGGAGCAATGCCGATGCGCGGCTGCGTAACTTCGTGGTGCTGTATCGGACGAATGCGCAGTCGCGGGCGCTGGAGGAATCCTTCCGCCGGCGTGATCTGCCGTACCAGATCATCGGCGGTACGCGCTTCTACGAGCGGCGGGAGATCATGGACGTGATGGCGTATCTCCGCCTCATCTCCAATCCACGCGATGCCGGCGCATTCGACCGCATCGTGAACTACCCGCGCCGCGGCATCGGCGATACCTCGCGCGCCCGTCTCCTGGAGTGGGCCGCGGGTGCGGCGCTTACGCCACTCGAGGCGGCGGCGCGTGCCGGTGAATGCGCCGACCTGCGCGGCGGCGCCGCGTCCGCCTTCATCGCGTTCGCCGGCATGGTCCAGCGCTACACTGCGCTCGCCGCACACATCGGCGTCGGCGAACTGGTGGAGAAGCTGGTCGCGGAGATCGGAATGATCGATGCCCTCCGGGATGAGGGACCGGAGGGCGTGGACCGCATCGAGAACGTCAACGAACTGGTGGCGGGTGCCTCCGACTTCGACACCCGCACGGACGACGACGTGGAAGACGAGGACCGCAGCGCCGACGCCACCGCCCTGGACCTCTTCCTGCAGAAGGTGACACTCCTCACGGACGTGGACCGCCACGACCCGGAGGCCCAGGCCGTGACACTCATGACGGCGCACAACGCCAAGGGCCTCGAGTTCCCGGTCGTGTTCATCGCGGGCATGGAGGACGGCCTCTTCCCCCTCGCCCGCGCCTATGATGAGCCACACCTCCTCGAGGAGGAGCGGCGACTGTTTTACGTGGCCATTACCCGGGCCGAGCGGAAGCTGTTCATCCTGCACGCACGCACCCGCCGTCGCGCCGGCGAGGTAATGCCGGGGCGCCCATCAAGCTTTCTGGACCCGCTGTCGCCGGAACTGGTGGACGAGCATGTGACGCCGGGTCTGCAGCGTGCGCGCCAGGCGGGCGAGACGCGGTGGACCCGGCGGGACGGGATGCAGGGCGTGGGTTCGGCCGGCTACCACGACCGCCGGCCCCGCTTCGATGACAGCGATGACGGCGTGTGGATCGACTACAGCGAGGCGCAGGAGGCGCCGCGCTTCGTGAAGGGCGAGCGGGTGCGGCATCCCCAGTTCGGACGCGGTGTGATCCGGGAGCTCACCGGGTTCGGCCAGGACCTGAAGGCGGTGATCGAGTTCGACAGCATCGGACGCAAGAAGGTCGTGCTGCGCTACGCGAATCTGCAGAAGGAGCTGTGATGCCCGTACGCCGTGAGGATGTGCTTGCCGTGGCTCGCCTCGCCCGCCTGTCGATGGATGCGGCGGAGGCCGACCGCATGGCCGGCCAGCTCAACGGAATTCTCGCCCACATGGATGCCCTCCGTGAGATCGACGTCGACGGCGTCCCCCCGTTCCTGCTGGCCGCCCATGGAGTCGCGCGGCTCCGGGACGACGTGACCGGTGCCGACCCGCTCCTGCGCGAACCGGCAGACGTCGCGGCGGCCTGGCGGGATGGCTTCTTCGTCGTTCCGCGCCTGGAGGCGCAGGGCGGCGGCGCGGAGGACTCCGGGTGACGCCCGCCATCCACATGCGTCCCATCGCGGGACTCGCCGCAGACGTCGCTGCCGGCCGGGTGCGCGCCGCGGATGTGACGCGTTCGGCGATGACCGCTGTAGTCAACGGCGAGTCCGGCCCCGAACGCCTGAACGCCTTCATCAGCTTCGACTACGAGGGCGCTCTCGCGCAGGCGACGGATGTGGACACGGCCGTCGCCGGCGGCTCCGCCCTACCCCTCGCCGGCGTGCCCGTGGCCGTGAAGGACAACATCTGCGTCACCGGGCTGCCCACCACCTGCGGTTCGCGCATCCTCGCGGACTACTGGTCGCCGTACGACGCGACGGTGGCTCGCCGCCTCCGCGCCGCCGGCGCCGTTCTCGTCGGGAAGACGAACATGGACGAGTTCGGCATGGGCTCGTCCACGGAGAACTCGGCGTTGGGGCCGACCCGCAATCCCCACGACCCAACCCGCGTCCCGGGCGGCTCCTCGGGCGGGTCCGCCGCCGCAGTGGCGGCGGGGCTCGTGCCTGTGGCTCTCGGCTCCGAGACCGGCGGTTCGGTCCGGCAGCCGGCGGCATTCTGCGGGATCGTGGGAATCAAGCCGTCATACGGCCGGGTCAGCCGGTACGGACTCGTCGCGTACGCGTCGTCCCTCGACCAGGTGGGCGTATTCGGACGCACCGTCCGGGATGCCGCGCTCCTCCTCCGCGTCATCTCCGGGCCCGATCCGCTGGACGCCACCTGCGCGGACGTGGACTCGCCCGACTTCGCGGCTGCGGCGGACGGGTTCCCATCGACCGGCTTGCCGGACCGCACCCGGACGGCCGGCGCCGGTCCCCTCGCGTCCATTGTCGTCGGCGTCCCCGACGAGTATTTCCCGCCGGGCCTGGACGCCGGTGTCCGCAGGGCCTGCGACCACGCCCTCGACCGGTTGCGTGCCCTCGGCGCCACGCTGCGACGCGTGTCGCTGCCCCACACTCGCCACGCCGTGCCGGCCTACTACGTCATCGCCACGGCCGAGGCCTCGAGCAACCTCGCACGCTTCGATGGCGTCCGGTATGGCGCGCGTGCACGGCAGGCCTCCTCCACGCTGGATGTCTACCGTCTCTCACGCTCCGGCGGGTTCGGCGGCGAGGTGAAGCGGCGGATCATGCTGGGGACCTTCGCACTCTCGGCCGGCTACCACGACGAGTACTACGGCACGGCGCAGCGAGTGCGAACGCTCATCGCACGTGATTTTGAGGCCGTCTTCGGAGCCGGCGTGGACGTGCTGTTCACGCCCACCACACCGACGGCGGCCTTCAGGCTCGGCGAGAAGACGGCGGACCCGTACGAGATGTACCTGTCGGACGTGTTCACCGTGACGGCGAACCTGGCCGCGTTGCCGGCGCTGTCGCTGCCCATCGGAAGCGCGGATGGCATGCCCGTGGGCGGCCAGCTCATGTCCCCGCGATGGGCGGAAGCCACCATGATCGCCACGGCCGCGGCGCTCGAGACGGAGTTGTCGTCATGAGCGACTGGCAGACGGACATCGGGCTCGAGATCCACGTGCAGCTGCATACCCGGACCAAGCTGTTCTGCGGCGATGAAGCGGCATTCGGGGCGCCGCCAAACACGCACGTCTGCCCGGTGTGCATGGGCCTGCCCGGCGCGCTGCCCATCACGTCCGCAGGCGCAGTCGCCCTCGCCGTGCGGACGGCGCTGGGACTCGGCTGTACGGTCCACGAAACGAGCCTGTTCGCACGAAAGAACTACTTCTATCCCGACCTTCCCAAGGGCTACCAGATCACCCAGTTCGAGCAGCCGCTCGCCACCGGCGGGCGCGTCGACTACCGCCCGGACCGGAGCGGCGATGCCATCGCCACAGTGCGCATCCGCCGCGTGCACATCGAGGAGGACGCCGGCAAGTCGCTCCACGACCGGTTCGCCGGCATGACGGCCGTGGACCTCAACCGCGCCGGCGTCCCGTTGGTCGAGATCGTCACCGAGCCGGACCTGCACAGTCCCGCAGCGGCGCGCGCCTTCCTGGACCGGCTGAAGCAGACGCTCCGCTATCTCGACGTGAGCGACTGCGACATGGAGAAGGGGTCACTGCGCGTGGACGCGAACGTGTCCGTCCGGCGGCCTGCCAGCGCTGTCCTCGGCACGAAGACGGAGCTCAAGAACATGAACTCCTTCGCCAACCTCGAGGCGGCCCTGGACTACGAGGTCCGGCGGCAGCTGGGAGTCGTCGCAGGCGGCGGCGCCGTGATCCACGAGACGCTGCTGTGGGATGAGTCCCGCGGCGAGGTCAGGAGCATGCGGTCGAAGGAGGAGAGCCGGGACTACCGGTACTTCCCCGAGCCGGACCTGCCTCCGCTGGTCGTGACGGCCGCGGAGATCGAGCAGATCGCGCGGGACCTCCCGGAGCTGCCAGGCGCGAAGGAAATGCGTTTGGGTTCGGAGTACAGTCTGCCCGCGTACGACGTCGGCGTCCTCGCGGCGGATCCCGCGGTCGCCGACTACTTCGAGGCGGTGGCCACTTCCGCCGGCGACGGCAAGTCCGCGAGCAACTGGGTCATGACGGACGTGCTGGGTTGGCTCAATCAGCGCGGCCTGCACGTCAGCGAGATGCCGGTGAGTCCTGCCCGGCTGGCTGGTCTGATCGCCCTGGTGCGTGCGGGGACCATCTCCGCCAGCGTGGCCCGTCGCGTGTTCCAGCTGATGGCGGAAGGCGACGCATCGGCGGCGGAGCTGGTGGAGCTGCACGGGCTTACACAGGTCCGGGACGAGGCGCAGCTGGAGGCATGGGTGGACGAGGCCGTCGCCGGTCATCCGGATGAGGCGGCGCGATACCGCGGTGGGGAAACGAAGCTCCTCGGCTTCCTCATGGGGCAGATCATGCAGCGGTCCGGCGGGAAAGCCGACCCGCGCCGTGCATCGGACCTCCTGCGGCGGCGGCTGGACGCGGATTGACCGGGGCAGCCCGGTACGTTCCGTATCAGGCGGAAGCCGGACGCCGGTCCCAGTAGCCCAGGGCTCTTTCGGGGAGGGGAAAGAAATCGTCCGCCACCTCCTTCAGGATCTCGTCCCGCTCGAGGATCCCCTCCTTCAGCGCGAGCCGGCGCACCTTCTTTGCGAGTTGCAGGTTGAAGTCGCCGGTGGGGTCGAGTTGTGCGGGCAGGGAGTCCCGTCCCCGGAGCAGGTAGTCCACCACGAAATCGAAGGCGCGGGACGTGTAGGCGTCGATGGTGCGCGGCGTCAGCACCCACCGGGAGTTCTGCAGGACGCGGTCGAATACGGCCTTCCAGCGGTCGTTGTCCTGCATCCGGATCATGCCCCGGAAGATTCGGCGGTTCGTCTCGAACGAGAAGATCGTACCGCTGAGGACGCTGTCGAAGAGGTGGTCCGCCTCGGAATGGTCGTAGTCCATCACCACCTGGCGGGCGATGGTGCCGAACGGCTCGCCGAGCTGTGCGTCGAGGCGGTGCTCCCAGTACCCGTGTCCCAGGGCGCGGGTGGAGCTCGTCAGGAGCAGCTGCCGGGGGACGAAGTAGTTGTGGGCGATGGTGTCCGCGGCGAGGTGGCTGAGGTAGCCGTAGGCGACGGCCCGGAGCCGGTCGTTGCCGGCCTCGTGGAGGATCTCCTCGCCTATGTGCCAGAAGTGGCAGTGCCGGCCCGCCGGGACGTACTTCTTGGCGAACGAGATGTCCGCTGCCATTGACCCATAGAGGAAGCTCTGCGGGTAGGCCCGGAGCAGCTCGGCCAGGGCTGGCGGGAGCAGGAAAAGCATGTCCAGCAGCGTCCGGCCCAGAAACACGTGCGTCGCAGGGCCGAACGCCCAGGCGGGCTCCGGCATCAGCAGGAGCAGCGCCGCGCCCGTGCAGGCGGCCGCCAGGGCCGGGTGGCCCCGGCGTCTGCCCGGTCGCACGGTCAGCGTGCTACGCGTCGCGCCGCCCTCCGTGCGGCCTTCTGCGCATCCCTCACGCTGTCCCGGGCTGCCCTCTCCAGCTCCTCCCGCGTGGAGCGCACGATGTCCCTGGCGCCCTTGCGCATCTCGTCGATAACGTCGCGTCCCGCCGAAAGCAGCTCCTCACCGGCGTCGCCGGCCTGGTCGGCCCGGCGGCCGACCTCCTTGCGGACGGCCTTCACCGCCCGCTCCGCGCCCCGCCGTACCGGCCGCAGCCGCTTCAGCAGCTCGTGGGTGTCGTCCTCCTGCCGGGCCCTGATGATCAGGGCGGTGCCGATTCCGACGACCGCGCCAATGGCGACGGCCGCCCAGATATCGATAGGGTCACGATCACTCATGCTCGTCCTCCTCTTCATCCCCGGGCGGTGTCGCCGCGCCTCCGGTCGTCTGCCGGATGCGGCGCCCGCCCTGCGGCTCCCGCAGTACCCTGGCCGTCTCTTGCACGCCGCGGGCCGTGGCGGCGGCGTCCAGGAGGAGATCCTCGGCCTCCGTCTGGACGACGTCCAGCACGGCATTGAAGCGGGACGCCCGCTCCTCGGCCACGGCGTGCGCCCGCTCCAGGGACCGGCGGAGTTCCTCCACCGTGTGCAGCACGTCGTCCACCTTCCGGCGCACGTTGTCCGTCGCCCCCGCAGCGTCATTCGCCACGTGCGTCGCCCGGTCGATGAGCGGCGCCAGCCGCGGCTTCAGCTCCTTCACGGTGCGGCCGACCGCACGCAGTTGCAGCAGGGCGATGACCGCCGTGGCGACGATGATGAGGCCAACTAGCGACATGACCACGGCCATGACCACCTGCGCGGTGGCGATCCGCTCGATGGCGTCGAGAACCCGCGGATCGGTCTGGGCCAGCAGCGCGACAATGGTCATCCGTGCATCCGTCCATCTTTCGAGTCAGTCGAACAGGTCGATCCCCAGGGTCCCCGGGCCCACCTTGGGCACCACGCGGGGCCGCAGGCGGCTCTGCCGGCCGCGCTCATAGAGTTCCCGCACCGCAGCGCCGGCCGCCAGCCGCTCACCGGACCGACCCTCCATGACGGCGTCCAGCAGCGCGTCGAGCGCAGCCGCACCGCCTATGTCGGCGGCCAGAGCTTCCACTTCCGGCGGGCCGGACCACCGCCCCGCAACCGCCTCCACGTGGGAAGCTCGCACGTCGCCGAGCGGGTACAGGTCCGCCGCCGGGATCCGGCCGCCGAGCAGGAGTGCGGTCCGGTTCGCCGGGTGCGCGATGAGTGCAGGACCCGTGCGCGCGGTCCGCCATGCCGCAAGCTGCTGCGCTTCAGAGGGCGGCAGACCCTGAACGTTGGTCGCCAGAGACGCGGCGCGCCAGACCCGTGCCTCGCCCAGCTCGCGCACGAGCCATTCGTAGGCAAGCTCGCCTTCCGGCGTCCAGTCGTACAGCACGACGAT
>DATHVO010000050.1:0-2818 GCA_035461265.1 Longimicrobiales bacterium
TCTCACGAACAACGGGACCAACGCCCTCCACGTGGTCGACATCACCGACCCGTACAACCCCCGCGAGGTCGCGCGGTGGCGAGCCCCAGGCACCATGGCGGGTGGCTCCCTCCACGACGTCGACGTGCAGGACGGCATGGCCTACCTCAGCAACTGGAACGAGGGCCTGATCATCCTGGACGTTGGGAACGGGATGAAGGGCGGGAGCCCGACAAATCCGGTCTTCGTCTCGCAGTACAAGTACGACCTGAACGACCTCTACCGTCAGGTTGAGGCGGCGGGCGGACCGGGCTTCATCCGGGGCACGCACACGGCGTGGCGTCACCGTGACTACGTGTTCATTGCCGACGAGGTCTTCCCCGCCTCGAACGTGGCCGGGGCCAGCGACGCCGCCGCGTTCCGGGCGTACGGCCGGCTCCAGGTCATCGACGTGAGCGACATCGAGAAGCCCCGCTCCGTGGCGTGGTACGAGCCGGAGTTCGGCGGGGTGCACAACGTCTGGGTCGCCGGCGATACGCTGTACCTCGGCGCGTACAATGCCGGTTTCAGGACGTTCGACATCTCCGGCGAGCTACGCGGCGACCTGCGGGCGCAGCAGCGCGAGATGGTCCACGTCAACACCGCGGACATGAACGCGGAGCCGGGCGGCATCAACACGGCCATGACGTGGGGCGTGGTGGTCCGCGACGGGCTCGCCTACGTCAACGACAACTACAACGGCCTCTGGATCATCCGCATGCTGCCGCGGCCCGAGCCCGCGGTACTGCCGTGACGGACGTGACGCCAGGACGCCATCCCCGCCGGTGGCGCTGGACGCGTCCGGCGATGGCCGTCGCCCTCGTGCTGTGGGTCGGTGCTGCCGGCGGGTGCAGATCGGCCCGTACCAGCGTCGCCGCACCCCCGGGTGCGGTGCTCGCCGCCGCGCCGGCGCCGGAACGGGACTACCTCATCCTGGTGGCATCGGAGGCCGTGGACCGCATTGCCCTCGTCCGCTTCGGGCCGGACGGCGGGCGCGTCGAGCGGGAGCACGCCATCGGCCTCAACCGCACCGACCCCGACGGTCCACACGGCCTTGGCCTGTCCCCGGACGGTGAGCACTACTACGTGACCACGGGCCACGGCACGCCCAACGGCCACCTCTGGAAGTTCGATGTCCGGGATTCCCGCGTGGCGGGACGCGTGGAACTGGGCCTCTTCCCCGCCTCCCTCCAGGTCTCGCCCGACGGCCACTGGGTGTACGTGGTGAACTTCAACCTCCACGGGGACATGGTTCCCTCGTCCGTGTCCGTCGTCGCCGCGGAGGCGATGGTGGAGGTCGCGCGCCTGCGCACCTGCACCATGCCCCACGGGTCCCGCACCAACCCCCAGGGCACCCGGCACTACTCGGCCTGCATGATGGACGACGTGCTCGTGGAGATCGACACCGGGGAACTCGAAGTCGTCCGGCACTTCCTGCTCACGCCCGGCGGGGAGCGGGGCATGGCGGGCGCACCGGCTGATCACGCACACCACGCCGCCGGCCACGGCAGTGTCCCGCCGCGGTGTTCGCCGACCTGGGCCGCCACATCGGCCGACGGCTCGCGGGTGTTCGTAGCGTGCAACGCGGCGAACGACATCGTGGAGATCGACGTCGAGACATGGGCCCTCGTCCGCCGCCTGCCTGCCGGCGACGGCGTCTACAACCTGGCCGCATCGCCCGACGGCCGCCTCCTCGTGGCAACGAACAAGCGCGGTAACTCCGTCTCCGTCTTCGACCTCGCGGCAGGCACCGAGATCGCCCGCATCCCGACGCTACGTCCCGTCGTCCATGGCGTCGCCATATCGGACGACGGTCGCTACGCCTTCGTCTCCGTCGAGGGGCGCGGCGCCATGCCCGGCACCGTTGAGATGATGGACCTGGCCGCCGGGTCGCGTGTCGCCTCCGTGGACGTGGGCCAGATGGCCGGCGGCATCGATTTTTTCAGGAGCGAGTCCCGCTGACACGCTATCCCGCGTGGCGAATCCGGCGTCCCGGGTGTGCGCTTCTGCGGCACGCGCCTTGCCCCTCCTCGGTGTGCCATCATACCGGTGGACGACACCAGAGGAGGCAGCCGTGGCAGACGATCGCACGACATCGGAAAAGGGCGCCGACAACAAGGTGCGGGGCAAGGTCAACGATCTGAAGGGCCGCGTGAAGGATGCGGCCGGCGGGCTCACGGGCGACGCGGGTCTCCAGGCCGAGGGCAAGCTGGACCGCGCGAAGGGGAAGGTCCAGGACACCGTGGGCGACGTCCAGCGGAAGATCGGCCGGAAGAAGGACCGGTAGCCGCGGAGCCTGCCGGAGGCGGCACCTCCGGCAGGCCCTGTCCCGCCGCGGCCGGGGCGCCCCGGCGGTGTGGCGCCGTCAGTGGGTGACGAGAGGCTCGATCGCCTTCGCGGCTTCGATGTAGGCCGCGACCTGCCCCTCGGACGGGACTGCCTTCGCGAGCTTGCGCGTGGCGTTCGCGGTGGCAATGGCCTCGGCCAGGTTGGCGGCGTTCCTGACGCGCAGTTCCTTGATCGTATCCACACCCGCTGCGTGCAGCAGCTCCGAGAACTGCCGGCCGATTCCCTTCACACGCATGAGGTCCGCCAGGTTGACCCAGGACAGGATGAGCTTCTCGCTGATCCCCGTCGCCTCGGCCAGACGGTCACGGCCCTTCCGGGACGCTGCCTTCTCCAGCAGGTCCTCCGTGGTGCGGACGCCGGCCGCTTCGAGCTTCGCGCGACAGGCCGGGCCGATCCCTTCAATCTCTTCGATCGGATAGGACATCGACTACCGCCGGGATCTGGTTGACAT
>DATHVO010000051.1:0-12975 GCA_035461265.1 Longimicrobiales bacterium
CGATGAAGACGGCGCCGTCGTAGTGGCCGAGGGGGAGGGAGTCCGTCACCCGCGTCATCCCGATGTCCAGGAGGTGGACCAGGGCGAGGTTCTCCTGGTGACTGACGCGACCCTCGTACATGATCTCGGCATCGATGTCGAACGACGCGGCCAGAAGGCGGTAGGCGAACGCGCCGGCGATGGCGTCGGGGTCCGGGAAGTCCTGGAGCGCCACGCAATGTCGCTGGCCCGAGTGCTCCTCGAGGAACGACCGGAACGCCCGCGCACGCTCGCCATCGCCGAAGCTCGGCAGGCCGGTGGCGATGGGGAGCGGAGGGTGTGCCGCGTCACCGCCCGCGTCGTCCGGGCGCGCGTTGGCGGGTCCGGTGCGCGCCGCCACGGCTACCCCCCTGTCGGCGCAGGTGCGTGGCCGACCTCGGCGGCAACACCTGGCTGCCGGTCCTGCTCATGGACCTCGTTCGCGGTCCCCATGAGTTCCCGGAGCTCGTCCCGGTCCACCACTTCCTTGTCGAGGAGGAGCAGCGCGAGGCGCTCGAGGATGTCGCGGTCCTTGCGGAGGATGGCGAGGGCTCGATCGTACCCCTCCACGAGGAGGCGCTGCAGCTCGCGGTCGATGAGCTGGGCCGTCGCCTCGCTGTACTCCATGTGGCCCTGTTCCTGCCCGGGGAGGAACAGGCTCTGGCGGCGTCCGAAGTTGACCGGGCCGAGCTCGGGCGACATGCCCATCTCCGCCACCATCTGCCGTGCCATCTCCGTGGCGCGCTCGAGGTCGTTCCCCGCGCCGGTGGACGTGTCGCCGAACACGATCTCCTCCGCAGCGCGCCCGCCCATGAGAACAGCGATGCGGTCCTTCAGCTCCTCGCCCTGGATGAGCAGCCGCTCGTTGGGGAGCTGCTGCGTGTAGCCCAGCGCCGCGACGCCCCGCGGGATGATGGAGATCTTGTGGACCGGGTCGGCGTGCTCGGCGCGCTCCGCCACGATGGCGTGGCCCGCCTCGTGGTACGCGACGATCTTTCGCTCCTTCTCGTGGACGAGGCGGTTCCGCTTCTCCAGGCCGGCGATGATCCGGTCGATGGCGTGCTCGATGTCGACCATCTCCACCTGGTCCTTGTCCTCCCGCGCCGCCAGGAGTGCGGCCTCATTCAGGAGGTTGGCCAGGTCCGCGCCCACGAAGCCGGGCGTCCGCCGCGCGACTGTGAGCAGGTCCACGTCGTCGCCGAGGCTGATCTCGGAGGAGTGCACGGCGAGGATGGCCAGACGGCCCGCCATGTCCGGCCGGTCCACGAGGACCTGGCGGTCGAACCGGCCCGGCCGCAGCAGCGCCTGGTCCAGGATCTCGGGGCGGTTCGTCGCAGCCATGATGATGACGCCCGTCCGCGTGTCGAAGCCGTCCATCTCCACGAGCAGCTGGTTCAGCGTCTGCTCCCGCTCGTCGTGACCGCCCATGGGGCCGCCACCGCCGCGCTGCTTGCCCAGGGCGTCCAGCTCGTCAATGAAGACGATGCACGGCGCCTGACGCTTCGCCTGCTCGAAGAGGTCCCGGACACGGGCGGCACCCACGCCCACGAACATCTCCACGAACTCGGATCCGCTGATGGAGAAGAACGTCACGCCGGCCTCCCCGGCCACCGCCCGGGCGAGCAGCGTCTTGCCCGTGCCCGGCGGGCCCACCAGGAGCACGCCCTTCGGGATCTTCGCCCCGAGACGTGCGAACTTCTCCGGCGTCTTCAGGAACTCCACCACCTCCACCAGCTCCTGCTTCGCCTCGTCCGCACCGGCCACATCGTCGAAGGTGACGCCCGTCCCCTCCTCGCCCATGATGCGGGCGCGGTTCTTCCCCACCGTCATCACGCCCTGCTGCGGGTTCATCCGCCGGAGCAGGAAGAGCCAGAAGACGATGAGCAGGCTGATGGGGAGGAGCCACCCGAGCATCTGGCCGAACCAGCCGGCACTCGTGAACTCGTAGGATGCGACGTGCTCGTCCAGCATGGGGATGAACTCGTCGTCGCCGTGGGCGGGCATGGTCGTCGTCCAGCGGTCGGGCGCACCCGCCGCTTTCATGCTGTCCGTCGGCTCCGCCCGGATGACGTCGGGGCCCGCCTCCACGCGCTGGACCTCGCCGGCGAGGATGTGCTGCTTCAGCTCGCTATAGGACACGCGCTCGGTGGTCGTCCGGCCGAGGAGGACGTTCAGCCCGATTATGAACGCGAGCACGACGACGAAGTAGATCAGCGAGAAACGCGTACGACGGTCACCCACGATGGGCGGACCGCCGCCCTTCCGTCGATCCTGATGACGCCGATCGGTCCCGCGGCGATCCTTCGCCGCCCTGCGCTTGTCACCGTCCATGGCCCGCCGACGGGGCAAGGATTGTACCGACCGGTGCCTCTGGCCCGGCGGCGGGTTCCGGCGATACCATACCGCGCCACCCGGGTGACCCGGGGTCGGGCCGCAAACCCTTATCAGGCGAAACGTTCGCGGTGAACATCCAGTTCGCGATCCTCGCGTTCACGTCGCTCCTCGCCATCGTGAACCCCCTGGGGGCGGTGCCGCTGTTCGTGGCCCTCACGGCGCCGTACGCGCCCGAGCAGCGGCGGGCGACGCTGCGGCGCGCCATCAGCACGGGCGTCGTCGTCCTGGTCATCTTCGCGCTGGCCGGGACGTGGATCCTGCAGTTCTTCGGCATCACCCGGCAGGCGTTCCAGATCGCGGGCGGCATCCTCTTCTTCGCCATCGGCTGGGACATGCTCCAGGCCCGACGCTCCCGCGTGAAGACGACGGAGGAGGAGGAGACGGAGAGCATCAGCCGCGATGATGTGGGCATCATCCCCCTGGGGCTGCCCACGCTGGCCGGCCCCGGCGCCATCACCACGGTCATCGCACTGAACGGCCAGGCCGCGTCACTCCTCGACTCCGTCGCCGTCTACATCGCCATCGTCCTCGTCATGGCCCTCTGCTGGATCACGCTGTCCGCCGCCCGCGTCGTCACCCGGCGGATGGGCCGGACGGGGATGAACGTCATGACCCGCCTCATGGGCCTGCTCGTCATGGTCATCGGCGCGCAGTTCGTCATCAACGGTGCGACCACGGTCGTGCTCGACATCGTCTCCCGCATAGGTACGCTTCCGACATGAGCAGATTGCAGCCCGTCGCCCGCTCCGCCTTCACGCTGTTTCTCCTCACGCTCCTGCCCGCCTGCTCTGTCGTCCAGCAGGTACAGGAGCGGATCCGGCCATCCGCACAGGTCTTCGAGCCGGAGCCCATCCCGCCGCCCATGGAGGTGGAGCCGGAGGATCCGAGGGTCGAGGTCCTCTGGGACACGTACGGCGTGCCGCACATATTCGCCGAGGACGCAGGCGCCCTGTTCTACGCCTTCGGCTGGGCCCAGATGCGCAGCCACGCCGACCTGCTCCTCCGGCTCTACGGCCAGGCCCGCGGCCGGGCCGCGGAGTACTGGGGCGAGCAGTTCGTGGACTCGGACACCTGGGTGCTCACTCATGGCATCCCCGGGCGGGCCGAGCGCTGGCTGGGGGCACAGTCGCCGCACATGATGGCCTACCTCGAGGCATTCGTCGCGGGCATCAACGCGTACGCCGAGCGCAACCCCGGCGGCGTGGGCGAGGAGTGGAAGGCCGTCCTGCCGGTGGTCCCCGCCGACGTACTCGCGCACCAGCAGCGGATCCTGCAGTTCACGTTCATGGCCAGCCCCCGGATGGTCACGGCCGTGGCGCGCCAGTGGCAGGCCGGAGGCAGCGTGGGAGCGGGCGGCGGACTCGGCGGCCTGCCGGCCTACGGGTCGAATGCCTGGGCAGTCGCGCCGGCCCGGACTGCACGGGGGAGCACACTGCTCCTCATCAATCCCCACCTGCCGTGGGGCGACCTCTTCACGTGGTACGAGGCCCACCTCGTGGGACCGGGCATCTCCGCGTACGGCGCGACGCTCGTCGGCTTCCCGACGCTCGCCATGGGCTTCAACGACGATCTCGGCTGGGCCCATACAGTGAACACCATCGACAGCGCCGATCTGTACGAACTCACACTCGACGGCGACGGCTATGTGCTCGACGGCATCGTCCGCGCCTTCGAGACGGAGCGCCGCACATTGCACGTCCGGCAGCCGGATGGCGGCACGTCCGAGCGCACCATCAACATTCAGCGGTCCATCCACGGGCCCATCGTCGCACGGCGCGAGGGGCGCGCACTCGCCCTCAGGGTCGCCGGCCTCGACGCCGCCAACCTCGCCGACCAGTACTGGGACATGATCCGCTCGGCGAATCTCGCCCAGTTCGAGGCCGCGCTGTCGCGACTCCAGCTGCCGACGTTCACCGTGATCTACGCCGACCGCGCAGGCAACATCCTCCACGTCTTCAACGGCGCCGTGCCGGTTCGGTCACGCGGCGACTGGGCCTGGTGGCAGGGCGTCGTGCCCGGCGACTCGTCAGCCACGCTGTGGACGCAGATGCATCCGTATCACGCGCTGCCCCGCGTGCTGAACCCGGAGACGGGGTGGCTCCAGAATGCCAACGATCCGCCCTGGTCCACCACGGTGCCCTTCCCGCTGGACCCGTTCTACTTTCCGCCCTACATGGCGCCCCAGCGGCCCATGGCGTTCCGGCCGCAGCAGTCGGCACGGATGCTGGCCGAGGCACCGCGCATGACCCTGGAGCAGATGGTCCAGCTCAAACACTCCACGTATGTGGGCGCGGCGGACCACCTCGTTCACGACGTCGCCATCGCCGCCCGCGCCTCCGGCAACGCGGAAGCCGTGACCGCCGCCGAGGTGCTGGAGCGATGGGACCGGCGAACGGACGCCGGGAGCCGGGGCGCCCTTCTGTTCCAGGAGTTCTATCGGGCAGTCCAGCGCCACCGCTGGCCGGACGGATCGCCGTGGGAGATCCGGTGGACGGCGCGAGCGCCGCTGAGCACGCCCGACGGCCTGAGCGATCCACGGGCCGCCGTGGAGCTGCTCGTGGGCGCGGCACGGCGGGTCCAGGCTGCCCGGGGCGCCCTCGACAGCCCGTGGGGCGACGTCCACCGCCTCCGGACGGACGGCGTGGACCTGCCCGCCAACGGCGGATCCGGCGACATCGGCGTGTTCCGAGTCGTGGACTTCGAGCCCGTCCCCGGCGACACCGCGCGCCTCGTCGCCACCGGCGGCGACTCGTTCGTCGCCGCCGTGGAGTTCTCCCGCCCCGTTCGGGCCCACACGCTCATCGGCTACGGCAACGCCAGCCAGCCCGGCTCCCCGCACCGCACCGATCAGATCGAGCTGTTCGCCCGGAAGCAGCTCCGGCCCGCATGGCTCACCCGCGACGACGTGCTCGAGAACCTGGCCCTGCGGGAAGTGTTCTGACGGGAACGGGAACGGGGACGGGAGTGGGGACGGGAACGGGAACGGGAACGGGAACGGGGACGGGAGCGGGAGCGGGGACGGGAGCGGGGACGGGAACGTGGACGGGAGCGGGAACGGGGACGGGAGCGGGACCGGGGACGGGAGCGGGAACGGGAGTCGGCGCGGGCGCGGGACCGGGCGCGAGACCGGCGGCGGGCACGGCGCGGGGCCGGCGGCGGGCACGGCGCGAGACCGGCGGCGGGCACGGGAAAAACCGCCTCTCGCGTCATCGAGATGCCGTGGTGCCGACTTCGCATCGCATGGCGAGGCAAAATCGGCACACGGTGGGGCGACCTGACTGCCGTGTGCCGGATCGACCTCGCCAGGCGGGGTCCATCCGGCACGCCGTCGCCGGGCCGGCGCGAGCGTGGTGATTTTCTTCGCGCACCGATCCGGTCGGCGGGCCCGCCGCACCTCCTACAAACCGCGACCCCGCAACCATCCTCGCCCGCGCCCGCGTTTCGCCCCCGCCCCTCCCTTCCCGTTTCGCACGGCTGCACGGCTGCCGTTGCCGTCGCGTCCCTCCCTCGGCCGTTCCGTTGCCGCTACAGCTCGTAAACGCGCGCCACCCTCATGGACGTCCCCTCCAGGTCCGCGGGCACCGCCACGGCATACTCTGCCAGCAGCCGCATGTCGGCGGGATCGAAGTAGGTGCGGCCGGCGTCGGCGACGAGGACGGTGGCGCCGTTCTGGCGGGCCCGCTCCAGGACGCGCCGCTGTCGCGGCGCCTGGTGCCGTTCGTAGGCGAGGTCGCTGCAGAGGATGACGTCGTACGCGTCCACGGGCGAGGCATCGGCGCAGAGGTCAGCGAGGAGGGTGGCCAGCGGAAGGTGCTGGGCGTCGGCCGCTATACGCGCGGCGAGCAGGGCCCACGGGTCGATGTCGTTCACCGTGACAGCGGCAGCGCCTGCGTACGCCGCCGCCAGCCCCGCCACACCGCCGCCGCCGCCGAAGTCGAGGACCCGGCGGCCGCGGACGTGTCCGGGATCGTCGAGGACGACGCGTGCGAGGGCGCTTCCGGCCGGCCAGGCGTAGGCCCAGAAGGGGGAGGGCAGCGTTCCGCCGGCAAGCCGCTCCGCCGCATCCCACACGTCCATCAGTCCGTGCGCCTGGTGTACGCTGATTTCCGGGCAGAGGGCAACCGGCGTGAGGGGGGCGTGGTCCCTGAGGAACCGTTCCATGGCGGCGCGCTCCGGCGCCGTCGGCACAGGGTCCGTCATCACCGCGTACGGGCGCCCGCTGCCGGGCATGCCCGCGCCCATGCGAACGTCGCGCAGCAAGCGCCCGCCCATGCGGCATCCGCCCGCGCGTTCGCCTCCCGCACGCACGGTGCCCTCATTCCCGTCGCGCCCTCGGCGTGACGTAGACCTGCACGACGTACCAGTCGCCGCTGCGGTCCCGTGCGACACCCGTGCCGGCCCGCGTGTAGCCCGCATCGAGCAGATTCGAGCGGTGGCCCGGCGACTCGCGCCACAGGCGGACGACGGTGGCCGCCACCGCCGCTTCGTGGGTGCGTACGAGGCCGAGGTTCTCGGCGACACGCGACCAGGCGACGCCTGCAGCATCGACGCGCTGCGATACCGTATGGCGCCCGGGCGTGGGCGAGTCATGGTCGAGGAGGCCCCGTCCCGCCAGTTCCGATGCGTACTCTGCCGCAGCGCGGTCGAGGTCCGGGTCAGCCTGCAGCGAGGCGGCACCCGCAGCACGGCGCGACCGGTTCGCCTCGGTCAGCACGCGTTCCGCCACTGCGACGAACTGCGCCGGTACGGAACCGACACCGCCCGGCCCGCCTGACGTTCCCGTTCCGCCGGCGGACGCCTCCGGCAGTAGCGGCGCGCACGCCGCCATCGCCACGAGCACCGCCGCAACGGCGACCCTCGCTGCATCCGCCCCGCCGGCGGCGAATCCGTCGACGCCGGCCGGCCATCGCGACTCCGGCTGCGTCACGCGCCTGCCCGCCCGTGCCTGTCGTGGATGCCGGCCGCGATCCAGCGTGCGACGCCCATGATCGTCAGGGATGGATCCACGGAGACCGAGCCCGGAAGCGCGGCGCCGTCCGCCACGTACAGTCCGCCGACCCGGTGCGCCTCGCCTGTCGGGCCCGCGAACGAGTCCGACGGGTCCGTCCCGAGGGGCGCCGTACCCATGAGGTGCGAGCCGGCGCAGAACTGCGCATTCGGCTGGACGCTGCGCAGTGTGATCCGGGTCGCGATGTCGGCCTCGCTGCGCACGACGGTCCCGTAGACATCGGGAATCCAGACCTCCTGCGCACCAGCGGCGAGGAAGATGCGGGATGCGTTGCGCAGGTAGTCGATGGCCTTGAGCTGGTCGATGCCGCGGACGTTGAATTCCGTCCGTCGGATGCCGTCCCGGCCGATGAACACGCGGCCTGGCAGGTCCTCGTCGATGACGGACATCACGGAGGCGAGGTGACGATAGCGCCGCATTCGTTCGGTGCTGGCGGCGCCCGTACCGCCCAGCATCACGGCCGCGATCGCCGGCGACTGGTGGTTGGTCAGCATGATGTAGCCGCCGCCCTCGTACCTGCCGCGCTCGTCGAGGCGGGTCCGCCGGAACTCGTGTACGACGTAGGCACAGGGGATGCCCGTCTGGTTGTCGATGGGACGACCCATGTCGGCCCACACGAAGTAGTGCGGGTTGATGTAGAGGCGCCGGCCCACGACGTCGTCGTCCACGTTGTTGAGGAGCAGCTCCGCGGTCCCCAGCGCGCCTCCCGCGAGCACCACTATGGGCGCGTCCACGCGGAAGGAGCCGGTGGGTGCCCTCGTCCCCCGGTCGAGGAGTGCGCCCTCCACCCCCGTCACCTGCCCGGCGGATGTGACGAGCCGCTGCACGGCCGCGTCGCTGTAGACGCGTCCGCCCGCCCGGGACACCCGCGGGATGGTGGTGATGAGCTGCGATGTCTTGCGGTTGTAGGCGCAGCCGAACTGCGTCCAGCCGCAGCCGACGCAGTCGATGCGCGCGGTGGGCGGAGGGTGCCCCTCGATGCCCAGCGTCTCGCAGCCCGTCCGTACCAGGCGGTTGTTCTCGTTGAAGAGCGTCTCGGGCGTGATGTGGATGCCCAGCTCCTCCTCGATGACCCCCCAGTGCGGCGCCAGCTCCGATTCCGTCATCCAGTCGAGGCCGTGCTCCCGCCGCCAGCGCTCGAGGCGGTCGGATGGAGCGCGGAAGGAGTCGCCCCAGTAGTGCACGGTGGAGCCGCCCACCGCCTCGGCGTAGTTCAGGAAGACGGCATTGTCGTTGGTGGAGTCGAGCCCGCGCCGGCCGTTGAAGTCCGCCATGGCGTCCTCCTCCCGCTGGGAGAACTCCTCCGCCCGGAAGAAGCCGCCCTTCTCCAGCATGACCACGTCCCAGCCCCGCTCGGCGAGGTATGCGGCCAGGGTGCCACCGCCGGCACCGGTCCCGACGACGACCACGTCCGCGCGGTCCCGGATCGCGTCCGTGCGCCCCGCGCCCTGGATGATCACCGCGGCACCGTCACGCGATGCCGCCGAAGTCCACGGGGTACACCGGCACCTGCACGCGCTCCGGCCACGGCCCCGGGAAGCGGGTGACGGTGCGGGTGGCGTCGTCGATCCACGCGAAGTAGAGAACGAAGCCCCGCAAGGCCTGGTATGCGGCGCGCCGGAGGTTGAAGCGGGACCGGGCCCAGTCGTCCAGGACGGCGAGCCGTGCCTCGACGGAGAGGGTGGTAAACCGGCGGCGGCGGAAGGACAGAACCGTGCCGTGCTCCATGAGGGAAAGCACCGTCTTCATGTCGCTTCGCATGGGCTCGCCGGCGATGGCGAGTTCCGTGTCGATGGCCGCCGCCACGGCGCCGGGGTCCACGGGGACACCGGGGAGGAGCGCCTCCGCCGCTGCGCGGGCCACGGCGAACTCCTTCGGCGAGAGCACCTGCAGCGACACGGCGGCGGCCTGGGGATAGCTGCGTCCACAGCCGGCGGGCACGATGGCGGCCGCCGCGACGGCCACGGTACCGCCGGCCGTACCCCGCAGGAATCCGCGTCGCGACAGCGCCGGCACAGGCCCATCGCTCCGATGAGGCATCGCTTCGAATGGATTCATGAACCCGGAATCTAGCGACGGTCGGCGCGACGGGTCCACCTCCCTGCGCCTGGTGCGCAGTTCCCCGTCGTCTTGTCACGCCGCCGCGACGAGGCTTACCTTCCGCCGCGTTCCTCGCAAACGCGACAACCCGATTGCGCGCCGGCGCCTCGACCAGGGCCGGCGCCACGCTGGAGACCGTACGCTTGCGCGCCATCCGCTTCCACTACCGGCCGGCCCGCTACCTGCTCACCCGCTACGCAGGGAGACGCAAGCCGTGGCTCGCCCTCGGACCCCTCGGCTGCGTGGCGCTGGATGAGGTGGAGCCGCCCGCGCTTCCCGGCCCGGAGTGGGTCCGCATCGAGACTTCCATCTCGGGAATCTGCGGCAGCGACCTCTCCGCCATCACGGCTCACGACAGCTTCACCCTCGAGCCCTTCGGAGCGTACCCGTTCACCTTCGGCCACGAAGTGACGGGCAGCGTCGCGGAAACGGGCCCGGCGGCGGGGGAATGGTCCGTGGGTGACCGGGTGGTTGTGAACCCGATGATCGCGTGCGCCCAGCGCGGCCTCGACGACTGCGCCGCCTGCGCCCGCGGCGAGTACGGCCTCTGCCGGAACACGCACACGGGTGTTCCCGGGCCGGGCCCGATGGTCGGGTTCTCCCCGGGGGCGGGGGGCGGGTGGTCCCGCACGTTCGTTGTGCACCGGTCCCGGCTCCACGCCGCCGGCGACCTGGTGGACGAGGTCGCCGTGCTGGCGGACCCACTGGCATCCGCCCTGCGTCCCATCCTGCTGCACCCGCCCGGAGACGGCGACGTCGTCCTCGTCACGGGCGCCGGGACGATCGGCATCCTGACGGTGGCGTCGCTACGGGCCATGGGCTGGACGGGGCCGCTCGCGTGCCTCGGTCGCTACGACTTCCAGGTGGAGCTCGCCGAGGCGGCGGGCGCCAGCCAGGTCTTCCGGCGACCGGACGAGGTCTACAAATGGGCGGCGTCGCTGCCCGGCGCCCGGGCGTACCGGCCCACGCTGGCGGCGCGCTTCGTGGAAGGCGGGCCGTCCGTCGTCTACGATACGGTTGGAAGCGAATCGTCCATCCGGCATGGCCTGGCCCTCGTCCGCGAGGGCGGCCGCTTCATCCTCGTCGGCGCGGCGGCCCGCGTGGATGCCGACTGGACCCGGGTGTGGTACCGTCACATCACCGTGGCGGGTATCTTTGCGTACGGATCCGCACCGTTCCGCGGCACGGACCGGGACATTTTCCACAGCGCGCTCGAGCTGCTCCGCACTGGCGGCATAGCGGGGCTCGGGCTCGTGACACATGCGTTCGGACTGGAGGAGTATCGTGCAGGACTCGCAGCCGCCCTCGACAAAGGCGGACACCGCGCCACAAAGGTCGTCTTCCGGCCTGAATGACCGGCCCGCGCCGGCAGACGGAATGAAGACGTCCGGCGCCACGCTGCACGACGGAGCATTGATCGGGTCGATAGGGACGGGCGCGCCCGCGCCGGGTCACGACGCCGCCAGCCGCGGCCGCGACCGCCTGGCCGCGTACACCCGGGATCCGTTCCTCGGCTACTTCGAGAGCCGGTCCGGGGACGAGATCGCGCCACCGGGAACGCTCCTTGACCACCCGAACGTCCGCCGCTGGTTCGAGCTCTTCTCGGCGGGCCTGCCCCACTCGCTCTACACGTACCAGCTCCCCCTCACTCGCGCGTCCGGCCCGGACTCCGCGGCCCTTGGCGAGGAGCTGGTGATGTTCTCCAGCTACAGCTACCTCGGTCTCATCGGGCATCCGCGCATTGCCGCGGCCGTCCAGGCGGCGGTCGAACGCTATGGCACGTCCACGGGCGGCGTCAGGCTCCTCACCGGCACCCTCGAGCTGCACCACGAGGTGGAGCACGCGCTGGCGGACTTTCTCGGTCAGGAGGGCGCTGCGATCTTCGCGTCGGGGTACGATGCCAACCTCGCCGCCATCACCTCCCTCTTCGGACCCGGCGATGTCGCCATCCTCGACCAGTATGCCCACCAGTCCATCCACGATGGCGTGCGCATGGCCGGCTGCGAGAGCCGCCGCTATCGACATAACGACATGGACGACCTGGAACGCCGCCTCCGCCAGGCACGCCGGCGGGGGGCACACCGCATCCTCGTCGCCGTGGACTCCGTCTTCTCCATGGATGGCGACCAGGCGCCCATCGCCGACCTCGTCACGCTGAAGGACCGGTACGGCGCGTTCCTCCTCGTGGACGAGGCCCACGCCCTGGGCGCCGTCGGCTCCACCGGCCGGGGCATCTGCGAGGAGCAGGGCATCGACCCGGCGAGCATCGACATCCTCACCGGGTCGCTGTCCAAGGGCATTCCGTCCTCCGGCGGTTTCGTCGCCGGATCGCGGGGGCTCAAGATCTACATCCAGCACGGCTCCGCCCCGTACATGTTCTCCGCCGCCACCACGCCGGCCAACGCCGCCGCGGTGCTGGAGACCCTGCGCATCCTCGAGGACGAGCCCCAGCACATGGAGCGACTGCGCGCCAACACCGTGTTCATGCGGGATGGACTCGCCCGTCTCGGCTTCGACACCGGCGCCTCGACCACGCCCGTCCTGCCCCTCATCCTGGGCGACGAGTGGCGCGCGTACCGCGTCGCCCGGGAGCTGCTCGACTGCGGCATCTTCGTGTCCGCGGTGGTCTTCCCCGCCGTCTCCCCGGGACAGGCGCGCCTTCGCCTCTGTTCCACCGCAGCGCACCGGCCCGATCACTTCAAACGCCTCTTCTCCGCCCTCGCCGGCTGCGAGGCCGCCATGGAGGTCGCAGCGGCCTTGTAAACGACGAGCTGCGCGCACCTGCGACCCGCGCCATCCCTCGCCGACTCCACGGACAGCCGGACGTTTCCGGCTTCTTCGTTTTGGGGGAGAAACGCGCTATTATTATCCAGGCGCCCGGACCCATCGGGCGGCCGGCCCCGCTGGAGCATGCCATGACTGCAATGTCCGCACGACCGCTGCTGCTGTTGCTGCTCGCACCGATCATCATCACATCCTGCCGATCGAGCAGCGAGAATGGCTCCCGCACGGTGGGCGATCGCGGTCAGACCGTAATCCAGGGCGAGGAGTTGACCACCGGCGGGCTCCTCCTCGACGCGCTGGTCCACCGTATGCCGTACATGCAGGTGACGCGGCCCACGGGCAGCTGCCCGGTCGTCAATCTCCGGGGTCAGCGACTGGGCCGGCCGGCAGACAACGTCGCGGTGTACGTGGACGGCACGCGGATGCGCGACACCTGCGTGCTCCTCCAGATCCTGTCGTCCGACGTGGACCGGGTGGAGCTGTACTCCGTCTCGGGGGGCAGGCCTGATGGTTTCCGACCGGGGCCGGGGGGCCTGATCGTGGTGTACCGCCGGCGCTGAGCCCGGCGGGGGATTACTGGTTCCTGCGCGGCCCCGTGCGCCCCGGCGCGGACGGGCCCGGATGTGGATTGACGCACAGCGGGACGTGGACCATCTTGGATGAAGCCGGCC
>DATHVO010000052.1:0-6821 GCA_035461265.1 Longimicrobiales bacterium
CCATCGGCAGGCGGGGGCGCCTCGTTCGCCTGCGGGGATACGGCACAACCGATCTGCGGCCCGGGTTCGGCGCCGTCACGGACTCCACGCTCTACGACCTGGCGTCCATCACCAAGGTCATGGCTACGACCACGGCCCTGATGATGCTCGTCGATGAGGGCGTGCTGAGCCTCGATGATCCGGTCAGGCAGCACATCCCCGAATGGCGGGGCACGAGGGCGAAGGAGTCGGTCACGCTCCGCAACCTGCTGCTACACAACGCCGGCCTGGCCGCGCACAGCCCGCTCTGGCGCGAGCTCAGGGGGAGGGACCAGTACCGCCGCCGGATCGCCGGCATGTCGCTCCAGTTCGAACCGGGCGCCGCGACCGTCTACAGCGACTTCGGCATCATCCTGCTCGGCCTCATCATCGAGCAGGCCAGCGGCCGACCCCTCGACGTGTTGCTCAGGGAACGGCTATTCGGGCCCCTCGGCATGCGGGATACGGGATTCAACCCGCTCCAGTGGCCCTATCCCACGATGTGGCTGGACCTCGACAGCGAACCGGTGCGCACCGCGCCGGAGCCGATCATGCCCCGGATCGCGCCCACCGAAGTGGATACAGTCTTCCGCATGCGCCACATCCGCGGGCAGGTCCACGACGAGAACGCCTTCGCCATGGGGGGCGTCGCCGGCCATGCAGGCCTGTTCTCCTCCGCACGGGACATGGCCGTGTTCGCGCAGCTCATGCTCAACCGCGGCTACTACGCGGGTCGCCGGTTCATCGACCCGGCCACCATCGACCTCTTCACCATGCGGCCCGATCCCGGAAGCACACGCGCCCTGGGCTGGGACACACCCGCCGAGGGGTACGTGGGCGGCCCGTTCAGCCCCGCCTCCTACGGCCACACCGGCTTCACAGGCACCAGCATCTGGATCGACCCGGAGCAGGAGCTGTTCGTCGTGCTGCTCACCAACCGCGTGAACCCCACCCGCGCCAACCAGCGCCACGTCCCCCTGCGCAGGGACGTCGCCGCCGCCATCCAGCGCGCCATCACGGATTGACCCTGCCCGGCCGCAGTCGTCCGCATGGACGCGGCGGCCACGGCGACATATCCTACCTGCGCTGCACGCCCTGCGGATGACCCGACCCGGGAGGACCATGCCGGACACCCACGGATACTCGACGGTGGAGCCGTAGACCGTGCACCCGGCATTCACGGGCCTGGATGTCGCCGTCCTGGTGGCGTATGTCGTGGGCGTTACGGCGTTCGGCACGTGGCTGGGCGGGCGCCAGCGCGGCGCGCGGGACTACTTCCTCGCCGGGCGCGCCATCCCGTGGTGGGCCATCTGCTTCTCCGTCGTCGCCACGGAGACCAGCGCCCTCACCTTCATCAGCATACCGGCGACGTCCTACCAGACGGACTTCTGGTTCCTCCAGCTCGTGCTGGGCTACATCATCGGCCGCGTCGTCATCGCCTGGGTGCTGCTGCCTCGGTATTTCAGTGGCGAACTCGTGACGGCGTACCAGCTCCTGGAGCAGCGGTTCGGGCTCGGCACGCGGCGCTTCGCGTCCGTCATCTTCATGGTGACGCGTGCGTTCGCGGACAGTGTCCGCATCTTCGCGGCAGCCATCCCCATCGCCGTCATCACGGGGCTGCCCTACTGGCAGAGCATCATGCTCGCGGGTGTGGTCACCGTCATCTACACCTACCACGGCGGCCTGCGGGCGGTGATCTGGATCGACGTGGTCCAGATGTTCCTCTACATCTTCGGCGGTCTGGCGGCGCTCTACATCCTCACCCGGCTGGTGCCGGGCGGGTGGAGCGCGATCGTGGCCACGGCGGACGGCGCGGACAAGCTGCGCGTCATCCATCTCGAGGGCGGTTTCGCCAGTGGTCGCTGGCTGCTCACGGGCGTGCTCGGCGGTGCGTTCCTCTCGATGGCATCCCATGGCGTGGACCACATGATCGTGCAGCGCCTGCTCGCCGCGCCGTCCCTGGGTGGAGCGCGGAAGGCCCTGGTGGGCAGCGGTCTGCTGGTGCTGGTCCAGTTCGCGCTGTTCCTCACCGTCGGCATCGGCCTCTATGCCTACTACGGTGGCGTGGCCTTCGACGTCCCCGACGAGATCTTCCCGCGCTTCATCGTGGAAGGTCTGCCGCCGGGCCTCTCCGGCCTCATCGTCGCCGGCATCCTCGCAGCGATGATGTCGACGGTGTCCTCGTCGCTGAACTCGCTGGCGTCCGCCACGACGCACGATATCTACGCACCGCTCGCCGGCGTGCAGGGAGACGAGCAGCGTCTCATGTGGGCAGGCCGCCGGTTCACCATCATGTGGGCGGTGATCCTCATCGGTGGCGCGCTCGCCTTCCAGCTCGTGCGTCCGGGTACCCCTGTCGTGGTCATCGCCCTCCAGATCGCCTCCTTCACCTACGGTGGCCTGCTGGGCGGCTTCCTGCTCGCAATTGTCTCCCGCCGTGCGGACCAGCGCGATGCGATCATCGCCATCGGCACGGCGATCCTGGTGATGACGGCCCTGTGGGCGGCGCAGCAGTTCGGCATCATGGAGCGGCGCGTGGATGCGCTGTGGTTCTCCCTCATCGGCTCCGTGGTCACCGTCGCCGTGGGACTCGCGAGCTCGGCGGTGAGGCACCGTGGCCGCGGGTGACGGCAGGGGCGACGGTGCAGCAGCAGGCCCGGGTCCGGTGTTCGTCGGTGTGGACGGCGGGGGAACTCACACGCGGGCGGTTGTCCTCGATGCCGCCGGATCGGAGATTGCGCGGCGCTCCGGGCCTGCGGGCATCGTCCGGCCGGACCAGCCCAGCGATGCTGCCGACGCGGTGGCCGACCTCTGCCGCGGCGTGCTTCGCGATGCCGGCGCGGACCAGGCGGATGGCCTCTGCTGCGGCCTCGCCGGCGCCGGCCGCCGGCAGGAGCGGGAGGCCGTCCGCGTGGCACTGCATCTGGCGGGCGTGGCGAGGACCATCGTGGTGGTCGGGGATGCCGAGGCGGCACTCGCCGATGCGTTCGGCGACGCGCCCGGCGTCCTGGTCATCGCAGGCACCGGATCCATCGCCTGGGCGCGGGCGGAAGGCGATGCAGTCGACGGCGGTGCCGGGTCCGGCGCGGTGTTTCGCACCGGCGGCTGGGGCCAGGTCCTCGGTGATGAGGGGAGCGGCTACGTCATCGGCCTCGACGCGATGCGACGGGTCACGCGGGCCGCGGACGGGCGCGAACCGTCCACCTCCCTGACGCCGGCGGTCCTCGCCGCCACGGCGTGCGCAACGGCGGACGACCTCATACGCTTCACCGCATCGGCGTCGAAGGCCGACATCGCGGCACTGGCGCCCGCGGTGCTGCAGTGCGCGCAGGAGGGCGATGCCGCTGCCGTGACCGTACGCGCCGCCGCCGTCGATGCACTCGCCGATCTGGCGGCGAGCGCCGCCGGCCGCGCCCGCCTGGAGCACCCCCGCATCGCCTTCGCTGGCGGGCTCATAGAACCGGGCGGCCCTCTGCGGGACGACCTGGGCGTGGCCGTCCGCCACCGCATCCCCGGCTGCAGCGTGCTGGAGCGGCCTGTGGACGCAGCGCGCGGCGCGGCCATGCTGGCGATCCGGCACGCCGGCGCGTCCTGAGGAGAGGCGGCGGTCGCCCGCTCCTCCTCGTGACACCCCGACCCGCTTTCCCTATCTTCCCCCGATGCCAACGTTCGCACCTGTCGCCGAGCAGATGGAGTACATCCAGCGGGAAGCGCTGGAGATCCTCCCGGAGGAAACTCTGGAGCGGAAGCTCGACCGCAGCCGTCGAACGGGCGAGCCGCTCCGTGTGAAGCAGGGCTTCGATCCCACGCGTCCCGACCTGCATATCGGGCACGCCGTGTCCATACGCATGCTGCGCACGTTCCAGGAGCTGGGCCACGAGGTCATCTTCGTCGTTGGCGACTACACGGCGCGCGTCGGCGACCCGAGCGGACGCAGCGACACACGGCCGCGCCTCACGCCCGAGGAGATAGCGGCACACGCACGGACGTATGCGCAGCAGGTGGGCAGGATCCTGGACGTATCCGGGGCACGGGTCGAGTACAACTCCAGCTGGCTTGCGCCCCTCGACCTCGCCCGCATCCTGGAGCTGACCGGCACGTACACCGTCGCCCGCATGCTGGAACGCGACGACTTCGCGAAGCGGTACGCGGAGCAGCGGCCCATCTCCGTCATGGAGTTCATGTATCCGCTCATGCAGGCGTACGACTCCGTCGCCCTCAATGCCGACATCGAACTGGGCGGAACGGACCAGAAGTTCAACCTCCTGGTTGCCCGCACCGTGCAGGAGAGGTACGGGCAGGAGCCCCAGGTCTGCGTCATCATGCCGCTCCTCCGCGGGACGGACGGCGAGCAGAAGATGTCGAAGTCGTACGATAACTACATCGGAATCGCGGAGCCGGCCACGGAGCAGTACGGGAAGACCATGTCCATTCCCGACGCCCTCCTGCAGGAGTGGACTCGGCTGGCGGCACCCCTGCCGCCGACCGAGCTCGCGGCGGCGCTGGCGCTGGCGGCAAGCGACCCGTACCGGGCGAAGCGCGATCTCGCCCGCCGCATCGCCGCCCTCTACCACGGAGATGACGAGGCGGCCCTCGCCGAGTCGCACTTCGACCGGCTCTTCCGGGACCACGCCCCTCCGGAGGCCGTGGCTGAGCTGACGCTCGCACTCGACGACGGGCGGCTGCGCGTGGCGGAGCGGGGCGGCGTGTGGCTGCCGGGCCTGCTCGTGGCGGCGGGGCTGGCCGGGTCGAACGCGGAGGCGGGACGCCTCATCGACCAGGGCGCCGTCGCCGTCGACGAGCAGCGGGTCGCGGACCGGAATGCCGCGATCCCCGTCCGCCCCGGGACGTCGCTCCTGCTGCGGCGGGGCAAGCGCCACTTCATGCGAGTGACGTTCGGTGGCTGATCACGGTGGAGCGCGCGGAGTGCCGGGCGCCGTGCCACGGCGCGTCGAGAAGCCCTGGGGCCCTGAGCTCATCTGGGCGGATACGGAGCTCTACGCGGGCAAGATCCTGCACGTGACCGCGGGACATTCCCTGTCGCTCCAGTACCACGAGCACAAGGACGAGACCATCCACGTCCTCCGCGGCGAGGTCCGCTTCCAGATCGGTCCGACCGCGGACGACCTGACGACTGTCGTACTGCGGGAGGGCGAGAGCGTGCGCATCCGGCCGGGCACGGTCCATCGGATGGAAGCCGTCACGGACGTCGACATCCTCGAGGCATCGACCGCCCACCTTGGCGACGTGGTAAGGCTCCATGACCGATACGGCCGGGGCTGAGCCGCAGGTGCACGACGCCTGGCTGGGCCTGGGCTCCAACCTGGGCGACCGGGGCCTCAACCTCGCACGCGCCATCGAGGGGATCGGACATGCCGGGGAAACCGTCGGGGTGTCAGGAGTGTTCGAGTCCGCGCCGGTCGGCTACACGCACCAGCCCGTATTCTGGAACATGGCGGTACGCCTCCGTACCCCGCTGGATCCCCACACGCTGCTCCACAATCTGAAGGCGCTGGAGGCCGGGCTGGGCAGGGTGCCCACCTTCCGCATGGGCCCCCGTATCATCGACATCGACATCCTCATGTACGACGACGTGCAGTGCGCCGATCCGGTGCTCACCCTGCCGCACTCCGGTCTGCTGGAGCGGGCCTTCGTCCTTCTGCCGCTGCTGGAGCTCGATCCGGATCTGCGTCATCCCGCCACGGGGCAGAGACTGGCCGACGTCGCAGCCGGCGTGGACGCGACCGGCACCCGTCGCATCGGTGGGCGCGCACTCCTGTCCCGCGCAGGCCGGAGCCCGGCATGACCGGCGGAGCCCGCCTTCGCCGGCCGGCCGTCACGGCCATCCGCGCTGGCCTGGCAGGGCTGGCGCTACTGGCGGCCGGGTGCCGATCGCAGACGGCGAGCCCGACTGCGGATTTCGCCGATGCCGGGTCGCCGGCCCAGCTCGTGGACATGGTGGCGGGGATGCTGCCCAGGGTGGAGCGCCTGTCGGGCCTCGAGCGCCGTGACACCCTGCGCATGCGGTGGGAGACGCGGGACGGCGCCCGGAAGTTCGTGGAGGCGCGGCTGGATGATGAGATGCCGCCGGACGTCCTCGATGCCACGCGGCGGGCGTATGTCGCCCTCGGCCTCATCCCGGACACGCTCGTACTCCGACCGCTCCTCCTCGACCTGTACACCGAGCAGGTGATGGGCTATTACGACCCGCGCACGACGACACTCTACGTGCTCCGGGACGCCGACCTGGGGGCGCTGCGGCCCGTCGTGATCCACGAGCTAGTCCACGCGCTGCAGGCTCAGCACACGTCCCTGGACTCGATCGTTGCGCAGGGCCGCGGCAACGACCGGCGCACGGCCGCCCACGCCGCCCTCGAGGGCCACGCCATGCTCGTCATGTTCGCAGTCCTCGCCGAGGAGGCTGCCCGGCGCGAGCTCGATCCGGCGGCCCTGCCCAACCCGTCGTCGGAGCTGGCGTCAGGGCTGGAGGCCCAGAACGAGCTGTTTCCGGTGTTCCGCAGGGCGCCGGCCGTCATTCGGGAGACGCTGCTCTTTCCGTACATCGGGGGCGCCGACTTCGTCTACCAGCTCTGGCAGAGCCGGCGTGGGGACGGGCGCAACCCGGCACCGCTGGATTCGCTGCTGCCCCAGTCCACAGCCCAGATTCTGCAGCCGGCCACACATTTCCTGCAGGCGCGGGTCGATCCCGTGGAGCTGCGCTTCGAGGCCTCGCCGGACGGCTGGGACGTACTCCGCGAAGAGACCTTCGGCCAGCTCGAGACGGCGATCTTCCTGGGCGAGCA
>DATHVO010000053.1:0-9629 GCA_035461265.1 Longimicrobiales bacterium
TGCGGAGCAGGATGCGGCGGATGTCGGGCAGGAAGCCCATGTCCATCATCCGGTCCGCCAGGTCTAGGACGAGAATCTCTATGTCCGCCAGCCTGGCGTAGTCTTTGTTCATTTGGTCGAGGATCCGACCGGGAGTCGCCGTGATGATGTCCACGCCCCGCCTGAAGGCCTGCTCCTGCGGACCCATGCCGACGCCGCCGAATACGGCTGCGCCCTGGAGGCCCGTGTGCCTTGCCAGGGGCATGAACTGCTCGTAGGTCTGTGCCGCGAGCTCGCGGGTGGGGCTGAGGATGAGCGCCCGGGTCCGACCGCGCTTGCCGTCCGCCAGCCGCTGCAGGATGGGCAGCAGGAAGGCGGCCGTCTTGCCGCTGCCCGTCATGGCGCAGGCCATGACGTCGCGGCCGGCAAGGGCCACCGGGATCGCGCTCGCCTGGACGGGTGTGGGTGTCGTGAACCCGAGATCCTCCACCGCCCTCAGCAGGTCGGGGGCGAGCCCCAGGTCACGGAAATGTGCGTCGCGGGGGGGTGCCGCCTGTGTTGATGCGGACCGGGCCCGCGCCGTATTGGTGTTGCTCAATTGTATTTCGCCTTACCTCGAAGCTGGCCGCGGCGCATCGGTCTTGTGCCGGTACGTGATGCGGCCGCGTGACAGATCGTACGGCGAGAGCTCGCATGTAACGCGATCCCCCACCAGTACACGAATCTTGAACTTGGACATCTTGCCCTTGGCATACGCCAGGACGGTGTGGCCGTTCTCGAGCTTGACGCGGAAATTCTGGTCCGGCAGAACCTCCGTCACCACGCCCTCGACCTCGATGGACTCCTGTTTGGCCATGCGCTCTCTCCTCTGATGGAGCACGAAAAAACGAAAACCCGCCGCACGCGTCTCTGGTGAACGCACGCCGCGGGCAGCAGATGCGAGCCCGAACGGGCCTTTCGTAACCGATGAAAGTTAACGGCGGAGCGGAGGGGGGGCCAGCCCCCCGATTCGCGTTGTGGCCGCAGGGACCATGGATGCGCCCGCCACCGGGAGCGACATTCCCGGCACCGGCGCCACAGCCCGCCTGGACGGCATGGCAGCCACGGCGCCTGGCCTGCTCAACGGTAGCAAAACCATTTCGCCATACGCCGCAACGCGAATCGGGGGCCTGTCCCCCTGTCAGGAACGCAGGAGTACCGCGCCGGGCCCCGCCAGCGCCAGCCGGCCCTCCCGGCCGGGGCCCGCCGGATCGCCCCTTCCGCCAAACCGCTCCTCGTTCGTGGACAGGACGACCTGCCAGTGCCCGGTCACCGGTGCCGTCACGCCACGCCCGAGCTGCGTCTCCAGGGCCCCGCGCAGGTTCGCCACAAGCAGCAGGTCCTCGCCGGGCCCCCGCCTGCGGAGTGCCAGGGCGCCGTCCGACAGCGCGGTCACGTCCCACGCGTCCAGGCTTCTGGCCTGCAGCGCAGGGTGACGTCGTCGCAAGCGGATCAGCTCGCGGTAAAGGCGGAGCACGCCGGCGTGGGGTTCCCGGCCGCGTTCCGTCCAGTCGAGACGCGAGCGCTCGAAGGTGGTCTCCGCCTGCGGGTCGGGGATCCGCGCCCGCAGCTCCGGGTCCGCGAACTCCGCAAACTGCCGGAACTCCTCCCGCCTGCCCCGGGTGACGAGGCGCCCCAACTCCTCGGGGTGGTCCGTGAAGTAGAGGAACGGCGACGTCGCCGCCCATTCCTGCCCCATCCAGAGGAGGGGCGTGTACGGCGACATGAGCAGGAGGGCCGAGGCGGCTCGGTAAGCGTCGGTTTCGACCTGGTGATGGAGCCGCTCGCCCATGGCGCGGTTCCCCACCTGATCGTGGTTCTGGAGGCAGTGGACGAAGCATGGCGGCGGCAGTCCCGCGGCGGGCGTCCCCCGCGCCGTGCCGGTGGGCTCGTAGTGGTCACCCTCGTAGAGCCAGCCGCGCCGGATCGTCCGGGACAGCTCCTCGACGGTCCCCCGGTACGCCGCGAAGTAGCCGTCGCTGTCGCCGGCGAGGAGCCGGCGCATGCTGTGGTGGAAGTCGTCGGCCCAGACTGCGTCGAGGCCCATGCCGTCGGGAGGCGGTAGAACGAGATGTCGCTCGTTGCGCTCGTCCTCGGCGATGACGACGACGTTCCTGGTGGTCGCCTCGCGCGCGCTCCGGGTGATCTCGGCCAGGATGTGCGGCTTCGACGTGTCCATGATGGCGTGGGTCGCATCCAGACGGAGACCGTCAATGTGGTAGTCGCGCACCCATTCCGCGACGTTCGCCAGCACGATCGCGCGGACGCCCGCCGCGCCGGCGTCATCATAGTTCACGGCGGCGCCCCACGGCGTGTGGTGGCGATCCGTGAAGATCCGGTCGCCTGTCACCGCGGGGAAGTAGTTGCCGTCGGGGCCGAAGTGGTTGTAGACGACGTCGAGGATGACGGCGAGGCCGGCGTCGTGGGCGGCATTCACGAGACGCTGCAGGCCTCGCGCCCCGCCGTACGGGTGGGCGGGGGCGAACGGGTACACGCCGTCATAGCCCCAGTTGCGCGCGCCGGGGAACGCGGCGACGGGCATGAGCTCCAGCGCCGTGACCCCCAGGTCCACCAGTTCCGGGAGCCGGGGGATCAGGGCGTCGAACGTGCCCTCCCGTGTCGCCGTGCCCGTGTGGACCTCGTAGATCACCAGGTCGTCCAGCCCGATGCCGCTCCAGGCGTCGTCGTTCCACGGGAAGGACGCGACGTCCACAATCTCCGAGTCGCCGTGAACGCCGTCCGGCTGCGAGCGCGACAGCGGATCCGGCACTTCGCCTCCGCCGTCCAGGCGCAGGCGATAGCGGTCGCCGGGACGGGCACCCGGGGCGCGTCCGCGGTGCCAGCCACCGCCAGCCGCCTCCAGCGCATGCGCGGTGCTTCCCCCCGGCGTCCGGATGACCACTTCGACCCGCTCGGCCTCAGGCGCCCAGACGGTGAAGTCCGTGCCGCCCTCCAACGGGACGGCGCCCACGCGCTCAATTGCTTCCATCGACACGTATGCTGCCTCCCACGCCATGCTCTGCGCGTCCGTTCCATTCCGCGCCCGGATGGCGCTGCGACGGACGACTCACCCTGCAGGGCACGGTGTGTGCCGCATGCGCACGGCGGGACCTTGCCTGCGTCATCCGGTCCCGCGACACTCGCAGTGTGGCTGCCGTGTGGAACGGCGGCGGCCGCGGCGCAGGGCATTCCACATGGAGAGGACAGCATGGTCGAGCAGACGAGCGCCTACGGGCTGGGCATCACGGTGGACCTTCCCTACGAGGAGGCACTGACACGGGTCCGGGACGAGCTGGCGAAGGAAGGGTTCGGGATCCTGACGGAGATCGACGTCGCGGGCACGCTGAAGAAGAAGATCGACGTCGATTTTCGTCCCTACACGATTCTCGGCGCGTGCAACCCGCCGCTGGCGCACCGGGCGCTGAGCGCGGAGATCGACATCGGGCTCCTCCTCCCCTGCAACGTCATCGTGTACGCAGCCGAGGAGGAAGGCCGCAGCGTCGTGGCGGCCATGGACCCCGAGAAGGCTCTGTCCATCGCGGAAAACGAGGCCATCGCCCCGCTTGCGGGCGAGGTGCGGGAGCGGCTGGAGCGCGCCCTGCGGAGCATGGAGACGGCGTAGCGGATAACGCCGGCCTGTTGCGTCGCGATCGCCGGCGGCGTGGCGGGCGGCTGCGGCAGGCTCCGGCCTGCAGACGGGAACCTGCCGGCGGACGGGTGCCGGCCGCCCGGGTGAAGTGCACGTCACCGTGAACCGGGCACACCGGCCGCTTCCCTACCGCCGCTCCTCCCCCGGGCGATATCGGCGCACCGTCGCCCGGGCGATGTCGTCCTCGGTCCAGTGGACTGCCTTCATCCGGCCGGCCGCAAACATCTCCGCCTGGGTCGCGTGGTACGGCGAAGTCGGGTCGGGACTCTGCCCGTACGCCAGCACTGAGTAGGCCCGGGGCGGGTCGCCGAACTCCACGGCGATGACCCAGCCGTCGCCGCCGTTGACGACGCGTCTGCCATCATCCGCCTGCTCGAAGGCCAGCACCCGATAGCATCCGAGGATCCCGGCGCAGCCGCTCACCGGCACGTCCACTGCACCGCGCCGGACGCGGTGCACGTCGCCCCAGGCCGCGTCCCAGGCGCCGAACCGCCGGGCCGTCTCCGGGATCGCCCACGCAAACGCCTCCGCCGCCCGGTCCGGGTCCGCCAGGCCGCGGGGTGTGGTGGCCGGCTCGTCCGCCGTCCACTCCACGGCATGCAGGTCCTGCCCATCCATCAGGTCGCGGTAGCGGTTCCACCAGGTCTCGAAGAGCACGCCGCCCCTGCTGTCTGCGGACACAGTGTTGTCCCAGGCCTCGAGGAGCGCGACGGCATCGGCTGCATCGCGCCCCGGGGCAGTCCCGCGCACGGCACGGATGAGGTCCTCCTTGACCCGGTCGGCGAGGAACATCCTGGCACTGTGCTTCGTCACGACGACGTCCTCGAGACTGAAGACGCGATCATTGTGCAGGAGCTGAACCGCGTGCTGGCTGCGGAGACGCAGGCGCGGCGCCTCCACGAAGAAGCTGTACGAGTCCGGCAGGATCCGGTTGAGGTTGGTGAAGTGCGGCGAGTCGTTCTCGTTCCGCACGTAGCCCCCCGGCGGGTTGTGAAGCTGGGGCAGCGAGTCGAAGGGCGCAGTGCGCTGCCACGCATCTGCGGTCCGGGTGACGAGTACCGCCACGCTGTCGCCCCCGGCGGGGTGCGGCAGGACGGGCGCGCCCGACATCCAGACGTAGAAGATGTTCCCGTCCCGGTCGGCGTATGTGAAGTTGGACGTGGTGCGCGCGCCCATGCGCATGGCGTCCTTCCACTCCTCCAGGTCGTTCGCCTGCATCATGGCGAGCCACTGTTCGCCCGCCTCGAAGGCGTCGGCGGCGGCAGCCCGGTAGATGTACGCGATGCTGTCTCCCCGATGCACCACCGGTCCCAGCGGACTGGTCCAGAACTCCCGGGTCGCCGTGGCCACGCCCGCCCCGTCCCGGTACTCCACGTCCACCGCGACACGCTCCAGTGGAACCGACCCGCCGTCCAGCAGGACGTGGTTCGCCTGCGCGGGGTCGAGGCGCAGCGCGTACAGCTCATGGGAGCGGGATGCGTTGTTCGTCGTGGCGAAGCCGAGGCTGCGGTTGAACCCGCCGATGACCGTGAACGGTCCGCCGATGCGGAAGTCGCCGTAGAAGTCCAGCTTGCCCGGCACCCGCAGGTGCGCCTCGTAGTAGCCCGCCGTCCAGACCAGGTGTGGATTGCGCAGGAGGATGGCGTGGCCGCTTGAGGTCCGGCCCGGCGCCAGCGCCCACGCATTCGACCCGACGTTCTGCAGCTCGTCCATGGCGCCGTAGTACGCGGCGTAACCGTCGCCCTCGTCCCACACGGGCTCGCCACGGCCCGCAGTGTCCGCCGACACGGCGCCCCCAACGTGCCGCCATGTCCCGGACTCGTCGCGTACCAGGAGCGGCAGCCCCCCCGGCAGCGCTGCAAGCCGCCGCTGCACGCCGGCCGAGGCCTGCTCGCCAGGGCCGACATCACGGGCCAGTACGTCGATGCCCGTGAAATCCGGCCGGACCCACTCGGGCAGGTCATCCCGATATGTGCGGATGTAGTGGTTCATCCCCTCCGCGAAGCCCGTATAGACATCGCGGGTGTCCTGGCGCAGCAGCGCGAAGGACTCCGCGGCCAGCGCGTGGCGCAGCTTCGCCCGGGCATCCATCTCCACGCGCGAGAGCCCCTCCACCAGCGCGAGGCGGCCACGTGCGGCCTCCATGCCCCTGATAATCCCGGAGCCATGGTCCTCGAGCTGGACGTACGCAAGCGCGAATCCGGCGGCGCGCAGATTCTCGGCGAGGACGTGGGCCACGCCGTGCTCCGTCCGGCGGATCTCCACCTGGCGGGCCAGGTCGGGCAGCACGGTCGCGGCGGGCGGTGCGGAAGCGGGGGTCGGGGCATGGGCACAGGCGGCCAGGGCCAGCGCGGCCAGGGTGACTGCAGTCCGTCGTGCGGTGCGGTTCGACATCGGTTCAAGGTCCGGCCGGGGTCAACGCGCGAACAGGGCCGCGACCCGGAGGTCGCGACCCTGTTCAGGATCAGCCGCGATCCGCTACGGATTGCGGTTCATGCAGAGCTCCGACACGTTCGGGTTGTTCAGCTCTTCGAACGGCATGGGAATGGTCACGTCTCCACCGTACGTGGCTCCCCCCTTGTGCCAGTTGCCCGTCGGGAAGACGTCGTTAGGCGCCCGCCCGTACTGCCTGACCAGGCGGCGGAGGTCGCCGAAACGCTGCCCGCGGCCGAAATGCCAGAAGGCACGCTCATGGAAGAGCAGGTCCGTGATCTCCGCCTCGGTCGCCGGCTCGTCGAGGGGATCCAGGCCACTCACGGTCGTGCGTGCCGCGTTCAGCGTGGCAACCATGCCCGTCGTGTTGCCGGCCCGCAGCTGCGCTTCCGCTTCGATCATGCGGGCGGCGATGCCATCGATGAGCGTCACCGGTGACTCCCGCGTCGGCCAGAGCAACTGCACGTGCAGCGGCCGCGCCGCGTCGTTGCGTGTCGCCAGCGTCACGCCGAACTGCGGACAGGGCGCCTCGCAGACGGGCACGCGAGGATCCTCCGCCGTCGCGAAGTTCAGGCCATTGATACCCTCGCTGTTGCTCACGCTGTACCGACGCTCGCTGTTGTTCCACCACCACGTCGCGTTGTCGAACGACGTCGGCGAATGAAAGGTCTGGTACATGAATCCGGTCGGCACGGCCGCGACCGCCGTGGCGGCGTCGGCGTGTCGATTCAGGTTCATGAGGATGCGACCGCGGGTCACGCGAAGCGCGTTCTGCACACGCTGGTCGTTGGCCGTCGTCCCGGCGATCCGTGCGAGGCCTGCATCGGCATGACCGAGGGCCAGCTCGAAAGCAGCGGCCGTCGTGATGGGAGAACCATATGTCTCCACACCGTCCACGACCGTGCTGAACACCAGGCCGTCGCAGTAGTGCTCAGCGGCAAGATTCACCAGGTAGGCCTGGATCAGGAACATCTCCGCGACCTGCCAGCCCGGCGCGTTCGGAATCCACTGCGCCAGCAGGGCGACGGCCTGCTCCGCCGACAGGCGCGCACGGTGCAGATTCCGGGCGGCTGTGAGCAGGAACGTGTTGTCTACATTGATCTCACGCCGGTCGAGCTCGTGGCGGGCAATGAACGTGTCGCCGTTGACCCACTCGTCCGCGAACATCCCACCCAGCAGGAGCAGGCTCTCCGTGCCCGTGGTCGCCTGGACGAAACGGGCGAGTGCACCCAACCGGACAGCATCCGCGCCGGCCGCCGACTGAACATCGCCGGGGTCGATGATGTCGGGGGTCTCCACCGAGACCAGGTCGGAGGTGTCGCAGGCCGTGAGCGCGACCGACCCGCCGGCGAGGGCGGCAAGGGACGCGGCGATCGCCGCGTTCCTGCGCATCCTGCCGGCTGCCTTCGTTGTCTTGTATGAAGTCATCTTTCGCATCGCCTCAGAAGCCGAAGGTTAGACGTAGGCTGAAATACGTCGGGGGCGCAAAGGCCTGGAACTCCGACGGCGCATTGCCCGTCGTGCCGAAGGCCTCCGGATCCACGCCGGTATACTCGGTCCAGAGAATTCCGAGGTTCCGGGCAGCCGCCGTCGCCACCAGGCTGCGGCCACGGAAGATCCGGTTCGCCCACTCCTGCGGCACGGTGTAGGTGACTGCCAGCTCCCGCCACCGGATGAAGTCGCCCTTCTCGAAGAACCCGCCCAGCACGCCGGTGCCGAACTGCCGCACCGCCACCGTCCGGGCCTGCTCCCACAGCGGCGCCGTGGTGTCGATGAGGCCGCGGCAGTTGTTGCGGCTGGCGCAGCGGATGCGCTCGGTGTTGTTGTACACCAGGTGGCCACCCTTGTAGTCCACCATGCTCGCCAGCCGCAGCCGGCCCTGCCACAGGTCGAATCCTGTCGTCGCGGCAACCTCGTGGCGCGGCATCGAGTAGCCCTGGAACGACTGCTCAGCGTCGACCGCGATCTCGCTGATCGTGGGATTGGCGTTGTAGACGATGATGCCGTCGCCGTTCTTGTCCTCAAACGTGATGTTCCGCGACCACCAGCCGAACAGCGGATACCCTTCTTCCTGGCGCTGCGTCGTGGTGATCGTGGGAGGCACGCCACCGAGGCTCACGAGCTCATTGCTGTTCGTCGAGCCGTTGATGAGCACGTCCCAGCCGAAGCTGCGCGTCTGGACGATTTGCGCATTCAGGAGCCCTTCCCAGCCCCAGTTGCGAACGTGCCCGAGATTCTCGAACCGCGACGTCAGGCCCGTGCCGAGGGATGGTGGGAGCTGCCGGCTGATCAGGGCATCGCGGGAATTCTTTATGTAGTACGTGAGCTCTGCCGACAGCCGGCCGTCCCAGAACGTACCGTCGACGCCGACCTCCAGTTCCGTCGACCGCTCGGGCTTCAGCTGCCGGTTGCCCAGCGCGCTGTAGATGAGGCCGGTCTGCTCGCCGCTCTCGCCGACCACGGACGCGGCCGAGTAGTACTCCACGGCCGCCGTGGTGCCAGGCTGCACGCCGGATGCGCCGAATGCCGTGCGCAGCCGAAGCTGGCTGAGCCATTCACCCGCCGGGAAGAACGGCTCATCCGAAATCACCCACGACGCAGAGAGCTTCGGATAGAAGACCGTCTTGAAGTCCGCGCCGAACGCGCTGTTGCGGTCGGAGCGGACCGCCCCGGTGACGAACAGACGGTCGTTGAATGCCAGATTCTGTTCGACGTACGCGCCGACGGTGCGCGACTCATCGTTGACCTCCGAGGCTTCGATGATCGCGCCGGCGCCCACCGTGCTCGCACCGGGCGGCAGCTGACGGCCTGTTGCGCCGTTGCGGTCGAACGTGCTGCGGTTGTACTGCACGCCGACCGTCGTCCGGCCCTCGATGGCCGGCGAGAACGTGCGGTTCGCGCTCACTGCGGCGTCCATCGTGTAGGTCCCGAAAGTCGTGCGGTTGTCGGTCTTCCAGCCGAGGTGCTGCGTTCCGGACACCGGACATTCGAGGAACCGGCAGAGCTGCGTGTCCTTCCGGCTGATGAAGTCCAGGCCGAAGGAGGCTCGAGCCGTCACCCAGTCCAGCGGACGCCAGTTCGTGCCGATGGAGCCGACGACGCGGTTGATGTCCTGCTCCGTCACGGTCCCGTAAATCTCGCGCGGCGTGACCGTGCGCCAGCCGTGGAGGGTATCGCCTGCTGCGTTGACCGTGTACTTGAAGCCGGGGCCGCCGTACGTGTTGGTGGCGATGCCGGGCACGCCGGAGTCATCGCTTCGCGGCAGCCGCACGAGCTGGTTGACGTAACCGGCACTGAGAGAAATCGTAGCTCGTTCGGAAACGTCCAGGTCGATGTTCGAGCGCGCACTGATGCGGTTCATCTTGTTCGGGTTCCGCTGGTCATCGCGCAGCGACAGGCCCCGCGCATCCAGCCAGCGCCGGTCGAAATCGGGGACCTTGAAGCGGCCGCCCTCGTCCTCCCACTCGCCGTGCAGGAAGTAGCGCAGGGACTCCGTCCCGCCGCGCAACTGCATTCCATGGGACTGGCG
>DATHVO010000054.1:0-16139 GCA_035461265.1 Longimicrobiales bacterium
CCACCAGGCCAACCTGCGCATCCTCCACGCCTTCGCCGAGGAGCTCGCCATCCCCCTGGACCGGGTGTTCGTCAACATCGAGCGGTACGGCAACACGGGCTCCGCCACCGTACCCATCGCACTGGACGAGGCGCTGCGGAGCGGCGCGGCGGACGAGGCATCACGGATCCTGCTCGTCTCCTTCGGCGCGGGAGCGACGGCGGGAGCCGTCCTGCTGGAACGGGGCTGAGGCACAATTCCGACTGTCACACCCCCACCCCATCATTGAGTCCTCCACACGAACGCCGGGAGGGCACATGAAGACAGGAATACTCGTCGACCACGAACCGGTTGACGGCGGCAGGATCGTCCGGGTGCTGCTGCGCGTCGAAGCCGACGCACCCCCGAAACACGACCGGCTGCCGCTGAATCTGTCCCTCGTGCTGGACCGGTCCGGTTCCATGCATGGCGCGAAGCTGGCCGCTGCACGGGCGGCCGCGGCACTGCTGGTGCGGCGCCTCTCGCCGGATGACGTGGTGAGCGTCGTGGCCTACGACGACTCCGTCGCAACCATCGCCGAGCCGGCGAAGGGTGACGCCCAGGCGACACTCCCGCGGCAGGTCGAGGCCATCGAGACGGGCGGGTCCACGAACCTGAGCGGCGGGTGGCTGCGCGGACGCGAGCTGCTCGGCCGCAACCGTCTGGAGGGGGGCATCAACCGCCTCATGCTCCTCACCGACGGACTGGCCAACGTCGGCATCCTCTTCCCACAGCAGCTCACGGGCCTGGCCGCCCAGGGGAAGACGGACGGCATCACCACGACGACCATCGGGTTCGGCACCGACTACGACGAGCACCTGCTGCGAGCCATGGCCGACGCCGGCGGCGGCAGCATGTACTACATCGAGAATCCGGACCAGGCGGCATCGATCTTCGGCGACGAGCTGCAGGACCTCATTGCCCTCGGCGCCCAGAACGTCACGGTCACGATCCGGCCCGCCCCGGTGGCGCGGCTCACCACCGTGCACCACGACTACCCCAGGACGTCGGCCGGAACGGCCCTCACACTCGAGCTGGGCGACATCTACGCGCGGGAGCCGAAGCCGCTCCTCATCGAGCTGATGGTGGCCGGCGCCAACGAGACGGACACGACCGTCCTCGACCTGTCCGTAGAGGGCGATGTCCTCACGGCGGGCGGCGGAGTCGAGCGACAGGTCGTCACGCTGCCGGTGGTGCTGACAGCGGGCGAGGAGGTCCGGGTGGAACCGGAGGTGCGCAAGGACCTGCTGCTCATGGACGCGGCGAAGGCCCGGCAGGACGCGCTCTCCCTCAGCGAGCAGGGCGACTGGGATGGCGCCGCGGCGCTGCTGCGTGCGACGGGCGCGCAGCTCAGGGAAGCGGGCCTGGATGACGCGATCGTGGCGGAGCACGCTGCGGACCTTTCCGTCATGGCATCCACTTTCACGGCCCGCACGGTCTCGGCCGCCGACCGCAAGTACATGCACCAGCGCGCGTACGACGCGAGGCGCGGCCGACGCCTCAAGGAGGACCTGATCCGCAGGATGAAGGAGGAGGAGAAACTCCCGGAGGCGTAAGCGGACCCGTCAGGCCGCACCGGGACCGATGCCGGACATGTACGCGCCGATCTCCCGTACCTGTGCGGCATGCCGCTGCTCGTGGCGGGCGACGAACTCGATCCATTCGATCCCGCTGAGCGCGCCCAGCAGGTAGTGCGGCCGGCTCGCGCGCTCGATGGGGCGATGGCGGACGGACGCGATTACGGCCAGCAGCTCGGCGCGGGAGCGGTTCAGTTCCTCCCGCGCCGCCTGCCATGGCAGCCCGCGCGACGGGACCGCCTGCGCCAACGAGGCCACGCGCATCGTCCGATCGACCAGGCCACGGAGGTCCATGCCCGGCCTGGGGGCCCCGCCCGGCTCGCGGACCTCCCCGGCCACATCGCGCGCGAGTGTGAGCAGGACACGGCGCACTCCCGTCTCGACGATGGCGAGATGCTCGAGTACTTCGGCGACGGACCAGCGATCCGGCGCCGGACGGGCGTCCCTGAGGGGCACCGGCACAGCCTCGATGCTGTCGTGCAGCTCCGCACGGGACGTGTCGAGGAGCGGGAGAATCTCATCCAGCGTCATGGGGCACAGCTCCATCGCCGACTGCGGACTGCCTGCGCGAGTGCAGGCCGGCCACCTCAGCGAATCGAGTCCATTCCCGCCGCTCTCTCCCGGGCCGTGGCGGCGGCGTCCTGCGCGCGACCGACGGCCGCTGCGCCCGGGAGTCCCGATCGCGCCACGGCGCTGTCCCGCGCCCCCTGCGTTATGGTGTCCGTACGCAGTGCGCCCGGCTCGTCCGTCCCGCCCCCGGAGCAGGCAGCCAGTGCAAGTGCCACCGCAGCGATCATCAGTCCCCGTCGCATCGAACCTCCCCGCAACCGGTGTCGAGTGCATTGCCTGCGACATGCCAGTATAGGCGGACCCGCCCGCCGCCGAAACGATCGCGGCGGCCGGCGCCGCGTCAGGCGAGGGGCTGGCGAGATCCCGCCCGCCGCCTCATCCTGTCCACCATCGCGAGACACCTGTCGCTCGAGAGGGCAGCTCACCGGAGGATCCCATGACCTGGACCCGTCGCCGCTTCGTCGGCACTTCCATCCTCGGCCTTGCCGCGGGTACGCTGCCGGGCACGCTCCTCGGAGCGACGAAGGGCGCCAGGCTGCCCGTTGCCGGCCCGGCCAGCACATTCGTGCCGCTGCGGCGCAACGTGGGCATCTACACGGCCCGGGGCGGCACGATCGGCTGGCTGGCCGATGGTCGCGGTACCGCGGTGGTGGACAGCCAGTACCCGGATACCGCGGAG
Source organism: Longimicrobiales bacterium (assembly GCA_035461265.1). Taxonomy (GTDB): domain Bacteria; phylum Gemmatimonadota; class Gemmatimonadetes; order Longimicrobiales; family RSA9; genus SH-MAG3. The sequence goes on from DATHVO010000054.1 coordinate 2,845, forward strand.
TCCTGCATCGCGGGACTCCGGGAACGGGGAGCATCGTCGATCGACGTCCTCATCAATACACACCATCACGGTGACCATACAGGCGGCAACCCCGTCTTCCGCACTGCGGGATCCCGCATCGTCGCGCAGGAGAACGTGCCCGCGCTTCAGCGCCGCGCGACTGCGACGTCCAATGCGGTGCAGGCGTACCCCGACACGGTCTTCGAGTCGAACTGGTCCACGGTCGTGGGCGACGAGATGGTACGGGCCCGGCACCACGGCCCGGCGCATACGGGCGGCGACTGCGTGGTCCATTTCGAGAACGCCGACATCGTGCACATGGGCGACCTGGTCTTCAACCGGGCCTACCCGTTCGTGGATCGCGCCGGCGGCGCGTCGATGCAGGGTTGGGTCGGTGTGCTCGAGGCCGTGGCCGCGGCCCACACTGCCGAGACGATCTTCATCTTCGGCCACGCACTGCCGGCCTTCGAGGTCACGGGTGGACGGGACGACGTGCTGCTGCAGCGCGATTTCCTGAACGCGGTCCTCGAGACGGTGCAATCAGCCATTGCGGCCGGCGCGAGCCGGGACGAGGCCACGGCGCTCGAGACGCTGCCGGGCTTCGACGAGCACGGCGCACTCGTGGAGCGTCTGAGCCTCGCCGCCGTCCTGGGCGTGGCGTGGGATGAGCTCACGGCGGACTGACGACTGCGCCTAACTCTCCACCAGGCGTGTGAGGGACACCTCGGCGTCGCGTTTCAGAGCAGCGGCCCAGCCGGGCTCCGGATCCGAAAAGAGGGCGAGGAAATGGCGGTACGCCCGAACCGCCGTATCGCGGTCGCCGAGACGGATGGCCAGCCGCGCCTCCAGCAGCAGCCGGGGCACGAGATGGTCGATGCTGTCCGTGACCCGGCGCAGAGTAGCGAGCGCGCGGGCCGGCTCATCGACGTCCTCCCAGGCCCGGGCGAGCCACAGCGTGACCTCGTCGCGCGGGCCCGGGAACGCGTAGTTCTCGAGGAGCCACTCGTCCACGGCAGCCAGGCGCTGCTTCCCCGCGGGCGAGCGGCTGGCCAGCGCAATGGCGGCGGCGCCCCACAGCTCGCACAGCCCGTACATCTGCTGCATCAGCGGCTCGAAATCCCCCGATCGTGCCACGACCCGGCGAGCATGCGCCTGCGCAGACGATACATCCCCCGCGGCAGCCTCCCATATCGTAAGGACACAGCTCATGTTGATGGGCTCGAGCGGCGTGCGATGCTGCCCGGCCCGGAGCCGCTCCGCGAGGCGATCAGACGCCTCCATCCCGATTTCCCGGGGTACCCGCCCCGACAACGCGAGGAGGAGCCGCTGGAAGTCGGCGTTCGCGTCGGGATTCAGACGGTGGAGCTCCTCGAGATGCCGCAGCGCGGCGGTGGGACGGCCGGCATTGAGGGCGGCCACCATCCGGTTGTATCTCACGCCTGCACGCTCGGCCTGCGTCACGCTGCGTCGCTCGGCGATGTCCAGCAGCTGCGGGATGGTGGACAGGCCGAAGGCGTGGCGCTGCGCCTGCCTGGCCATGAGCGTGATGGCCGGGACACGCGCCGTATCGGCGCTTGCGTATGCGGCCCTGAGCCCCGCGGAGTCGCCCAGGGCCACCGCGATGATCCACGGCAGGTTGGCCACTTCGGCAGGCGCAGAGGGATCGTAGCGGGCGGCGAGGCGGCGTACCAGCGCCGTGTCACCCTCGAACGCCGCCAGCTCGATGAGGTGGTTCAGCGCCGTTGCGAACGTCGAGTCGATGGCGAGTGCGCGCTCGAAGCCGGCGCGGGCCAGGTCATGGGCATCCGGGATGCCGGCGGCGTACCCGTTGTGATAGAGCACGTCGGCATATCCGTACCACGCCTCGACGTTGTCCGGCGCGATGTCGAGCAGATCCTGGTATGCCTGGATTCGCTCCCGCGCCGGCCTCGGCTCGGGGTATCCGGTGGAGGCCGCGGCGACGACGTGGCGGCGGTCACGCTCGCTCAGCCGTTCCCGGCCTTCCCATGCCAGCCTCATCCCGCGCTCGTATTCGGGCCCGTAGCCAATCCAGCTGTAGGCACGGGCCATGTAGAACGCCGCGAGCGTGAACGTGGAGTCGTGATCGAGGGCCTCCCTGAATCGCTGGGCCGCCTCCGAGAAGCGGCTGCGCCGGTATGCGGGCAACCCGGCGAGGTAGGCCTGCACGGCGGGTAGCGACGTGCTCGTGAGGGTCTCGATCCGGGTAAGGTCCTCGCCCGCCTCGCGAACGAGAAGCTCGGCGACGACACGGTCGAGGAGGCCCAGCGCGTCATCCGGAGAGCCCTCGCGCCGGGCCGTGTGGAGGACGCGGCCGGTGGACGTGTCCACCAGTCGCGCGGAGATGGCGATGTCGGGGCCGGCCCGTACCGCGTCGCCGAGAATGAACCGGCCGGCCCCCAGGCGGCGGGCCACGACGCGGGCATCCTCCACCGTGGGCTCCGTCGAGCCGTCCGCCACGCGCCGCCACTGGACGAGCGTGGCGCGTGGATCGGCAGCGCGCGAACCGTCGGCACCGCCGAGCTTCGCCGCGAGGAGGTCCACCACGCCTTCCTGCATCCACATCAGCGACGCGTCGCCGCTGACGCGGAAGGGCAGGACCGCTACTGCATGGGCGTCCAGCGCGTCGCCGCGTTCGCCGCCGAGCGTGCGCACGCCGACGTATCCGACGGATACGACACCGAGAAGGGCGAAGGCAAGGACGCCTCCGCCGATGGCGTTGCGCCACGTGAACAGGCGCTCGTGCGCCGCCGCCGGTCCGGCTACGTCAACGGACGATGAGTGGTGTCTGTCGACGGCACCGGAATCGGCGCCGGCCGCGCGGCGGGATGGCAGGCCCTCTTCGATGAATGCCGTGGCGATGACGATGGGCAGGCCGATGAGAAGCAGCAGGATCGCTACGGGTGTGACCCAGTCCGGCAGGGCGAGGTGCGAGGACACGAGCGCCACGACCTGGATCACCAGCCAGGACGCACCGAGGTAGATGGCGACGACCTGCCACAGGGAACGACGATGCACTTCGTGTATCAGCCGACGCAGACGATTCATTCGCGAACCCGCCGGGAAGGGACAGCCGGGGAAGGGTGACAGCTAATATGTGGAGCGGTGCTGCGGCCCTGCAACGGTGCCCTCACCTCGCCCGCCCCGTGGACCCAATCCGCAAGCCCGCCAGGACGCTCGCCACCGTGTTGCCTCGCTGGGCCCGGGTCATGTCGCCGGTAAGGTGCTCCAGCCGCACCTCGCCGAACAGCGCCGCCTTCCCCGCCCCACCGGTGCCCGCCACCGCACCGACCGACGATGTCCAGGTGCCTTCCGATGCGAGGAGTGTCCCGGCCGTTCCCAGGATGTGGACATGGGCAATTCCGGCCAGCGGCGCCGCGAACCCGATCCCGAATCCTGGTCCCAGCAGCGCCGAATTGGTCGTGCCGATCACGCGGGCGTCAAGGCGCACGGTCAGCGCCCGCGGCCACTGGTACCCGGCGGAAAGTTGAAGCGCCGGCTGAACCGCCGTCGCACCCTGCCATTCAAGAACGGCGGCACCGCCGCCAAACTCCCCGTACACTCCCTGCGCTGCACCGTCGCGATGATCGAGCAGGGTGAAGCCTGCGGCGACGATGCTGAAGACGAGAATGGTCGGGGCGCGCGCCGCTGCCATGGTCACCTTCCGTCCTTCCAGCGCCACCAGCCCCGCACCTGGTACCGCCCGGTGGCTGGCTCGAACCGTTCCTTCGTCGCCTTCCAGCCGAACGTACCACGGACCTGGATGATTCCGGTGCCCGGATCTATACGCACGTCCGTCTCCGCATCGCCCGTCAGGAAGCGGTCGATCTCGACCACGCCGGACTCCGGGTCGATGCTGAACTCCGTGTCCTTCCAGCCGAGGACGCCGGCCTCCTGGATGATCCCGGTATCGGGATGAACGCGCCGATCGGTCCGCTTCCACCGCCACACCCCGCGGCGTTCCACCACGCCCGTATCGGGATGGATGCGGTAACGGCGGCCTGGCTGCATGCCCAAGCGCTCCTTCAGTTCCGCAACGTCCATGGCCGGGCCGCCTGTGCGTGGGGTATGCCGGAATCAACCACCGTATGCCGGGACCGCCTGCGCCCCGCGGCGGAGGGCGCGCTGCCATGGAATCCATCCCGCGATTCGGACTGCACGGTAGGCGTTGCGCCGCTGGTGGTCGCGAATGTCGCAGAACCGCAGATTGCGGGCGAAGAAACGATCGGACTCGTTCCGCGTCCAGACGTGGTCGGCCGGCGCCCACGCCCCTTCCGGCGTGAGGTAGAGGTGCGTGCCCACCGGGATGCGGCCGGCATGGTGGTACTGCCAGTCGTGGGCAACGCCGGCCGGCAGGATCTTCTCCCGGCCGAGATACCACTCGAGGGGAGCAGGCACGCTGGCGCCGTCGCACTGGAAGCCGGCGGGGACGACGAGACGCTGTCGCGGGTGGTCCGCGGCCTGCCACTCCACGACGTAGTCGCTGAGCAGCTCGAGCCGGCCGGGGGCGGCCAGGCGCACGTCCGGCCAGTCCAGCACATCGCCGTTCTCGTGCAGCCTGCCGGGTCCAGGCACGCGATCCTCCGACGACACCCCGATCCGGGGAGTGGCGGTCAGCCGCCCGTCAAACCGCGAATCGCGTTTTCGATTCGCCGTTCGAGCTGGTTCGTGGAACCGCAACGGACCCACGGATCGCTGCTGCCCGGCGCGCGGGCGGCGGCCTCCACCTCCGTCCGGACATGGCTGACGTCTCCATCCGGAAGGACCTGCGTCCGTACGCTCACACGCACCGAGTACGAGTCGGCGTTCGCGATCCCTGCCCGCGTCCCGCAGTTCAGGTAGCGCGAGACCTGCGCGCCTGCCAGGCGCCGCCGCACGGTCACCTCCCGCTGGCCGTACACCTGGCGCGCCCCGTCCATGACCTCGCCCGTCAGACCGATGGACTCGTAGACGGCGGGGAGAACCGCCCAGACCTCGCCCGCGGGCCTCGGAATGGAGACGGCGCCGGCGCCGGGAGTGGTCATCTCCACCCGGTAGCGTGCGTCGGAGGCCGCAGTCACGTCCGCGGTGCGGGTGGTACCGGCGCCCGGCGTCACCGCGCCCTGGGAGGCGCACGCGGCAGTACCCGCGGCGACGATGCACATCAGGGTCCGTATGGCAGTAATCGGATTCATGGTGAGACGCTTCCGGGGGTGAATCAGGCGAGGCGCGAGCCGTGGGAATATCCGTTACCCGCGACCGCCCGCACAAGGTTCATGGCGTTGCGGCCGGCTACCGGACTGCAGTCCGTACGGAACGGTTGCGCCGCCGCCAGAGTATATCGAAGGCAGCGGGCCGGGGGCAGACTGCCCCCGGCTCCACAATCGAGACCGGCGGCGAATGCGTGTGCCGGGGAGGATCGAATGATGAGGACGACGTTCGTGCGCCCCCTGCTTCTGCTGGCGATGGCCCTGACCGCCACGGCCTGCGCGACCAGGGGCGACGCCGCGGAACACGAACAGGAGCGGAGTGCGCCCCTGCGGGTGGAGAACCGGTCGTGGTCGGACATGCGTGTCTACGTCCTCACGACTGCGGGCCAGCGGACCCGCCTGGGTACGGTCAACGGGAGCTCGACATCCACTCTCCGAATCCCGGCGAGCATAGTGAGCGGGGGCCGTGAACTGGTATTCGAGGTGGACCCGGTGGGCAGCCGCGCAACCGCGACGTCCTTCAGCATCTTCGTGCGGCCCGGCGAGACCGTGACGCTCACCATCCCGCCGCAGGTCCGCTGACAGCGGGCCGGCTGCCACCGCGGGCTCCGCGTCCAGGCTGTCGGGCCGCGCACCACCGGCCCTGGAGTGGTCCCGAGGGTCAGCGGCGATAGCCGCGGACGCCCCACTCACAGGGCTCGATGGCGCACGTGAACATCGTAACCTTCAAGCGGAAGCTGCCGTCCACCTCCGGCATGACGGACACCACGGGCGTGGAGTCCGCCTCGGTGTCATGTGCGACGAGGCTGCCGTCGGGCTCGAACAACTCGAAATCGAGGTCTCCGCAGTCCCGATCGCACGCACCCACGAAGAAGTAGCGAACGCCGGCTTCCAGCTTGAAGCCGACGTACTGGTGCGATCCCTGGTTCAGCCAGTCCCTGTAGATGCGGTGGGTGACGCGCGTCACACCGGCCGTTCCTGCCACCGCCTCGATGGAATCGGCGATGGCATCCTGCCTCTCTGCGACTGACTCATACGCCACCAGCGGGACGAGCACGAGCGCCAGGATAGCCGTCATGAAGGATGGACTGCGGGTCATGGGGACCTCCTCGAGGGGACGCGCCGCCGTAGCTGGCGTTGATTGGGGCATCCCGTGCTCGTCCGTTGCCGATGGACCAACATGTTCGCGACGCCATGATACCGCCGGACCGTCAGTCCACCCGTCAGACCGGAGCCCCGCCGGCGGGGACGACCGGCATCCGGCGTCAGATGGGGCTCAGATCGGCCGAATTCGGCGTCATCCGGACGAAATCGGAGGTGGCGGGCTGTCACACGCGCGGGTTACCGTGGCCCGAACAACAGATGACCACTGGGAACCGACGGAGGTGATTGTGGCGCGCAGGATCGTGAAGAAGATCGTGCTCACGTACAGCGTCGAGGGGGAGGACACCGAGCGGACGGTGACGGTCACGCACACGGGGCCCGGTCAGGCCGTCGATGGGCTGATCCTGGACCGGAAGCTACTGAACCGGCTGTTCTATGAGGATCCCGGGAACAACCGGTACCGGCCGGTGGACCGCAAGCCGGCGCCGCGACCGCCGGATGAGCGGAGCTGGCGGGTGAGCGCAGACGGCGGTACGACCGCGATGTCGTCCGGAAACGACTGCGTCTGGCTCCACGACGAGTCCTGCAACTGGACGGAGTACTGCAGCACCGACCCGGTCTGACCCGTCAGGACGGGCCGGGGGCCGGGACTTCGTCGAGGAGGCGCTGGTAGTCGGGGCGGCTTTCGAGCGGCCGGAATGGACGGCTTCGGATGATCCGCCCCGCGGACCAGTGCCCGTGCCGGGCATAGCGGGTGAGGAGGTCCACCGCCTCCGGAAACTCTCCCAGTGCAACACGGGCGGCGGCAGCCATCCAGAGGACGGCCGGATCGCCGGTGGTATCGACCCTCGCGAGGATGGCGCGGGCGCTGTCGCGCTCACCTGCGCGCGCGTGCACGCTGGCGAGGACCGTCTCGAACCGCGTGAGGAGTTGCGGCTGGATCTTGAACTGGGTGGCTTCGAGGCGTCGCAGTTCGCGCCTCGTGCCGGCAGGATCGGGATCGACTCCGTCGGCCCACCCGTGGAGGAAGAACAGGCAGTACAGGAAGGGCAGCTCGTCCGGGAACTCCCGACGGCCCTGTAGACACCAGCTGCGGGCGTCCTCGTCATGGTTCATTTCGAAGGACGTCGTGAACAGCAGGTGGTACAGGGCGTTCACTTCCGCGACGAGCGGATCGAGTCGGTAGGCGCGCTCCGCCGCGACCTTCGCCTCGGCATTCCGGCCCGTGAGCTGCAGGACGTCCGCGAGTCGCCTCCAGGCGCCCTGGCTGTGCGCATCGAGCTCCGTGGCCCGCCGGAGTTCCTGCTCCGCCGACGCCAGCCGGTCGAAGACGACGGGATTGGGAATGCCGGGGAGCGTCGCCAGCTGATTCAGCAGGGTGCCCCGGAGTTCGTGGACGCGGGGATCCTTCGGATTCCGCTCCGCCGCCCGATCCGCCATGCTGCGACTGGCCTCGAGGAGCTTCCGCGCTGAAGCCGTATCGGCGGGTGCGGAGAGCCGGAGCACGAAGGCCCGCCGTTCGAGGAGCCAGCCCCGTAGCAGGAGCGGCTCGGCCCAGCGGCGGTCGAGCGTCGCCGCCCGGGACAGCAGCGAATCCGCCCGGGCGAGCTCGTGGAGGACGGCGCCGTACTGGCGCTCGCGGATGAGCTGCGCCGACGCCTGCTGCACCGCCTTGGCGGCCAGGACGTCGCGCCAGGCCTCTTCGCTCGTGGTCTGGGCGCGGACCCGCTTCACCTCGACCTGGTCGCCGATCTCCCGCCGGAGGAAGGCGGCCGCCCGGGTAACGACGTCCTCGACCAGGATCCTCGACTCGGCGATGGGTCGCTCGACGACGTCGTGCCGAACCACGAAGCCGGTACGTCCGTCCAGAAGCTCGATGGCAACGCGCACGCGATCGCCCGCGGCCGTGATGCTCCCGCCCACGAGAAAATCCGCACTCAGAATCCGGCCGACACTGTCACTGGGTGTCCCGCGCTCACGCAGGAGGGCGACACCGTTGGGCGAGATGACATCCAGGGCACGGCTCCGGGCCAGACTCTGGGCGAGAACGTCCGTGAGAGCGCCGGCCAGGGACGCATGGGCGCCGCCATCGGAGTGATCGGTGAACGGCAGTATCGCGATCCTGGCGTCGGGCGGGCCGTTCAGCGGCACGATGGGGGCGGGCCGCCTCAGCAGGATCGTCACGGCGACGAGGACCAGGAGGGCCGCCGCCGCGGGCCACGCCCACCGCCGCAGCGTGGGCGCGGATCGCCGGCTCGAACCGGTCGCTCCGGCCGGCAGTCCCGCCACCGGTGCGGGCACTCGCGCCTGCGAGGCCGCGGCGCCGCCCCCGTACGACCGCCCGGAGCGGACGGCCACCGCCGTGGCGCCGGCGTCGCCGTCCGGAGCGAACCGACCCGCCGGTAACCCGAAGCTCCCCTGACCGGAACCGCCGGCCGGCGGATCGGCGGGCGTGGAGGACGAACCCGGGGCCGTCACCACAGGACCCTGCCCGCTGACTGCGTCCGCGTCGTGAAGCTCTGCCCTCAGGATCACGGGCTCGCCAGACCTGATCCGGTCCACCAGGGCGCGGGTCTCGTCGAGGGGCTCCACCTGGAGCTCCGTCTCGAGCTGTCTGGCGTAGGCGTCGAAGTACTGGAGGGCCGCGGTGCGCTGTCCCGCCGCCCCCATGCACGCCAGCAGCGCGTGGGCCGCCTCGTCCTCGAGCGGGTCGAGCTCCACCCACCGCCGCGCCGCCTCCAGGGATGACTCGACATCGTCCACCGCGGCCAGCGATGCAATGTGCTCACGGCGCAGGCGCCTGTGCACCCGGTTGAGATGCGCCCGCTGCCGATCAACCCAACCGTCGAAGGCGTGGTTGTCCAGCCCGAAACCGTCCAGGAACGGGCCCTCGTACAACCTCAACGCACCCGCCGCATCCCCCGCCGTCGCCAGCGCCTCGAAGCGCAGCGCATCCACGTCCGCGCGTGCCAGCACACGGTCCCGGCGGACCTCGATCCAGTCCTCGCCCAGGAGCTGGCGCAGCTCGTACAGCATCTGGCGGAGGGAGTGCCGGCCCCGGATGGGTGCGCGATCCGGCCAGAACATCGTCAGCAGAGCCTCGCGAGGAGATTCGCGCTCCATGGCGAGATGGACGAGGAGGGCGAACCTGAGCCGCTGGGCGGGCAGATCAGTCAGTTCACTGCCCGCACGAAAGGCGCGTGGCGCGCCGAGGATCCTCAGCCTGAGGGACATCGACTACCGCGGTCTGGTGATACTTCGCCTGACGGTGGTGACATCCGAACATGGATCAGATGGCGGCGTACCGCAAGCGGTGTCGTCGGCCGGCCACGAAACTGGCACACCGGATTGCGGGCGTGATACCGTTCCGTATGCATACGAAGGAGAACCGGATATGAATGCGGGCACCGTCGTCCTTGCACTGATGATCGTCGTCGCCGCGGCCATCTCGGTGCTGCTGCTGGGAAGCGCCCGTGAGGCGGGGCAACTGCGGCGGACCTGGTCCGCGCTGGAGTCGGCGGGCCCCAACCGGGGTTTCGACCCGTCGATGGTCGAGGGACTGCCGGAGCCTGCGCGGCGGTGGCTGCTCCGTGCCATCCGGCCCGGGACACCCCTCGCCCGCTCCGCCACCCTGCGCATGCACGGCACCATCCGTCTGCAGGCCGGTGCGGAGCCCTGGCCCATGCGGGCGGAGCAGGTGCTCGCGCCGCCCGCTGGGTTCGTCTGGAAGGCGGAGGTGGGACGCGGCGTGATGCGGATCCGCGGCTTCGACAGCTATGCCGCAGGTCGCGGCCGCCTGCGCTGGCGGCTGTGGGGCCTCGTGCCGGTAGTGAACCAGTCGGATGCGGATACGGACCGGTCGGCGGCCGGCCGGCTGGGTGGCGAGGCGGCGCTGGTGCCGTCGGTGCTGCTGCCGCGGTACGGTGCAGTGTGGGAGGCCGTGGACGACAGCACTGCGCGGTTCATCCTGCATGTGGGCGAGGAGGAGGTGGCCTCGACGGTCACGGTGGATGACGCGGGCCGCCTCATGCGGGTGGTCATCCGCCGCTGGAACGGCGACGAGACGAACGGCCCCGTCGGCTACATCCCGTTCGTCGTCACCTTCGAGGGAGAGAGCCACTTCGGTGGCTACACCACCCCCGCCCGTCTCACCGCCGGCTGGGAGCGAGACGGACGGCCCGACCCGTTCTTCGTGGCGGAACTGGACGACGTGGACTATCGCTGAGGCTGCTCATCACGCGGATGTCAGCGCACGACCAGGTCGGCGCGTCCCGCCAGCTGCGCCGCCAGGTTGCGCAGCGCGACCTGCCAGACAAGGGGCTGTCCCGGGAGATCGTCCCGCCGGGCGGCGCGTGCCCGTTCCACATCCTCGTCGCTTATCAGGGCCTGCGCGCCCAGGGATCCGACCAGCAGGTTGGTCCGTCGCGCCACCAGCCCCTCCGCGCCCATGCGCACCACACGGCCCTCGCCGTCCACCACGGCGCCGGTCAGCTGGAGGGTGGATGCGGGCCGGTCGATCGCCGTCAGCCAGGGGGCGGCGAGGGAGTATCCGGTGCCGAGCTGGATCTCCTTGTCGCCCCGCAGGTTCCTCTGGTGCGGAAGAATGTTGCCCGTCTCGAGGGTGATGATCATCACGTAGCCGGCGCCCGCTTCCACGGCCGCCGCACTCGTGCTCGCGACCCACGACCGCGATGGCGGAAGCACGGACAGGCGCTTGTCGCGGCGACCGGGCTCACGCACGCAGTCGTCGATCGCATCCATCTCACACCCGAACTGGACATCGGGGGCGCGGCCCGCGGAGGCCCCGGCAGGAAGGGGTCGCGAGACGTGCAGAGAATCGAGGTACGCGTTCATCTCCGCCAGCAGCCGGGCGACCGGCGTACCCGGACTGTCCGACGGATCGAAGGTCGGCGGCTGCGTGGCACCGCGCTGGTAGCCGACGGGCAGGTGGGCCACGGCAGCGGCGGGCGGGATGCCGGCGCCGGCGTAGTAGGGAGGAGCGTCGAACAGCGTGTCGCTCGCACCGCTGAACAGGGAGCCGGCCGAGCACGCGCCGAGAAGGGTGGATACGGCGAACAGGCCTGCAGCGCCACCCCGCCCGGCTGACCGGGCTACGACGGCGCACATCCGTGCTGACATGGATTCATCTCCGGGGAACGGGCTTCGTAGCCGGACGACCGTGACCCGGCCGCCTCCTGCACATACGCGCCTGCGGCGCGGCTGGATTCAAGGTATCCGCGCCGGCAGGCGCCAGCCAGACGGGGTCGGCCGTGAGCCCAGGGTGCGAAAAAGGTGCGCTCCGGCAGACACTCTGTATCGGAATCCCGCCGTGCGGGTCGCCCGGCTGGACGCACCGACAACAGTTTGCGCCGTGGCACGATTATCGACCGCTGAAACAGCCACCTGGCAAGGTATGTCCACAGAGACAGGGTCGATTCCGTGAACAACAACGAATCCGAACTGCCGCTGGTCCTGGTGGCGGTGCAGGCCACGGTGGCCGGCTTCGCCGCACTGGGGTTCATCTCCCTCGTGCCCGTCGCGACGACGCCGGGGACGTTCCTCATCGTGGTACCCGTCCTCGGGATCACCGCCTCCGCGGGACTCCTTCTCGGCGGCCGCCACGTGGTGTCGCGGGCCAGACGGGCCGCGACCATGAACGCGCTGGTCGACCCCCTCACGGGACTCGCTACCCGCTACGCGGGCGAGCACGCCCTCGCCGCGGACTTCGCGGCGGCCCAGCGGGGTCGTCCGCTCAACGTGGTGCTCACGCGAGTGGAGCAGTTCCCGCTCTTCGCGGCGCGTCACGGCCGCCCGGGCGCCGAGCGCGTACTGCGGGCAGTGGGACGCGCACTCCGGAAGCAGACGCGGGGCATGCACATGACGGCGCATCACGGCCGGCACGACGGAACGTTCATCTCCATCCTCTCCGATGTCCCCCTGGATGGCGCGTGCACCTTCGCCAAGCGTGCGCGGCGCGAGCTCGCATCGCTGCCGGGCATGCCCGAGCCGCTCGTCGTCACGGCGAGCGTCGTACCCTACGACGTCAGCATGAGCTCGCCGCGCGAGCTGGTGGACGCCGCCGAGCGGGCCCTGGCCCGAGGGTTGGAGAGTGGCGGAAAGGTGATGGTCCTGGGCCAGTTGGCAACGGCGACCGCCGAGTAGCGCCGGACGCGGCAGCGCTGCGGTCGTCGCACCGCGTCCGGCGGCGTCTTCCTCCTCGTGAAGGCCCCGCCGGCGCGGTGTCAGGCCGTGGCGGCACGCAGGCAGCTGCTCACTTCGACCTGGGCCCGGACCAGGCTCGTCGGGCACGTCGGGGCTGCGCGTGTATCGGGGGCGCCAGACGGGTTGCCCTGCCGGGTCACAGAGCGCCGGCCTCCAGGGGAATGACGCCGTAACCGTGTGTCTGCATGGATGGCGTTGTTCAGCTGAGTCTTCGGGCCGCCCTACCGGAACTCCTTCATCAGACTGTCCAGCGCGGCGGAGCCGGGGCACAGCGCGTCGAACGGCTGCTGCGCCAGCGGCGCTGCAATGCTGTTCTCGACGGCATGCATGTCCGCGTTATCCGGATTCACATACAGCAGTCCCGTCGCGATTTCACCAGCCTCCTGCCGATCGCGCAGGTAGGCATACGCCGCGTCGCGATCGGACGGGTCGTAGTCCTCGGCTACCTTCCTGAGGCGGATACTGCTCCCGTCGTGCATCGCCACTTCCCGGACGGTGCCCGGCGCGTACTCTGCAGTGATCCCGGCGCGGAGCGGGACGAAGTCCGTCTGCACGACCTCGGTCATGTGGTCGCGCATGTAACGGTAGCTCTTGGTCGATCCCTCGTGGTCGTTGAACGTGACGCAGGGCGAGATGATGTCAACGAAGGCGAATCCGCTGTGGGACAGGCCCGCCTTGAGGATGGGCACGAGCTGCTCCTTGTCGCCGGAGAAGCTGCGGGCGACGAAGGTCGCGCCTAGCGTGAGCGCCAGCAGGCTCGGG
>DATHVO010000055.1:0-10216 GCA_035461265.1 Longimicrobiales bacterium
GGTCGAGGGCTTCCTGCCGCTGGAACAGGAACCGCCCCCGGTCCCCGAGCCGAAGGTAGACTTCCTCGGCTCTGTGCGGCTCCTGGGCCGCCTCGTGGGCTGCGGCGAGGAGGAATGCCGCATTGGCGCCCATGTCATCGCGGACGTCCCGGGCGGGCCTGCTGATGGCGTCGATGGCATCCCGTGGCCGACCGTTCTCGAGGTAGACCCGACCGAGCATCAGGCGCGCCTCCGTTCCGGCCGGCGTGCCGCCGTACCGGGCGAGGTACTGCTCGAGGTCGCGAATGGCCAGCTCCGGGTTGCCCGCCATGGTGGCCGCCCGCACCTGGGCGAGTTCGACGACGGCCCGGTCCCTCAGACTGGACCGATGGTTGAGCCAGAGGACCAGAGCGGTCACGGTTACGACCAGCGCAATGCCGCCGATGATGAGCGTGCGCTGGTGCTGCTTGGCCCACGCACTGGTCTCCAGGACTCCGGCGACGAATGCGTCGTCGGGTTCCGACGGCTGGCGGTGGACGCGGCGGGCGCTGGGGTGGCGAGTCATGGCCTCAATCTCGGAGTTGCCGGGGCGGCCTGATGATCGCCGCCCGCGACCGCGTTCGCGGCGCGGGCGGACTGGCGCAAGCCGCGCAAAACAGCGAGAGAAGCTAGCCCGGGTCCAGTTCCCCGTCAAGCGCGCGGCGTGGCGCATGGATTGCATGAATGGGCGGTGTCCGCAGGGCGAAACAGAGTGTGACGGCGATACCGTGGGAGGGCAGCCGCTGATGGGTGAAGGCACCGGGTTGCGGCGGCTCCTGGGTCTGGCGAGCGTGCTGCTTCTCAGCGCATGCGGCGCCCGGTCCATGGCCGCCGACATGTATCCGGAAGTAGCTGAACATCAGGGCCGACGCATTCGCGATGTACGGTTCGAGGGCACTGCCCCGTTCCACGCCGATTCCCTGCAGCAGATGGTCGATACGCAGCCGTCCCGCTGCAGCTTCTTGGGCATTCCGCTCTGCGTACCCTTTACGCGGATCGGCCGGGAGGAGCATCACGTCAACGTGGCCCGGATCCGCGGAGACGTGGAGACGCTGGAGCGTTTCTACCGGATCGCCGGCTACTTCAACACGCGGGTGAGTCCCGAGGTGGAGCCCGAGGGCGAGGACGTGGCGGTGACGTTCAGCGTGGCCCGCGGCGACCCCATCTACCTCGATCAGCTCACGGTGACGGGCACGGAGGCGATCCTGGACCCGGCGGAGGTGCAGCGACTGCTGCCGCTGCAGCCGGGCGACCTGTTCCACCTCGGGCGCTTCCTCGAGACGTCGGACCGCATGCTCCGGGCCCTGCACCGGCGCGGCTACGCGTACGCGGAGGTCCTGCGAAGTTTTTCGGTGGACACCGTCGACAACCGGGCGGAGGCGGCGCTGGACGTCGTCACCGGGCCCGTCGTGACCGTGGACTCGATCATCGTGCGTGGGGCGCCGAACCTGGGGCGCGAGGCGGTCCTCCGGCAGCTGGAAGTATCATCGGGCGACCTGCTGCGACCCACGGACCTGCTGGAGAGCCAGCGCAACCTCTATCAGCTCGAGATCGTCTCCCTCGTGTCGGTCACCGTCGCGCCGGACACGCTGCAGGCGGAGTCTGCGGACCGATCCCGGGCGACGGTGCTGGTGAGCGTTGTCGAGGCGCCGCTCCGGGAAGTCGAGGCGGCCGTCGGCTTCGGTACCGTCGACTGCCTGAGGACCGAAGGCCGGTGGACCCACCGCAGCTTCACGGGCGGCGCGCGCCGGCTGTCTGCGCGGGCATCGCTGAGTCGTCTGGGGGTCGGTGAACCCTTCGCATTGGGGGCCGGCCGGTCCATCTGTCCCACGGTCGGGTCGGACTCCGAGTTCGGCGGCAACGAGTTCGACTACATCCTGTCGGCCGATTTCACCCAGCCGTACTTCCTGAGTCCGCGGAACCAGGTCGGAATCCGGCTCTACGGTGAGAGGCAGTCCGAGCCGGGTCATTTCCAGCGGGAGGCCTTTGGCAGCCGGACCAGCGTGAGCCGGCGGCTGGGCGCCCGGTCCGGCGGAAACGTCTCGCTGGAGGGCGAGCGTGGCCGTACCCGGGCCTCCCCTGCCCTGTTCTGCGCCGCTTTCCTCGTCTGCGAGCCCGCCACCGTCGATTCCCTGGCCCGGCCGCGGTTCAGGACGGAACTCGGCGTCAACTACATCATGGATCGAACGAATGCGCTGCTCGACCCCACGGGCGGCTACGTCGCGCGGACGGGTGTGGCGTGGGCGACGCCGGTGCTCGGCTCCGAGGTGACGTTCTTCCGCTGGACCGGCGAGGGCGCGGTCTACCGTGAGCTCAGCCAGCGCCACGTCGCGGCCTTCGCGGTGCGCGTCGGGAATTTCTTCCGCACGGCGACGCTCGACCAGGTGGACCAGTTTCTCCCGCCGGAGGAGCGGTTCTACGCCGGGGGCGCGAGCAGCGTTCGTGGTTTCGAGCGGAACGGGCTGGGCCCGGGCGTCTACGTGACGGACGCGATGCCGGAGGAAGAGGACGGGCGGCTGGTCCCGGTGAACGAGCCGCGGTTCGTAGCCACGGGCGGCACGTCCGTCGTCGTGGCGAACGCCGAGCTTCGCCTGCCGTCGCCCGTCTGGTCCGACCTCATGCGACTCGTGCTGTTCACCGACGTGGGCGCCGTGGGCGCCGGCGCCTTGTGGGACCTGTCCATGAGCGACTGGCGGGTGACGCCTGGAGCCGGGATTCGCCTCCGGACTCCAGTCGGTCCCGTTCGGATGGACATCGGGATCAACCCGCACGACCGCCCGGCGGCCCCGCTGCTGTACACCGACATCGAGAGCGGCAGCGTCGTCCGCCTGCCCGGCGAATATCAGGCGCCGCGTCCCGGTTTCCTGGGTCGCATGCGCTTCCATCTGGGCATCGGTCAGGCGTTCTGACATGACGCGGGTCTTCCTGTCGCGCGACGAGTGGCCGATGGTGGCGGCCGGAATCCTCGCCGGCATCCTGACGAGCGCCGTCGTCCTCTACCTCTTCGTCACGGGCCTGGACGGAGGTGCGGACCCCTCGCTGTTGGGGGATCCGGAACTGGGGAGGATCGAGCGTCCGCAGGCGGACGCTGTCCCGGACGGACCCGGGCGCGGGCTGGTCGGTGCGCGCGAGCGGGGCATCACGGCCCGCCTCGACGCGATGCCCGTGTCCACGCGACGGCTGCGTGGCCCGCTCTCCCTCACGTTCCGCGACGTGGTGTGGAACGAGGCGACGGGTCGCCGGTTCGCCCGTGCCGAGATCGCCACCGCTCAGCTCCAGGTCCAGGCGTTGGGCAGGGGCGACGTCATACTCGACAATACCACGCTTACGCGGGTGACGATCAGCCTTCGGCAGGACGCGCCCGGGCGCGCGTGGAACTTCGAGGAAGTGTTCGAGGAGCTCCTTGCAGACGATGGGGCGCCGGCCCGAACCCCTCCCCGCACGATCCAGGTGCGCAACCTGCGCATCGCCGGCGGCACCGTCGACGTCGTGCGGCCCGAACAGCGCTTCGAATTCCGGAACCTGGAAAGCACGCTGCCGCTGGTCGTTCTGTCTCAGCCCGGCGTGCCTGAGCCGCTGGTCCGCGTGGAGAGGCTGACCGCGCTCTTCATCCAGCCGGAGCCGGAAGTGCGCCTTGCCATCGACGTGACGGACGGCCTCCTCCGATTCCCGTCCGGTACGGTCCACTTCAATGTGGCGGGGGCGACGCTCGACGATACGCGGCTCGCGGACGTCCGCGGTGTCTGGAGCCCGTCGGACCCGGGGTACGGGATCACGGCGGAGGGGCGGGCGCCCGGACTCCGCCTGGAGGACGTCGCCTTCATGCTGCCGGAGTCGATGCCTTCCACGGGTACGGCGAGCTTCACATGGAGCGTCCGACCCCTGGCGGGCGACCTGACCGAGGCTACGCTCACCGAACTCGATGCGCGGAGTGGCGACAGCCGGGTGCTCGGGTCACTGACTGCGCGTTTCGGGGAGGAGTACTTCACCCTCGTGGCGGCCGACCTCCGCCTGGATCCTCTCGACCTGGCCCTCGTCGAGGGTTTCTCGGGAGAACTGGCCTGGGCGGGCTCGTTGACGGGCCGGGTGCACGGGGCGGGCGGCGACATCGCCTTCGATCTGACGGCGAATCTCACCGCGCCCACCGTGCCCGGGTCGTTCCGCGCGGGCCTCGCCGGCCGTGTCCTTCTCACCGACGACGGCGTGGCGCTCCAGCGTGTGGACGTGGACCTCGACAGGACGCCCCTGGCCGCTTTGCGGGCCATGGTTCCGGCGCTGCCGCTGGACGGTTCGGTAACGGGCCGTATCTCCCTCAGCGGGCCGCCCGGCGTGGCGCCCCTGGCTGTGGACATCCGCCTCGAACTCGGTGCCGGCGTGGTGGTCATGGACGGAACCCTGGACCTGACAGGTGCGGTGCCGGCCTACGACCTGAGCGGGAGAGTGCTGGCCGTGGAGCTGGAGAGCATTCTCGCGTCTGCCCCGCCCGTGGCCCTCACGGCCAGCGTCACCATGCGGGGTGCGGGCGTCGATCCCGAGAGCATGGTCGCGGCGGTGCTGGTGTCGGGCCGGTTCACGGGGTGGGAGGCGGGCGCGCAGGACACCCTCCACGCGGACATCGACATCGGCGGCGGCGAGCTGCGAGTCCGCCGTTTGGTCGCGACGCTGGCGACCGCCACGGCCACGGCCGGCGGTACGTGGCGCTTCGCGACGCCCGAGAGCGGCGCCATCACCTACGAGGTCGCCGTCACGTCCCTGCGTCCGTGGGGTCCGTACCTGCCCCTGGGCGGCGAGGGGGTGGCGGACGGGAGCATACGCCTGGCCGGCACCGTCGATGGCAGTCTCGACCGCCTCCGCCTGGCCGGCACGGCCACGGGGTCGTCCATGCGAGCCGGCGAGTGGCAGGCGGATGCACTGACGGCGACCTACGAGGCGACCGTCGGCGGTGGTCGCCTCCCGGTCGTCGTCGTGGAGGCGACCGGGAGCGGCCTGGGCACGCCGACGGCCGGCACGTACGACGAGGCCCGCCTGTCGCTGCGGGTCACGCCGCCAACGCTGGATCTGGACATGCGGGCGGAACGCGCGGACGGCGGTATCCTGGAGGTGGTTGCCACGGGGAACCTGCCCGAGACCGGCGTCCGGGACATTGTGGTCCGGCGAGCCCGCTTCGAACTCGCCACGGGCGACTGGGTGCTGACGCGCCCGGCCTTCGTGCGATGGGACGGAAACGAGGTCCACGTCGAGGGCCTGTCCCTCGAAAACACGAGCGGCGAGGGGCTGCTGACCCTGGACGGCCGCCTCCTGCCGCTCTCGGCGATGGATGCTCGTGTCGAGGTCGCCGCCGTACCCACCGGCGACGTCCAGCGCCTGTTCGGTCAGCCGGAGCGGCTCTCCGGCCTGCTTTGGGCGGAGGGCGTCGTCCGGGCCCTGCCAGACGATGCCCTGGTGGACGTGGCATTCCGCATTGAGGATGGCGCAATTGGCGGCGTCCCCCTGGAAGGCGTGTCCGGCCGGGCCACCTATCGGGACGGCGAGACGATCGTCGATGCCCTGGTCATGGTGGATACGGCGGGCCGGCTCGAAGTGCATGCGCGCATCCCCAGCGTGGTCCGCCTCGCTGGCGAGCCCGTTTTCGAGCTCGTGGACGGCCTGCCTCTGGACGGCGCCATACGGGCCGAGGCGTTTTCGCTCTCCCCCGTCGCCGCGTACTTCCCGGAGGTGCGCGATGTCTCCGGTGTCGTGGATGCGCACGTCTCGCTGGCGGGCACGGCCGAGGCCCCGGCAGTGGAAGGGTCCTTTGTCCTGCGTAACGGCGCCATGACGGTCCTTCCGGCGAATCAGCGGTACGACAGTATCGCCGGCGATGTCGGCTTCGACGGCCGGCGGCTGGTCATCCGGGACCTGCGGGCCCGGAGCGATGGCTGGCTGGTAGCGGGCGGACAGGTGGTGCTGGAACGGCTGGACGAGCCCGTTCTCGACATCCAGGTCGTCCTGGATGGCTTCCGACCCATCGGTGTGGACGGCCAGCGGGACGCCGCCATCTGGGGCAGGCTGGCCCTGGCCGGACCGCCGCTGGGCCTGGAGCTCACGGGCGATGTGCGCGTGGACGACGGCTACTTCGTCATCCCCCAGCTCGGCGGCGCCGGCGGCGCCATCATGGATATAACGCGACCTGCGCCGGTGATGGGTCTGCCCGTCGAACCCGTCGCCGGCGATGGCGTGTTCGAGAGCCTGCGCATCAGGGACCTGCGCATCACCGTGGACGACCGCACGTGGTTCATGACGGAGGAGGCGCGGGCGCAGCTCGCGGGCGTCCTCACCGTCAACAAGGCGGGCTTGAGCACACCCATCGTGGGCACGCTCGAGGGCACGCGCGGGCAGTACACGCTCGTGGCGGGCCCCATTGTTCGCCGATTCGACATCGTATCCGCCCAGGTCCGCTTCCTGGGTGCGTCGACACCGAATCCGGCGGTGGACATCACGGCGCGTCGGATCGTCTATGATCCCGGTGGTCGCGAGCTGCCGGTGGATGTCCGCATCACCGGGACGCTGGAATCGCCCCGCCTCTCCCTGGCCGGCGCGGATGTGGTGGACATCGCTGAGTCGGAGCTGTTGAGCTTTCTGCTGTTCGGTCAGCCGAGCTTCGCCCTTGGCGGCCAGTACCTGCCTGGCGACGCGCTCCTCGAGCAGACGTTCCTCGGAGGGTTCGCGGAGCTGGCGGCCATCGAGCTCGAGCGCGGGCTCAGCGGTCTGGGTCTGGACATCTTCCAGATACGGCTGGGGCCCGGGCCGCTCGCCGGCATCGGTTCGCCAACGGTGATCATGGGAAGGCAGATCGTGCCCGACGTGTTCCTGACGGTGGAGACGGGGATAACGGCATTGTTCGGCACGGACGGCCCGGAGGAATCCGTCCTCAACACGTGGGCGGTGCGTCTCGACTGGACGTTCGATCCCCGTTCGCGACTGCGCCTCGCCGTGGAGCCGGTCTATGCCGGCCGCAGCCTGCGGGGCAGCGTCCTCGCCCTGCCCCTCAACGCTCCACGCCCGCAGGGACTGATTGAGCTGCGCCGCCGCTGGACGTACTGACGCCAGGCTTTCCACCCGCGCCCGCCCGGCGCAGCGCCGCATCGAGGACCGCAGTCCGCACCCTGTCCAGCGTGGCCTCGGACAGCAGCCGCACGGGCGTCACCAGCTCGTCGTCGGCGAACGCCGAGAGCATCTCGTCGCAGCCCGGCCAGACGAACACGGATGACGAACCGCGCCGGAGCTCGTGAACGTCGGCGCCGGGGCCTGCGACGACCACGCGGGTGCGCTCCATGTTGGGTGCCCGCTGCCGCAGGGCCGCCTCAACCCTACCGGCGATCCAGTCGCTGGGGACAGCCACGAGGATGGGTCCGGCCGCCGCCCGTCCCAGAAGGTCGTGCAGCAGGTCCAGCGAGAGCGTGGCCGTGATGACGGGCGCACGAGGGACGAGCAGCTCGACCCGGGCCGCGAAGTATGGTGTCGTGACGGCGAACGGTGCCCCGGCCAAAGCGCTGCTGCGGCTGCCCGCCTCCTGGAGTAGGACCGGCCGGGCATCGATGCCCACGCACTCCACAAGTTCCTGCGCGACGGTGCGGGCAGTGGCCTCGTCCTCCTCCAGCACCGGCACCGGCGTCCGCTCGATCTCCGTCACTGCATCGAAGAGGCGGACGATGGTACGGGTGTCGAGCCCCAGGGCGCGTGCCCCGTCGTACGCATTCTTGAGCCAACGCTTCTGCAGCCTCTCGAGGGGCCCGTCCCGGGGGCCGTCGCCGTTGGCCCGCTCGTCGCGGAGGAACACGCCGGAGCGGGCCTTCACTTCGACGAGGCCCTCTTCCTCCAGCCGGTGGTACGCGGCCGCGGCGGTCTTGCGGTCCACGGATTCGGCGTCGGCGATATCGCGGATGCTTGGCAGACGCTCGCCGGGCTGCCAGTTTCCGAAGTAGAGGCCGGTGACGATCCTGTCTCGAAGCTGGTCGAGAATCACGGCGCCTGGCTGAGCGCGGCTCATGGCAAATACCTCCGGGCGATGCTGTTCATGCGCTGCGCCGCCACGCAAGAAGAAGTCCAACGCCGCATGACATCCCTCATCCTCGCCGTACTCCTCCCCGCGCAGCTCGGCGCGGTGCTGCCGCCGGATTCGGTGAACCGGCTCAGGGGACAGGCGCGCAGTGCGGAGGCCTATTTCGAGCGTCTGTCCCGCAACCTCGCGCCGGTCGCATGGGGCGGATTCGACGGCCGGAACTGCGACGAGATCGTGGGCCGCTTCTGCCTTCGATTCGATTCGACCGGGACGTCGCGGCCGTCGCCGCTGGAGGCCGGCAGGGTGGTGGATGCGCGCCGTGCGGCGGTGGAGGCGCAGCGCCGCTACTTCGCAGCGGCGCCGCACGAACGCGCCGCCGCCGGTCCCCTCGTGCGCCTGCTCGTCAGGGATGACCGCGCGTCGGAGGCCGTCGCCGTGGCCGGCACGTTCGCTGCCCTGTCCGGGGATTCCCTCTGGTCGAGTCTCTTCCAGGGGCTGGCGCTGCACGCGACCGGGGATGCGGACGCAGCCGAGCGGCATTTTGCCGCTGCGCTGCGGCACATGGAGCCCTCCGTCCGCGCGGACTGGGCGGACCCCCGCTGGCTGGTGGACTACCGTGAGCAGCGCGAACTGCGGCGCATGGGTGACGCGCAGCGCGCGGATTACGAACGTCGCTTCTGGATTGCGTCCGACCCCTTCTGGCTGACCGGCGCGAACGAGCGGTGGGTCGAACACATGGCCCGGCATGCGGAGGCGCGCCTCCTCTCGGAAGTGCCCGTCGTGCAGGGCATGACCCGGTGGGGCCGGGACCTGGACGAGCTCACGGTCCGGTACGGCACGCCGAGCGCCCGCAGCCGGGTTCCGGGCACGCTGCCCATGGACCCCGGCACCTTCGTCGAGTATTTCGATACCGCCCAGCGTGCGTACGCGCCGGAGCGCATGGCGTCGGCGGGCTTCCCCGAGCCGCCGCTGCCAGGCGACCCGCCGCCGCTGTACGCGGCACGAACCCGCTCGGGCTACGCCATGCGCACGGTCAGCCGGGTCACCGACCTGCCCCACCAGGCTACGCGCTTCCTGGCGGGCGACGACGTCGTACTGCGAGTGGACGGCGCGTTGCCGACTCCGCACGACAGCGCCCGCGGGACGCTCGAATTGGGGCTCTTCGTCTACGACTCCGCATTCACCCGCCGTCTGCAGGAACGGTCGTCACCTGCCTGGCAGGCCGACACCACGACGTTCTCCCTGGCCGTGCGCAGCCCCCCCGGCGTCCTCATCTACAGTGCCGAGGCGCTGGATACCGTCGCAGGCGTGGCGGCCCGGGCACGCTACCGCCTCTCCGCCCTCGTACCCGATGCGGGTCCCGTCGTGTCGGACCTCCTCCTCTGCCAGCCGTTCCGGGACGGAGCGCTCCCCGAGCGGAATGACGATCCTGCGCTGCGGCCACTGCCCGTCCTCGTGGTGACGGCGGGCGACACGCTGGGCCTGTATGCCGAGGTCTACCGGCTCGCCGGACGGGGGGCGGAGGCACTGGCCGTGGAGCTGTCCATGGAACCCCTGGACGGTCCCGGCCTGCTTTCGCGGATCGGGCGGTGGATTGGGCGAGCGGCGGGCCTGGCGGGTCCCCGAACGGACCCGCGCGTGTCGTGGCGTGCAGAAGCGGACGGCGATGTGTATCCCGTCGCGATGAATCTTCCCATCGACGTCCGGCGGAGTGGCCGCTACGTCCTTATCCTCCGGGCTACCGACCTCGTGACCGCACAGACGGCAGAAGCCCGCAGGCCCGTGCTGATTCGATCGGGACGCTAGTCAGCGGGCACGGCGGATGGGGACGGCGAGCCCGACCGTCAGACGCAGGTTGCTGGCAAGCCCGATGCCGTCCGTGCCGCGTTCCGAGTCGCGCTCGAGTTGGACGGGCGCGCCGGCGAACTCGAACCACTCGCCCCTGCCGTCATCGTCGAGGGGTATGCGCGTGAGATGGTTCGTGAGCTCGAAGCTCATGAGCATCCCGCCCCTGTCCAGCGGGAATCCCGCTCCCACACCGAACACCGCCGCGGCCGAACGCCAGCGCCCGCCGTCGAACCGGTCCCGCGCCTCCGGCGGCAGCTCCGCGTCGCCGCCGGCGCGGTACTCCACGATGCCGGCTCCGGCGATCCCGTA
>DATHVO010000056.1:0-11481 GCA_035461265.1 Longimicrobiales bacterium
AGCTCCTGCGCCGAAGCGTTCGACCGCTCGACCCGCCCCTCCTCATCCACCACGATCACGCCGTCGGCCATCTGGTCGATGACCGCCCCGAATCGGAGCGCCTCCCGGGCCGCGCCGCGACGCTCCTCCTCCAGGGACGCAAACAGCTCCGCCGTGCGGAGGGCGGCCGCCGCTGGCGCGGCCAGCGCCTGGGCGAAGGCCACGAGAGTCGGCGGGAAGTGGCGTGGCGCCGCATAGACCTCCCACGTCGCCACCCCCACCGTGTGGCCGGCGATGAGGAGCGGTACCGTCACGGACGCCGCCGCGCCCTCCGCACCTCCCCGCCCCGCCAGCGGGCGGCCATCCGCATCCGCGTTCTCCACCACCACCGCATCTCCCGTGGACACCGCCTCGCCCAGCCCCGGCAGCATGGCCACGGGTGCGCGGACCTGGCCGATGTCTTCATGCCTGAGCCGGTCGGTGAAGCCGTCGATGTCACGGAACACCATCCGCCGTCGGCCCACCAGCACCTCGCCCTCCTCCTCGAACGTGTAGAGCGAGGCCACATCGGCATCGAGGATCTCCGCCACACCGCCCAGGAACTGCTCCACGACGTCGTCGGGATCGAGGGACGTGGACAGTCGCTGCGATGCGCGCTGCGCCGCCTCCAGCTGAACCGCCAGCTCACGTGCATACGCCGCGCGCTGGCGTGCGTCCTCCGCCGCCGTCTGCGCCGCGTCCTCTGCCGCCTGTCGTCGCGTGATCTCAGCCTTCTGCATCCGGATGGTCCGTCGCAGGAAGTGCAGGATCACGGCGATGGCGAGGGCGAGGGCCAGCCCCGCGACCCAGGTCGCCGCCCGCTCCGCCCGGTAGGCACGGAGGTCCGGCAGCGGATAGGACACTTCCACGTGCCACGCCGAATCGGCGATGCGGACGGCGCGATACACCCGGGCCCAGCCGTCCGGCACGACCTGGTAGCTGGAGAGCCGTACGTTGCCGGGCCCGAAGAGGGCGTGCGTGATGGCGCCGCCGGGGATCGTGTCCAGCACACCGCTCGCCGACGCCACCCGGTAGATGGCCTGCGGGTCCAGTTCCGCCGCAAGCACTGCCACCGCCGACGTGCCATCCCGCGTCACGGGATCGAAGACGAAGATGCGCCGACCGAAACCCCAGTCCACGACATCCGTCGCCGCCGACCGGTTCGTGGTGAGTGCCCGCAGGTAGGCCGGCCGGACCAGGCTGTCCTCCAGGCTGATCATCCGGCCCAGCCCGGTGGCCGGGGCCCGCGCCACCTCCTCCGTGCCCGCGTAGACCAGGGAAATGCCGATGAGACCGGACAGGCGGGCCGTCACGCTGTCCAGGGAGGCCATGAAGGCAGACTCCGTGTCCTCGTCGACGACGAGACCGAAGTTGACCTTCGCCGCCTCCAGCGAGCCCAGACGCGCACTTACCTCGTTGCCCAGCACATCCGCCAGGGCGCTCGCCCGCCGATCAGCCGCCGCGGCCGCCGCCGCCAGCTCCCGCTCGGGATGCGTCGACCGCTCCCGGTCGAACAGGAAGACGATCCCCACGACGACCAGGAATGCCGCCAGCGGAATCAGGTCCGCGTACCTGCCGCCGCGCATATCCCGAACTCGACTCCCAGTCTGCATGCCATGAGGTCCTCCGATTAGCACAAAGCATACCCCTCCCCGGCACACCGCGCTTTCGCATCCGGACGTCCTCCCGCATCTTCCCCGGATGCAACGCCTCGCCCGATCCCTCGCCCTCCTCTGGACCGCCGCGCTGACCGCGTGTTCCCCCCTCTATGTCGCCCGAGCCGGCATCGAGGAGGCCAGGATTCTGAGCCGGCGCAAGCCCATCGCCCGCGTCATCGAGGACCCGGCAACGCCCGCCGAAACGCGCCGCCAGCTCGCACTCGTCCTCCAGGCGCGCGACTTCGCCCAGCACGCCGTCGGCCTCAACGCCGGCAGCAGCTACACCACCTACTCCTGGGTGGACAGCGACACACTCCTCCTCGTCGTCTCCGGCTCCCGGCGCGACCGCTTCCAGGCCTACACCTGGTGGTTCCCCATCGTGGGACGCGTACCGTACAAGGGATACTTCAACTTCGATGCAGCCCACCGGGAAGCCGCGCGCCTGGAAGGGGCCGGCTACGATGCCTACGTCCGGCCGAGTGCCGCCTTCAGCACCCTCGGCTGGTTCAACGACCCGCTCCTCAATACGCTCCTCCGGTACGACGACGTCGGTCTCGTCAGCACCGTCATCCACGAGCTGCTCCACAACACGGTCTACATTCCCGGTCAGGTCGCGTTCAACGAGAGCTTCGCCAACTTCGTGGGCGACCGCGGTGCCATCGAGTTCTTCTGCATGCGCGAGGGACCTGAGTCACGGGAGTGCGCGGCGGCGACGGACGGGTGGGCGGACAACCTGAGGTTCGCGGCCTTCCTGTCGGCGCTGGTGTCGGACCTGGAGTCGATCTACGGGCGCGACGACCTCGACTACGAGGCCAAGCTGCGGCTGCGTGAGACCGTGTTCACGGACGCGCGGCGGCGGTTCGCCGAGGACGTGGAACCGGACCTGCGGACGGGCGCGTTCCGCGGTTTCATCCGCCGTCCGCTGAACAATGCCACACTCATCGGGACCCGGCTGTACTATGACCGCCTCGGGCTGTTCGAGGCGGTGTACGAGCACTTCGGCCGGGATTACGTCGGCGCGGTCACGGCTATCCTGGAGGCTGGCCGGTCGCTGCCGTCTGACCCCTACCGCTCCACGGCGGAGCTGCTCGACCGGGTCCCGGCGCGGGCGCCCTGACCGGTCCCGGCGACCGGCCCCGGGAGCCGCCTCCTCTGCTGGACGCCGCCTCACGCCCCGGCTAGATTTGCGAGTTCACCCGCAAACCCGTTCAGGATCCATGGACTACAGGCCGCAGCAGATCGAAGAGAAGTGGCAGCGCCGCTGGGCGGAGCAGCACGTGAATTCCCTCACGGACGACGAGCTCCTGACGGTGGAGCGTCCGTTCTACAACCTGATGATGTTCCCGTACCCGTCGGCCGAGGGCCTGCACGTCGGCAACATGTACGCGTTCACGGGCGCGGACATCTACGGGCGCTGGCAGCGGCTGAAGGGCGAGGCGGTGTTCGAGCCCATCGGCTTCGATGCGTTCGGCATTCACTCCGAGAACTTCGCGCTCCGTACCGGCACGCACCCGATGGAGCTCATCCCGAGCAACATCAGGAACTTCACGCGCCAGCTCACGCGCATCGGTGCGATGTACGACTGGAACCACGTGGTCGATACCACGGACCCTTCGTACTACCGGTGGACGCAGTGGCTCTTCCTTCAGCTGTACAAGGCGGGACTCGCGGAGAAGAAGGAGGCGCCGGTCAACTGGTGTCCGTCGTGCCACACCGTGCTGGCGAACGAGCAGGTCATCGGCGGGGCGTGCGAGCGCTGCGGCACGGTGGTGGAACAGCGGTTCCTGTCCCAGTGGTTCTTCCGGATCACGAAGTACGCGCAGCGTCTGCTGGACAACCTGGCGTGGATCGACTGGTCGGAGACGACGAAGAAGGCGCAGGAGAACTGGATCGGCAGGAGCGAGGGCGCGGAGATCTGGTTCGCGGTGGATACGGACTGGGACGCGCCGGCGGACTCCGACGCGGCGGAGGCGGTGGCCGCGGCCCGGGCGTATCACCACGAGCGGGGCGAGGACGAGGAGTACGAGCAGCAGCTGCAGATCCCCGTATTCACGACGCGGCCCGACACGATATTCGGCGCGACGTTCCTGGTGCTGGCGCCGGAGCACCCCGTCGTGGCGTGGCTCACTGCGCCCGACCGGCGTTCCGAGGTGGAAGCCTACCGCGAGCGGGCGGCGGCCATGGACCTGGTCAGCCGGAAGAAGGTCGAGAAGGAAAAGACGGGCGTCTTCACCGGGGCCTATGCCGTGAATCCCGCGACGCACGAGCGCGTGCCTGTATGGATCGCCGACTACGTACTCATGGAGTACGGTACCGGCGCCATCATGGCGGTACCCGGGCATGACGAGCGCGACTTCGAGTTCGCCACGCAGTTCGGCCTTCCCATCGTACGCGTCATCAGCGGGGGCGAGGACGCGTCCGAGCAGGAGGGCGGCGGGATGACCGCCGCCTGGGTCGGCGAGGGCGACCTGGTGAACTCCGGTGAGTTCGACGGCGTGCACTCGCTGGACGCCATCGGCCTGGTGACGGCATGGCTCGCGGAGCAGGATGCAGCGGAAGCGCGGGTCAACTTCAGGCTGCACGACTGGTGTATCTCGCGCCAGCGGTACTGGGGCCCGCCCATCCCCATCATCTACTGCGACGCGTGCGGCACGGTCCCCGTGCCTGAGGATCAGCTTCCCGTCGTACTGCCCCACGTCGAGAACTACAAGCCCGATGCCGGCGGCGTGAGCCCGCTGGCGCGGGATGAGAGCTGGTACCGGGTCGCCTGCCCCGGGTGTGGCGGCGCTGCCCGACGGGAGACCGACGTGAGCGACACGTTCCTCGACAGCGCGTGGTACTTCCTGCGGTACCCGTCGGCGAACCGGGACGATGCGCCGTTCGACACGGAGATCACGCGCCACTGGCTGCCGGTGAACATGTACATCGGCGGCGAGGAGCATGCGGTCCTCCACCTGCTGTACGCGAGGTTCATCACCATGGCCCTCCATGACCTCGGGCACGTGCCATTCGAGGAGCCGTTCAAGCGGTTCCGCAAGCACGGCCTGCTCATCAAGGAGGGCTCGAAGATGTCGAAGAGTCGGGGCAACGTGGTGATCCCCGACCGATACATCGAGGAGTGGGGGGCGGACACGTTCCGGACCTACCTGATGTTCCTCGGTCCCTACCAGGAAGGCGGGGACTTCCGGGACCAGGGGCTGCAGGGTCCGTTCGGGTTCCTGAGCCGGCTATGGGATGCGGTCGTTCCCGTCGAGGAGCTCGGCGACGCCGTTCCAGAGGGCGCCGTGGAACAGAAGCTCCACGCCACGATCGCGAAGGTAACCGAGGACATCGCGGCCCTGCGCTACAACACGGCCATCGCCGCGATGATGGAGTACCTCAACGCGGTCCGCGAGAACAACCGCCGCGTCAACCGGGCGGAGGTGGAGCCGCTGGTCGTGATGGTGGCGCCGTTCGCACCGCACATCGCCGAGGAGCTGTGGGAGCTGCTGGGCCACGGCAAGTCGGTGTTCATGGGGTCGAACTGGCCGGAACACGACCCGTCGAAGGCGGTGGCGGACACCGTCGAGTTCGTGGTGCAGGTCAATGGCCGGCTGCGGGCGCGGATGCCCATGGCCCGCGGCATCACGGAAGAGGCGGCGAAGGCGGCGGCCCTCGCGGATCCGAATGTGGCGAAGCACATCGACGGGGCGCAGCTGCGGAAGGTCGTGTTCGTGCCGGACCGCCTCATCAACCTGGTGGCCGGCTGACCGGCAGGGGAACGCGGGTCCGCCCCGTCGCGGACCCGCACCTGCACATCAGGCGTCCAGGTTCCAGATGTCCTGGTGCCAGCGCCACTCGTTGTTCTCCCGCTTCCACACCACGATGTACTTGCCGTCGGCGCTCTGGCCGTCGGCGAGGGTGAGGGTCGCGCTTCCCACCTGCCAGGCGTAGTCACCCGCCTGCCGTAGCTCCACCGTGCGGAGCTCGACCTGCTTGACGCCCAGCTGCTCCACCGCGCCCTGCCAGAAGGCGACGATGTTGTCGCGGCCCTGAATGGCCGGGGCGCCCGGCGGCAGGATGCGGGCGTCGGCCGTGTACGTCGCTTGGATTGCGCCCGCCACGTCTCCCGCGTTCATGGCGTCCATGAAGCGACGGTCCACGGCATCGACGACTGCACGCAGGTCGCCGGACTCCACCTGAATGGATTGCATGGGTACCTCCTGTTGGCTCGTGGCGTGACCGGCGGTCACGCCGGCGAAAGGGGAGTCAGGATACCACCGGCGGGCCAGGGCGGGCAACGTCCGTTCCAGTCCTCGGCCGCGCCGCCGCGCCGCGGCCGAGGACTGGAACGGTACATTCCTTGCCCTTCAATGAGTTGCGTCGAATCAACGACGCCCGCAGCAAGGAGTACAGCATGGCTGACAAGGACCGTCACGAACGGGGCACGGAGAATCGCGTGGAGGGCAAGACGAAGGAGATGGAGGGCAAGGCCCGGAAGACCTTCGGCGACGCGACCGACGACCGCAGCGAGCAGCTCAAGGGCAAGGGGCAGGAGCTCAAGGGCAAGGCCCAGGACAAGGTCGGCGAGATCCAGCAGGACTCCGACAAGGACAAGTAGTCGCAACGCTGCATCCGCGTGATGCAGTCAGGGGGCAGGGCGCCACGCGCGCCGTGCCCCCTCTCATTACGCGCAGCCGTCAGACGGCGCGACGGGTCCGCGCGGAGGAGCGGGGATAGAGTGCGACGCGCTCGTCGCCGGGACCGGCGACGGTACGGGGCAGTTCCCTGGCCGCGAGGCGATCGAGGAGGAGGATCAGGACCGGCTCACGCATGCCCCGCGGCACGTCCGCCATGTCGGCGTACACCGCACATGCCTGGGCGACGGAGTGGGTCTCGGCGAGCTGCTGCGCGAAGTGCATGGCGTGCCGGACATGGATCTCCATCAGGCCCGCCTGCGCGGCACCCGTGGCGAGCTCCACCCACCTGCGCAGATCATGATGGACGCGTCCTCGCAGCCGGCGCCGGACCACCGCCAGCAGGGATGTCGGTTCCAGCTCCCCGTCGTCCCGGTCCACGAGGAGGGCCGTTGCTTCGCCGGCGGGCCGGCTGTTGCCGAGGGCAGCGAGGACACTGAACGCCAGGAGTTCGGCCTGCACGGCGGTGATGCCGTGAAGCCGGAGGTAGATGTCGAGCATACGGACGGCCGAGACGCGGTCCGCGCCCAGTTCGATGAGCTTCAGCGCGCTGGCGATGTGGTGCTGCGTGACCGCCTCCCGTGCCACGGCCGCAGACAGCTCGAGCTGTCTGCGCCGGGCCAGGGTCAGTCTGCGCGACGGTTTGCGAGGCGTCATCGGCGGCTCCCGGGCGATGCGGTGAGGAAACAGGAGTGGGGCAAGGCCCATTCCCGCGGCCGCCGCGTCCGCGCCACTGTGGCTCCGTTCTCCCAACCACTTCATTTCCAAGGGCTTGCGTGATGGATTGCGAAGGCGGGCGTCGTCAGCGCCGGCACCGGACCGCCACCATTTTCGGCATTCGCCGATCCTTTTTTCACGCCGGGCCGTCCATCGGCCTTGGCGGTACCCCTGCCGATGCCCATTTTGCCCCGATGTACATGGTCATCCGACTGGCGATCGCCGTTGCGTTCCTCGCGGCGGCCACGCCTGCATCGTCCCAGACGACGGCCGCGGATACTGCGGCGGTGCCTGCTGCCGCGGGGTCGCCGCCGGCCTTCGAGGTCGTCACCAGGGCCCGCCAGCTGTCCGATTCCGCAACGCATGCGGAGCGCGCCGTCGCGCGGCTCGCCGCCACGACGGCAATCGAGGCGGACCTGTCCGCGGCGGTGCGCCGACACGGCGAGCTGCAGGCCCTCCTCGCCTCACTCGTGGAGACGGATTACGCCAGGCCCGAACGCCTCTCGCGGATACGGGACCAGGCGCTGCTGGAGGATCAGCGGCTCGACGCGCTGCGGGGCCGCACGCTCGAGCGCCTGGAACAGCTCGGCGAGCTGCGCGGGGAGTGGACGGCTCGCCAGCGGTTCTGGCGGGACTGGCAGGCCGCGCTGCGGCAGGACCCGGACTATCCTCTCGTGGCGGAAGACATCACGCGGGTCGCGGGACGGATCGCGGGCGTGGTGGACAGCGCATCCGCCGCGCTGACCGGTCTCCTCGCCCTGCAGCGCCGCGTCGAAGAGCTGCGCGCGGGGAACGAGGAGATCGCTGCGAGCGTCACTGCACTCCGTGCGGGTGGGCGTGCGAGCCTGCTCCGGCGGACCGAGCCGCTGCTGCTCTCGGCGCCGCACCGCGCACAGCTGAGTGCCGCGGACCGGCCCCGCTGGAGTCCCGGCGACGTCGTTCCGGTGGATGCCTATGTGAGTTTCGTCAGGGAGAACACCGGGCTGCTGGCGTTCTACGTGGTCTTCGCATTCCTCGTGGGCGCACTGGCGCGGCGGCTCCGTCCCGTGGCGCGGCCGGAGCGCGGCTGGTCCGGCATGCTCGACCACCCCTGGGCGCTGGGCGTCTTCGCGTCCACGACCATCGCCATCCAGCGAATCATCCTCGCGCCGCCGCTATGGGACTTCCTGCTGTGGACGCTGTTTTCCGCCTCGGCCGCCCTCCTCGCGGCACGCCTGTTCGCCGTGCGGGCATTGCGGCTGACGGTCTACCTGCTGGCGGCGACGTACCCGGTCTTCCTGCTCCTCGAGGCGCTACGTCTGCCCACGCCGACGCTCCGGCTCGTGGTGGCTGCGCTGGCCGCGACGGTATTGCCGGTATTCGTCTTCCTGGCGCGGCGCAGGACGGTCGCCGCGGCGGCCGCTTCATCCCGGGACCCGCGAAGGATCTGGCCGCTGCGCATCGGTGCCGGGCTGTGGGCCGTCGTGCTGCTGGCGACGTGGCTGGGCTTCGACACCCTCGGGCGCTGGGTGCTCCACGCCACCGTCACCAGCGCGGCCGTCGTCTTCGTCGTGGTGCTCCTGGTGGCGGTGCTCCGGGGCTCCATCTCGACCCTGCTCCGCGTGGAGGGCCGGGGCCGATTCCGCGTGCTGCGCCGGGTCGGTGTACCCCTCGCCCACCGCATCATGCAGCTGCTGCAGGTCCTGCTCATCTTCGGAGCGATCCTCGTCCTGCTCGATGTCTGGGAGGTGGCACAGTCGCCTGTCGCCATGTGGCGGCTCATCATCGATGCCGGCTTCACCGTCGGCAGCACGCGCATCACCGTCGGCCGCCTGCTCCTCGGCGCCCTGGTGCTCTACCTGGCGTCGCTCACCTCATGGGTCCTGCGCACGGCGGGCCAGGCCGATGTGTACCGCCGGTGGCACCTCGATCGCGGCGTCGGCGAGTCCATCAACCGCCTGCTCCACTACCTGCTCATCACCATCGGCTTCCTCACGGCACTGGCCATCCTGGGCGTCCAGCTCCAGAACTTCGCAATCGTGGCCGGCGCCCTGGGCATCGGCATCGGGTTCGGCCTGCAGAACGTGGTGAACAACTTCGTAAGCGGCCTGATCCTGCTGTTCGAGCGGCCCGTCCGGGTGGGCGACACCGTGGTGGTGGATGGGGAGTGGGGCACGATCCGCAAGATCGGCCTGCGCTCCACGGTCATGCTGACATTCGACCAGTCCGAGATGATCGTGCCGAACGCCGACCTCGTCTCGGAGAAGGTGACGAACTGGACCCTGTCCAGCCCCATCGCCCGCCTCATCCTGCCCGTCGGGGTGGCCTACGGCAGCCGCATAGATGATGTGCTCGCGATCCTGCGCGACGCGGGCACGGCCCACGACGCCGTGCTCACCGACCCGCCGCCACAGGCGCTGTTCGTCGGGTTCGGCGACAGCTCACTCGATTTCGAGGTGCGCGTCTGGATCCGGGAAATCCGCCTCCGCCTCGAGGTCCGCAGCGGCGTCCTCGCGGACGTGGAGAGACGGCTCGGAGAGGCGGGCATCGAGATCCCGTTCCCGCAGCGGGACCTGCACGTCCGCTCCGTGGACGACGCGGCGGCGGACCGGCTGCTGGGGCGGGGTTCCTGAGATGGGGACTCCGGACGAACGGCGACAGGGCGGCGGCGACAACGACGGCCGGACGGAGAGACCACGCCGGGACCGGCTGGCAAAACGCCGCACCGACTGGGCCCAGGAACGCACGCTGCTCGCCAAGGAGCGTACCTTCGCCGCCTGGCTACGGACGGGCCTCGCCGCCCAGGCCGTCGGCTTCGGTGTGGCAGAACTCCTGGGCCAGATGCAGCCCGGCTGGCTCGCCAAGGCCATTGGTACCGCTCTCGTCCTCACCGGCGCATGCCTCATCGGCCTCGGCTTCTTCAACTACCGCCGCACATTCCGGAAGCTCCAGGAGGAGGGCGTGCGCGACATCTCCATGTGGCCCATCGCCGCCCTCACCCTCATCCTCGTGCTGGCGGCGGCCGCCGGCGTCGTCCTCATCCTCGACTGAGCACCGGCGGCCGGACCGACGCGTCAGAACCGGGACGCCGTCAACTGCACGTCACTGCCCAGGGCAGCGATGCGCGGTGCCAGGGCCGCGGACTCGTCCTGCCGGCCCTGCGACTGCAGACTCCGCTGGAGACCGGCCAGGGACCACGCGTTCTCGGGGAACCGCTGGAGGTCCTCGCGATACACGGCTTCGGCCTCCGCCGCACGGCCCTGTGCCAGAAGCACCGCGCCCAGCGAATGACGGATCGGATAGTACCAGTGCGGGGGCTCCATGTAGAGCAGTTCATCCTCCACGGCAGCGGCCTGGCGGAAATGCGCTTCGGCGGCGCGCAGGTCGCTGTCCACCCGGTATGCAATCTCGCCCTCGAGGGCGTGGCGGGCGATGTCCAGCACGGCGCGGTTCAGCGGGTCGTCCGTCCCGGCGATAACTGAACGCACCGCATCCAAGGCGTCACGGGCCGACGCACCATCGTTCAGTGCTGCGTGCGCGACGCCCCGGGCGTACTGCGTCATCGCCGTGGCGAACGTGAGATCCGCCGGTGGCTCGGGCTCGCGCAGCACATCGTCCCAGCGACCGAACGTCACGAGCACCAGGTGCGCGTACGCCACGAGCGGCTCGACCGGCGGAACCTGCCGCGCCACATCCACCGGCACGCGCTCGACGACGCCGCGGGCCGCACGGATCGCGGCAGCCGAGCGGCCCGCCATCGTGGCGGCGAAGGACAGGAAATGGTAGTTGTGGGGATAGTAGGCCAGCGGATAGACGCCCGTCGGACGATGGTCCGCGATGTACATCTCGTCCGAGTGCACTGCGTGTTCATTCGTCCGGATCGCGTCCGCCCACCTGCCTACGCGGATATAGATGTGCGCCGGCATGTGCACGAGGTGCCCGGCCCCCGGCATCAGCGAGGCGAGGCGCTCCGCGCAGTCCACCGCCCGCTGGGGGTACGCCGCCTCGACGGCGTGGATGTAGTAATGGCACGCGCCCGGATGATCCGGCTTCTCCGCAAGGACACGCTCGAGATCCGCCACGACCTCGGCCGTGCCCGGCCGCGGCTCCAGCTCCCGCGTCCAGTAGTCCCACGGGCTCAGGTTCATCACGGCTTCGGCATGCAGCGTCACCACGTCGGGGTCGTCGGGGAAGCGCTGACGCACCTCCCGCATCGCACCGGCATACGCGCGATCCAGCTCCGCACGGTCGTCCGGCGGGTCTGCGGCATACCGGATGGCCAGGGCCTCGATGAGCGCACGCTCCACCGGACTCGCCGATCCGGCTCGCGACAGCGCCTCCTGCACCGCTGAATACGCGAGGAGCCCGCTGCCACGGTCCATGGGCGCATTGATGTTCGGGCCGTATGCATACGCGATCCCCCAGTAGCAGAC
>DATHVO010000057.1:0-1719 GCA_035461265.1 Longimicrobiales bacterium
GGGTCCGCTGGCGGGACGTTTCCTGCTTCTCCTCCTGCTGCAGGCGTGCGAGCTTCTGCTCCAGCCACGATGAGTAGTTGCCCTCCCACGGGATGCCGGCGCCGCGATCCAGCTCGAGGATCCACTTCGCGACGTTGTCCAGGAAGTAGCGGTCGTGGGTGATGGCGACGACGGTGCCCTTGAAGTCATCGAGGTACCTCTCGAGCCAGGCCACGGACTCGGCGTCCAGGTGGTTGGTGGGCTCGTCGAGGAGGAGCAGGTCGGGCTGCTCGAGGAGGACCTTGCACAGGGCGACACGGCGTCGCTCGCCGCCGGAGAGCGTGGTGACGTCCGCGTCGGCGGGTGGAAGCCGGAGGGCGTCCATGGCGATCTCGATCCGGCGGTCCAGGTCCCATGCGCCGCTGGCCTCGATGCGATCCTGGAGACGGGCCTGCTCATCGATGAGCGCCTGCATCTCCTCGTCGGACATGGGTTCGGCGAACTTCATGTTCACTTCGTCGAACCGGCTGAGCAGGTCGCGCACCGGCCGGACCGCCTCCTCGACGTTGCCACGGACGTTCAGGGCGGGGTCCAGCGCCGGTTCCTGCGGCAGGTAGGCGACTCGCGTGCCCTTCGCCGCCCAGGCCTCCCCCTGGAAGTCGGTGTCAATGCCGGCCATGATCCGGAGCAGCGAGCTCTTGCCGGACCCGTTGGCGCCTACGACGCCGATCTTCGCGCCGGGGTAGAAGGACAGCCAGATGCCCTTCAGGATCTCGCGGTTCGGGGGCACGACCTTGCGCAGGCCCTTCATTACATATATGAACTGCGGCGTACTCATGATTCGTTCAGCGGTCCGTTGCGACCGGGAATGAGACGAGGCCAATGGTCCGGAAACGGGTAGGGTCGCGGGGGTACCGATTCCGCGCAAGCCCCGCCGCGGCTCGACACCGCGGTCGTCCCGGGGCGAATTCGGGATGGCGGGGCCTGCGCCATGCGCATTGAGTACCTGGACGGCAACAGGCTCCGGCGCGCACTCGTGGCGGGCTGCGACTTCGTGCAGCAGCGTCGTTCGGAGCTGAACCGGATCAACGTGTTCCCCGTGCCGGACGGCGATACCGGGACGAACCTCGCCCTCACCGCCAGCGCCATCTCCGACCACATCCGGGAATTGAACGAGCCCGTCCTGGGCACGGCGGCCGGGGCGGCCGCGGAGGCGGCGATCCTCGGCGCCCGGGGCAACTGCGGGATGATCCTGTCCCACTTCCTGCTCGGCTTCGCGAACGCCGTCGCTGACCACGTCCGCATCGGCGCGGTCGAGTTCGCCGGCGCCCTGACTGCGGCGACGGAGCACGTGTACCGCTCCCTCGAGCGGCCCGTGGAGGGCACCATCATCACCATCATGCGGGAAGTCGCCGACGAGGCAACGCGCGCAGAGACGCGGGACTTCGCCGACCTGCTGGAGCTCCTGCTGGTGCGGGCGCGGGACGCATGCCGCCGGACCCCCGACCTCCTTCCCATCCTCCGCACGGCCAATGTCGTGGATGCGGGTGCCCTGGGCTTCGTCCACCTCCTGGAAGGGGTCGGGGCGTACGTCCACGGCGACCCCTTCACGACCCTCGAGCACACGCCGGTCTTCGAGGACGTCGGCCCTGCCGCCGGGCGAGTCGAGTACCCTGCCGAAAGCGACACATACCGGTTCTGCACCGAGGCGCTGGTGCGGGGCGGCGAGCTGCCGGAGTC
>DATHVO010000058.1:0-19000 GCA_035461265.1 Longimicrobiales bacterium
CACACGCCGGACGGGATGTCGCTGCCGGCGATATGGTGGACATCGAAATCGACGCCCGGATCGCCCGCGACTTCGGCGGAGCCAACGTCGTGAAGAACCTGCTGGACAACGGGCTGGGCGTCGCCGATCCCGCCCGCACGTTCTTCACGTTCGACTGCAATCCGGGCGGCTCGGACCAGAGCTACGCGAGCAATCAGCAGCGCTGCCGCGTCTTCGCCCGGCAGCACGGCATCCGCGTGTACGACATCGACGCCGGAATCGGCACGCACGTCGCCATCGACGAAGGGCTGGTCGGCCCGGGTGGCACGCTCGTGTCCACGGATTCCCATGCGAACATCCTGGGCGCCATTGGCGCCTTCGGTCAGGGTATGGGCGACCAGGACATAGCCCACGCGTTCGCCCATGGCACGACGTGGTTCGTCGTGCCACAGACCGTGAAGGTTACGCTCACGGGCAGGCCGTCGCCCCACGCCACGCCCAAGGACGTTACACTGGCGCTGACGCGGCACTTCGGGGCGAACGGCCTGCTGGGCTACGCGGCCGAGGTGTATGGTGACTACATCGACCATCTCAACCTGGCCGGCCGCGTGACGCTGGCGTCCATGTGCACGGAGATGGGTGGGATCACGATGCTGTTTCCGCCCAATGCCGCGGTGCTGCAGCACTGCGAGCGTGCGCGGGAGCGGTTCATTTCCGCCACGGGACGCGCTGCGCCCCCCGTCACGCCGGTGTACGCGGATTCCGACGCCGCGTACGCAGAGCACGTCGTCGTGGACATTGAAGGCCTGGAGCCCATGCTGTCCCGGCCGGGCCACCCGGAGGACGTCGTGCCGGTGTCCAGTCTGGGCGGACGGCGCGTGGACTCCGTGTTCATCGGCTCGTGCACGAATGGCCGCTACGAGGACTTCGCCGCCGCCGCCCGCGTGCTCGAGGGTCGGCGCGTGGCGGCAGGCGTCGTCCTGAAGGTCGTCCCCGCCACGGATGTGATCTGGCGACAGCTGCTGGAGGATGGCGTCGTCCAGATCTTCAAGGACGCGGGTGCGCTCTTCAGCAATGCGGGCTGCGCCGGCTGCGCGGCGGGCCAGATCGGCCAGAACGGGCCGGGCGAGGTGACCGTGAGCACGGGCAACCGGAACTTCCCGGGAAAGCAGGGCAAGGGCGAGGTTTTCCTGGCCTCGCCGGAGACGGCGGCGGCGTGCGCCGTGGCAGGCGTCATCACCGCCGAACACGAGTTGGACTCCGCCATCGCGCGATCCGCCGTCGCCAATGCGGAGATGGGGTTCGCGTCGCAGGCTGGCGTTGCGGGTACGGACTGGAGGGGTCCGGAGCCGGTGCCGCTCGTGCCAGGTTCCGGCGTTGATCGGCCGACCAGGGTCACGGGCAGGGTGTGGGTCATACCGGTGGACAACATCGATACCGACATGATCTTCCACAACCGCTACCTGACCATCACGGACATGGAGAAGATGGGGCAGTACGCGTTCGACAACCTGGCAGGCCGCGAGGACTTCGCGGGACGGGCGCGGCCCGGGGACATCGTGATTGCCGGGAAGAACTTCGGGTGCGGCAGTTCGCGACAGCAGGCAGTCGACTGCTTCCTGTCTCTCGACGTGGCAGCGGTGGTGGCGGAATCCTTCGGCGCCATCTACGAGCGCAACGCAATCAATGCCGGCCTGGCCATCCTCGCCGCCCCCGCTGTCGGCACCGGCCTGCGGGATGGCGACGTGGTGACCATCGACTTCCGCACCGGTGAGATCACCCCTGAGCAGGGTGCCGTGGTGCAGGGCCGGCCCTTCTCCGACGCGCAGTTAAGGATCTACCAGCGGGGTGGGCTCCTCGCGAAGGCGTAGCTGGCGGCTGAATCAGGGCCCGCCCGCCGGGGAACCGGCAGGCGGGCCCTGCTGCGTCAGGCGGTGTCGCCTCCCGGCGGAGGCCGACGCCGGCGCCGGCTCGGCGGCGCCACGGGCGGTCCCACCGGGCCGTCAGCTGCGGCCGCGCCCGAGCCTGGCCGGGGCTGCTCCACCGGGAACGCCGACAGATGGGCGATCCGGCCGTCGTCCGTGAGCTCGCCCCCCACGACGGCGCCCCGGATCACGTGGTATTCCCCGCGACCCACAGTGGGCGCCCGGTCCCGCTGTGCCGTCCTGACCGCATCGAGGTAGCGCTGCGCCAGGGGGTCCCCGGCCAGCCGCGAAGCACGCCTGCCTCGGGCGGCGTGCTCCAGGGCGTCCAGCACATAGCCGCGGAGCAGGCGGTCGTGCAGGCGGGCATACAGCCGGGGGGCACCCACCACGTCCAGGCCGAGCGGTGCCTCCGCGACGAACGCGAGAAGCCCCACCTGGTCGGGGCTCGGAGGGAATGCCTGAAGCCACTCGTCGAGACGGTGGCGGTTGGCGTCGTAAGCCGCGTCCAGCGCAGACGTGGGCGTCGCGGCCTTGAGCATCGACAGGGAGTCCGCCACGTCGTGCCATACGTCGCCCTGCGCCTCCCGTAGAACACCCGCGCCGGGGGCCGCGCCGGCAGCGGCATGACGGGCCTCCGTCTCCCGTGCCCGACGGCGCACCTTGCTCGGAGAATGCTGCGGCGCCGATGCCATCTGCCCGGTGGCGAAGTGCCACCGGCCCTGCTCCATGCAGTAGACGGGGATCTCCGTCCGGCTCCCCGCAGGGAGCAGGATGGACCGGTTCGTCATCCGGTTCTGTTTCGATCCGATGAGCTGCTCGCCGTCCAGTATCAGTACGTCCAGCACCCCCTCGTTGGTCGCGAGCAGCGTCGGCACCGTGCCCTCCCCGATCTCCGAAATGCGAACGCTGCCGGAGCCCAGCGCATCCGCCAGCAGGACGTACGGCAGATCGGCCGGCGACGTCGCGACCAGAGGGAAGAGGGTCAGGTTCTCGAATCGCTGGGTTTCGCCCAGCCGTACATCCAGCATCCGCCACCTCCGTGCAAGGGTACGGAGACAAGGATACCGGGGGGGTGTGACAGTCCGGGGGACGGCGGTGGGGGCCATCCCCCGTTCTCCCGGAGTCCCCGGCCCCGGTGACGGGGGAGGACGAGGGCATCGATCGCGGCCGCCATCTGGTCGGTGGTCCAGCCGGGCGTCCAGGGCATCGAAGCGCCGGCTTGCCGGGACGCGGCCGCTCCCGGCATCTTGCCGAATCGACTAGCGCGGACCGAGCGTGAGAGGCCCATGATTCGACGAGCGTCCGTCCCAGTGATCGTGGTTTCGGCCATGGCGGCCGTGTGTGCTGCGGTCGCGACCGCCGGAGCCCAGCCGGCGACGGACATCTTCCTGGCCGACCTCGCGGTGCGTGAGGGGCGGCTGGCGATAACGACGCCGGTCAATGTCACGGACCGCGCGGGCTACGACAATCAGCCCTGGTTCCTGCCGGACGGAAGCGGGTTTCTCTACGCCTCCGAGCGCGATGGCCAGACGGACATCTTCCGGTACGACATCGACACCCAGCGATCGCTGCGCGTGACTGCGACACCGGAGAACGAGTACAGCCCGACGCTGCCCGGTGACGGTAGCCGAATGATGGTCGTGCGCTGGCCTGCGGACATGTCCACGGGGGAGCTGTGGTGGTTCACCGTCGATGGCCAGCCGATGGAAGTTGCCCGGGGAAGCGTTTCCCGCGTCGGGTATTACGCCTTCGTGGACGAACGCACTCTCGCACTGTTCATCAACGACTCCATCCAGTCCTTCATGCTGACGGACACGGCGACGGGCGACACGACGCGCGTGGGCTCGGGCATGGGCGGGTCCGGCCCCCGGGCGATTCCCGGCGAGAGAGCGGTGAGCTTCCTCAGGCAGGCAGGCGAGGATGTCTGGTGGCTCACGCGCCTTGATCTGGACGACCTCGCCATGCGACCTCTCGTCCCGATGCTGGAGGGCGTTGCGAACTACACGTGGACGCAGCGAGGGACCGTGCTCGCCGCCCGGGGCGCCACCGTCTACGAGTGGGCGCCGGGTGGGGACTGGCAGGCCGTGGCGAACTTCTCCGAGCCGGCGCTCCAGGAGATCACGCGCATCGCGCTGAGCCCCCGGGGCGACCGGATCGCGCTGGTATCGGCACGGCCGGCGCTGTAGGCGCTGTAGGCGCTGTAGGCGGGGGTCAGGGCGCGCTGACGCGACGAGCCTGAGCCATCCGCTGGAACGTGCCGTCCTCGAGCAATCCCCTGAAGTACGAGCCGGGGCACGAGGTCGTGGCGTAGTTGTAGTGGCCGCCTATGCGGTCGGGGCCGAGATTGAACCTGTCCATGCCCCACGCCATGAGGCCGGCGATGGCCTCGATCTGGGCCTGCGTCGGTTCCTGGATCTCGTAATTGCCGATGACGCTGAGGAGCAGGTGCCCGCCGGGTTCGTATGTGGTGTTCGTATCCCCCTTGAACCGCCAGTCCCTTCCCTCGTAGACGTTGCCGTCCAGGTCAATGAGGAAATGGTAGGGCACGTCCCACCAGTTGCGGTCGCTGGCGCCCCATGCCTGGAGACTGCGGAGGCGCAGCGCCGGGTCTTCATCGGGCCGGAGGGGTTCGGGGAATCCGGTGTGGTGCAGGGTGACGTTCGTGATGTCGTGCGACACGCGCAGGCGCAGTTCCGCGCCGCCTGCGACGGTGGAGCCGGCGACGACTGCGGGCAGCGACTCCAGGGTTGCGGCCTCGAGCGCCACCAGGCCCCCACCCAGCTCGCCGGGGGCCGGGATGGCGATGACGGCTATGTGGTATCCGTTCCAGTTGAAGGCCGCACCAGCAGGCACGTTGCGGGACTCCGTGGCGTCGCCGCGGGTCAGGGTGAGGCGGGCGGTCCGTGCGGGCACCTGCACCGCCGAGTCCACGAACGTCGCATCGACCCGGATGGCCAGGTCGCGGAACGCGAATGTGCTTCCGGGTGGCACGTTGCGTCGGTTCCCATCGGCGGCGTGCCCCACGGGCGGAGTCGCATGCCAGTCCGCGTGCCGGATGACTGCCGGCGGCATGTCGCCCGCCGCCGCGGCGGCGGTCGCCGGCACGGCGCGTACCGGCGCGCTCTGATTGCCGACGCGGTCCACCCCGGACACCCACACCGCAGCGGGTACATCCTCCGAGCCGGGCGCCGGAGCGACCGTCCACGTCCGAACCGATCCCGGTACGATCTCCGTGCGCCAGCCGCCGGGTGACTGCGTCTGTACGACCCACTGTGCCACGGCCTCACCGGCACCGGGTTCGATGACGATGCGAGTGCCGGACGGCTGCGTGCTGACGACTGCCCGGGGCGCTGGCGGCGGCACATCGTCCAGCCACGGCATCGCCGGCACGAGGGCCGGGCGGGCGTACGCCTCGTCGCGCAAGAGCGTCACGAGGGTGTCGCGACGGGCCTGCACGCGACGCTGCATGGCGCGAATCGAATCGATCCTCTCGGCCGCCATGGTGTCGGCACCCTGGATGCGCGTGAAGGCGCCGTCGGGCATGAGCGCGCGCATGGGGAAGTGCACGTGGCCGTCGGCACCCGGGCGCCCGCGGGTGATGTAGACCTGGCCGATGATCTCCTCGGGCTGCCAGCCCCGGCGAGGATCTGCAGCGACGTTGACGTTGCTGGGGATGAGCCCCGCATACATGCCACGCCCGAGGGGGTTCTGTCGCACCCACCAGTCCAGCAGCACGGGGAAGCTCACGTCGGTACGGGCGATGGGCCAGTAGAGCTGCGGCACCAGGTAGTCGAGGTCCCCATCCATGACCCATTTCCGGGCGTCGGCATAGATCTGCTCGTACGCGTCGAAACCGCCGAGCTGCGGCTCCACGTTCGGACGCCAGGTGCCGATGGGGCTGATGCCCACCTTGACCCACGGCTTTTCACGCTTCACGGCCGCATAGAGCTCCGCGACGTACGTATCGACGTTCCAACGGCGCCAGTCGCTGCGGCCCAGGGTGCCACCGCCGTCGCGGTAGCGTGCGTACGTCGCCGAATCCGGGAAGTCGAGTTCGCGGCCGT
This sequence comes from Longimicrobiales bacterium, assembly GCA_035461265.1. Taxonomy (GTDB): domain Bacteria; phylum Gemmatimonadota; class Gemmatimonadetes; order Longimicrobiales; family RSA9; genus SH-MAG3. Next base: position 5,969 of record DATHVO010000058.1, read on the forward strand.
CGGGGCCCCGCTCGCGGTAGGGATAGAAGTAGTCGTCGATGTGCACGCCATCGACGTCGTACCGACGCACGACATCGACGACGACATCCACGCTCCGCCGGCGGACCGCCTCCTCGCCGGGGTCCATCCACAGGTAGCTCCCGTAGCTCCTCACCAGCTCCGGGTTCGCCCGGCTGATGTGGCTCGCGGCCATGGGGCCCCGGGCGGAAGGGTGCCCCGCACGGTACGGATTGAACCACGCGTGCAACTCCAGGCCACGGGCGTGGGCCAGCTCCACGGCGAATGCCAGTGGATCATAGAAGGGCTCCGGTGCCCTGCCCTGTTCCCCGGTCAGGTACTCCGACCACGGCTCGAGCGGGGACGGGTACAGTGCATCGGCGGCCGGACGGACGTGCAGGATGACGACGTTGAGGCGCAGCTCCTGGGCACGATCCATGATCCGGACCAGCTCCGCCTTCTGCGAATCCACAGGCAGGCCGGGCTGCGACGGCCAGTCGATGTTGGAGACGGCGGCGACCCATACGCCCCGGAACTCCCGCTCCACGGGCGGCGGGGCATCGGCAGCATGGACGGCTGCCGGCGGCACGGCAGGCGCCGGGGCGACAGGAGCGGACGCACAGGCGGTCGTGGCGGCTGCGACGAGCGGGGCGGCGAGTTGCGCTGCAGCGGGTACGTTTGTCGAGTGTGACATCGTCGTCATCCGGGAAGAGGCCACTGAAGATGCGATGATCTTAACCCGCGGGGAGCGGGGCGGCCACCGGCCCGGGGGTTGAAGACAGCGCGCGGGCAGGTTACTACAATCCGCGGCAGTTCCGACATCTCAGCGGGAGGCAACATGGACGGAGCGATCCTGGCCGCCATCGGCGTGGGCACCGTGCTGGGCGGAATCCTCCTCGCCACGCACATCCGGAGGCGCGGGCGGGCGGCCGCGCTCCGCGAGCATGCCGCCCACCGGGGCTGGGCGTATCGCGCTGAAGTGGCGTTCGACTCGCTGCCTGACCTGAAGCGCTTCGAGCTGTTCAGGCCGGGCCGGAACCGCAAGCTCAGCAACGTGATGACGTCCACGCCCGGCAGCCCCCGAGCCGTCGTCTTCGACTATGCGTATACCACGGGCGGCGGAAACTCCCAGCGCCGCCACCACCAGACCGTCTTCTACACGACGCGGGACGACCTCAGCCTGCCCCCCTTCTCCCTCCGACCGGAGCACTTCCTCCACCGCGTGGCCGGCGCCTTCGGCTACCAGGACATCGACATCGATGGACACCCGGAGTTCTCCCGCGCCTTCCTGCTCCGGGGCGACGATCCGGCGGCCGTCCGCAGTGCCTTCAACCACCGGGTCACGGCCTTCCTTGAGCGACGCCCGCGCACCTGCGCAGCCGGCGTCGGACGGGAACTGCTGTACTGGCGCCCCGGACGCAGGGTCGGGACCGAGGAGCTGGCCGGATTCGTGGAGGAGGGACACGAGATCGCCCGGCGGTTCGCGGGTGAGGGGGAGGGCATGTAGGACAGGTCCTCGTCACCACGTGACCCCTCCCCCTCTGCTACACCGCGTCCGACACCGACGTGAAGTTGAAGCCCTCCACCTTGAGCGGCGGCACGATGACGGCCGGTCCCACATCGCCGGACTCCGATGCGCTCACGCGCTCGGGCCTGCCCATCATCCGGATACCGTTGAGGATGGAGACTGGTGACTCGTTCCAGCGAAGGTTCTGCACGGCGTGGCTGATGCTCCCGTCCTCGATGAGGAACGTGCCATCGCGGGTCAATCCCGTGAAGAGAATGGTCCGCGGATCCACCGGCCGGATGTACCACAGCCGCGTGACGAGCAGGCCGCGCTCCGTGGATGCGATCATGTCATCAATGGTCGCGTCGCCTCCGGACATGGCGAAGCCTGCCGGGAAACCGGTGGGTTCACGCTGCTGCCGCCGGGCCCAGAATCGGTCGTAGATGAGGCTGGCCAGCGTGCCGTTCTCGACCCAGACCGTACGCCGGTTGGGCAGCCCCTCGTTCGTGAAGGCCGGCGAGAGGATCTGCGGATCGGCGGGGTCCGAGTGGATGCTGATGCGGTCGTCGAGGAAGGACTCCCCGATGCGGTTGCCGCCGCCCTGCCGGGAAAAGAACGAGCGACCTTCGTCCGCGGCGCGGGCGGACATCTGCTGCACCATGAGCCCGACCATGTTCGCCACGGCAGTGGGCTCGAGGATGACGGTCCAGCGCCCGGGCTCCACGGGCCGCGGATCGCGGGAGCGGATGGCCTTGTCGATTGCCCGACCGGCGAGCGCTCCGGCATCCACGTGGCTCCAGTCATGGACGCTCGTTCCGGCCCAGCCGGAACCCGATCCGTCGGGCGTGCGGACGGTGGTTGTGAAGGCCGCCTGTGTGGCGGTGCCATATGCAAACAGCCCACGGGACGTCGCTACCGCCTGGGACCCGACCTGGAACGGCAGGAAACCCGTTGCCACCAGGCCGCGCTCACGGGCGCGACGCGTGACCTCCTCCACGGCCGCCGCGCGGGCGGCAGCGTCGAGGGCGGCCGTGGTCTCGAAGAAGGCGCTCACCTCCGGATACTGCTGCCCGCCGAGCTCGCCGAGGTATTCGGGATTCTCGGGGACGAGGCGGGCAAGACGTTCACTCGTTTCCACGACGCGACGAAGCGAGTCGTCGTCGAATCCGTTGCTCGTTGCGGATGCCACGCGCCGACCGAAGGCACTCGTCACCACGAGCTGGGCGTTCACGACGTCCCCGGCCGTGGATATCTGGTTCACGGCGAAGCGGGTGTTGCCCTGCAGGCCGCTGACGATGTTCACACGAGCCTGCTCGGCGCCCGACAATCCGAGGACCCGTTCGGCGATGCGGCGCATTTCCTCCCCGGAGAAGTAGGTCGGCTGCGACATGAGTCAGGCCCCCCTTCCGGTGTTGATGACATCCACGCCACGGAACCGCGCCGGCGGGCAGTAGTGCGAGACGGCGTTGGACTGCGCGGGCTGCCCCTTCCCGTCGAAGAAGGAGCCGCCAACGCCGTACGAGCTGCGCCCCCCGATCAGGTCCATGCTGTTCCAGAACTCCGGCGTCCTCATCTGGTAGGCCGCGTCCTTGAGCATGCCCGCCCTCTTGCCGTTGCGAATCTCCCAGAAGACCTGTCCGCCGAACTGCGCATTGTAGCGCTGCTGGTCGATGGAGAAGCTGCCGTCGCCGTCGATGAGGATGCCGTTCTCCACACCGCCGATGAGTTCGTCCAGGGAGACGTCGCGGTCGGGGTGCGGGAGGAGGTTCACGTTGGGCATGCGCTGGAACTGGATATCCGACCAGCTCTGCGCGTAGCTGTTGCCGTGGCTGCGCACGGGCTCGCCGATCGTGGCGTACCAGTCCGCCAGCCACGGCGCCTGCTCACGCGTGGTCTGCAGGTCCCACAGTACGCCGTTGCGGACGATGAGGTAGTCGCGGGGCCGCACACCATCATCGTCGTAGCCGACGCTGGCGAGACCGCCGGGGCTGGAGCGCTCGCCCTGGATATTCATGAACTCGGGGCCGTAGCGGAACTTCCCCAGATAGTCAGATACGGGGTGTATGAAACTGGTCCCCGCGTAGTTCGCCTCGAACCCCATGATGCGGTCGAGCTCCGTGGGGTGTGCGATGGATTCGTGGATGGTGAGCCACAGGTGGGATGGCAGCAGGACGAGGTCGTAGCGGCCGGGCTCCACCGGCCGGGCCGACAGCTTCGCCACGGCCTCCTCCGCCCAGCGTGGCGCATTCTCGACCAGGCCGGCATCACGCACGTGCTCCCAGCCCAGGCCCATGGGCTGCACGTCGGTGGACATGCGGGTCTGGAAATCTGAGAAGTCCGGCGAGACGGCGGTGATGTTCATCCGCGGGAAAGACCGGTAGATGGCCTGCTCCGTGAACGTGCCCTCCGTGGACGCGTAGGTCTTCTCCTCCCGGAGGAAGAAGGCCATGGAATTCACGAAGCGCGCGCCCTGCACGCCGAGGGCAGCCTCGTTCGCCCGGAGCAGCAGGTCGACCTTCTCCTCGATGGCGACATCGAAGGGGTCCACCTCGATGGGTGACCGCCACGTGGCGGCGGGGTAGCTCTCCACCGGCGCCAGCTCCACGGGCCGGAGCTGGATGCGACGGTTGGCCCGGGCCTGCGCAACGGCAGCCTGCGCAACGCGCACTACTTCGTCGGTGGTGAGCTCACGGCTCCCGGAAAAACCCCACGTCCCGTCAACCAGGGTGCGAATGCCGAACCCGAATGTCTCCGTGTCGGAGAATCCCGTGATCTGCCGCTCCCGCGTGGCGATGGACTGGTTCCGGTTCCGGCTGATGCGGATATCGGCATACTGCGCGCCGGCGGACCGCGCCGCATCCAGCGCCCGCAGCGCGAGCTCGCGGGTGCCGATGGCCAGGGCGGCGCCGGGCTCGGGGTCCATGACGATGATGCCACGGGGGGCGCAGCCGACGGACAGGCCTGCCGTCACGAATGCGCCGTGCACGATGAATTCGCGCCGGTCCATGATGAGTCGGGGGTTCAGGGTTGGTCGTCGGCGAGCCGGTCACTGCGCTGCGCGGATGCGGTCGCGCACCTCCTCGAGGAGGGCGATGACATCCTCCACCGTCGTGCCGGGACGGTTGTTGAACTCGAGGATCGCGCGGGCGTTCCGCATGTGGCCGAGGCGGGCGCTGGCGCTGTAGATCACGTCCCACCCCACGGGCGACGTAAAGGGCCGGGGCCCCATGACGTCGCGTGAGGCCTGGGACATGAGGCAGCGGAGCGTGAACCGCTCCCCACCCGGCCGGCAGGCGCCGCCGACGTCGCGGGGGTCCCACGCACCCGGGCGCCCCGCGAGCTCCAGGGCCCGTTCGGCGATCCGGAGGTCCTCGGGTTCGTAGCGGACTTCCGGCCGCTCGCACGCACCACACTCCACATCGCCGACGTCCTCACCCGCGGCCAGGTCCGCCACCCAGTCCACGAGGCGGACGCCTCCCGTTGCGTACTGATAGAACGTCGGTGCGACCAGGACAACATGCCGGAAGCCGCCACTCGTGTAGCCTCGAAACGACGGTACGGCGTGCCGGATGGCCGCGCGATTGGCAGCAATGAGTCCGGCGACGTCGGGCGCCGCGACGTCCGCGCGCTCGAGGAACGAGCGCTGCACATCGTCGTACGCGTGATCGAACTGGTACAGCCGGAGGTTGGACGGACCCGTCCCGGCGGTGATGAACAGGTCCGTCACCGCCGGCTGCGCGGGGAAGTCCTCCCAGCCGGCATGGCGCCGGAGGGCGTCCGGCAGCCCCCAGACAGCCGCATCGAAGCCGGCCACGCTGTAGCTGCCGGCGTCGTCCCCCAGCCCCGTGACTCGCGTCGCCGGATACGCCCGGGCGAGCAGGTCGGAATAGAACGGCACCGCAAGGCTCCCTGCGCTGGAACCGGCAACGAAGATCTCCGACGGCCCGCGCAGGTTCCGCTGGAGCCACGCCACGGCCGACATGACGTTCACCTGACCGCGGTGCCGGATCGTGAATTCCGTCACCGATCCGTCCTCCGCCTCGAGGCGGTACCCGGTGTCGCGGGCCCCAAGGTGGACGTCGCCCGTGCATACGGGAATCGCAACGAGGGTGTAGTCGCGAAACGGATTGTCCGCGCGATCAAGGGCGAGCACCCCGTGGAGGCGGCGGGGGTCGTGCCGGTCGGGCCGGATGGAATCGGTGTAGAGATCGCTGCCCGCCTCGCAGCCCTCCGCGTCCCAGCAGGCGCCTCCGCCGTAGAGGTAGATCAGGGCACGCTCCGGTGTCCCGGGGCGGACGTGGAAGACGTACTCCGTACCGTGGGCACAGATCGTCTCGCCGCCGGGCTTCATGACGTTCCAGCCCTCGGCGAGGTCGGCGAAGGTCGGGAGTTCCTGGGCACCGGCGACCCCGGGCACGGCGGCTGCGCAGGCGAGAACGGCGAGTGCGACGGAACGGATGAAGTGAGTGGACGGGACCATTCGGAGTCCTCCGTGGTCGCCCGGCCCGGGGCCGGCGCATTGCATACAGAACACGAGTGTCGGAGTCGCGCGGTTGCGCCCGCCGGCGGACGCGTAGCCGAATATGCCGGCCAGGCCGCGTCCCTCGCAAACCCTCCTTCGTATTTCGCTGTATCGCATGCAGTCCGTTGTCATTGTGACCACAGGTGACTACATTGAAATCATGCGTGTGGTGGGGGTCAGGGAGCTCAAGGCGAAGCTGTCGGAGTACCTCAGGGACGTCCGGCGGGGCGAAACATTCCTGGTGACGGATCGGGACCGGGTCGTGGCGGAGCTGCGGCAACCGGGGTCGCGGGCGGTGCCGGGAGCGGACCCGGTGGAGCGTGAGCTGGGGCTTCTGGTGGACGCGGGCCAGGTCCAGCCGCCGAAGCTCGCGAAAGCGGACTGGGCGTGGCGGCCGGCGGGCGCGGGGATGGCCCGGGGGACGGCAGCCAAGGTCCTGGACGTTCTGCGGGAGGATCCGGGCCGCCGATGAGCGGAATCGTATACCTCGATTCGTCCGTGGTGCTCCAGGCGGTGCTGGAGCGCGGCGTTGCGCCGGAGATCGAGCGGCGCGTGACGGAGGCCGACCATCTTGTCACGTCACGGCTGTCCCTCGTGGAGACGGCCCGGGCGTTCGGTCGGCTGCGGCAGGACGGTGTGGCCGAGTCTCTCCTCGCCGGCGCCGCCCACGACGCGGAGACGCTGTGGTCCAGGTGCGCGGTGTGGGAGCTGACGGCCGAGGTCTGTGAGCTGGCCGCGGTCCTGGCGGCAAGGCACCCTCGCCGGACTGTGGACGCACTCCACCTTGCCACCTTCCTCACTGCCCGCCGGAAGCTCGGCGACGTGGCTCTCCTCACGGCCGATCCCCGTCTGGAGGCGGCAGCCACGGCTGTGTGACGCGCCGCGACGGGTCGGGCTGGCCTCCACCGTACCCTGCTGCTGCCGAGGGGGGGCGCCGTCCGCTTCGTCAGCAGCGGCCGGCGCGGTGATCGGCCGGCTCGCATTCGAAAGCGGCCGTGGACCACAGCCCTGCGCCGCCGGCGCGGGCCGAGTCTGCGGCGGCACGCAGCCGCTCCACGTGGCGGATGTTCGGCGGGTGGACGGAGACCACCGCGACGCCGGCCCTGAGCAGTTCCTCGTTCACCATGCGTCCATCGGGGAGGTAGAGGTATGCGAGCAGCCGCCCGTATCGGTCGCGCTGCTGGACATCCTCCTCCACGGTCACCAAAGTGCCGGGACTCGCGAGCTGTTCGAGCAACGCCTTCGCGACCGCGCCCCACGGGCCCTGGGAGAGTTCGGGTGCGTCGATGAGCAGGAGGCGAACGCGCACGCCGCCCTCGCAGACGAGGGTGTCGCCATCCACCACCCGTGCGACGCGGCAGTCCGCGCCCCCGACGGCGGGCGACGGGGCGACGCATGCCGCGGCGAAGGCGAGGGCGACTGAAGCGGCCATACGCGTCACGGCGGGGCGTGCGCGCGGCCTGTATCCGGCCGCCGGGCAGTCCATCGCCTGACCCGCTCCCGTCATTCTACCCTCATCCGAATGCGTGCGAGCTGCACGAGCAGCCCTTCGCAGCCGATTCCCAGAATGGCCGTCCGGATTCTGGCGGCCGCTTCACGCGGCGTCCCCGAGTCGTGGGCGGCGGGATTCCTGAGCCTCACCACCGGCTCGAGATGGCTCGGTAGCTGTCCGAGCAGCCAGCCACCGTCTGCGCCGCTGAAGCCAGCCTTGATGCACCTGCGCGCGGCGTCGTCGTGCCGCAGCAGATTCATCAGCGTGCCGAGTGGCTGGTGTGGAACGGCGCCGCGAAGATCCAGCGGTGCGCCGTCCACCCGCGCGAGGGAATCCGCGGCGGGCAGCCGCGCCGCCGGCCGGCGCATGACGGGGAACAGCAGCGTGTTCAACTCCGCCTCCACGGCCTTCGCATAACCGATCGCCGCACCCGAGAAGTCGAAGTTCGGATCTTCCCGGCGATTCCGGAAGGTCGCCTCGGCAGACGCCAGGAACGAGCGGGTCGCGGGATCGAGCGCGGCCCACACCGCGGTTCCGAGCAGGTTGTCCCGCAGTTCGCGGCCCGTGCGGTCCGTTTCACCCCGGAGGTCCGCATCGTACTGCACCCAGAGCCGGCCATCGGTGAGGACGCTCCCGTCGGGAAACCAGGACCGCCCATCCTCGCGGGTCACGATGAGCGGCAGCTCGACCATGCCGCCGTAGAGCGACACGGGCCGATCGTGATAGCGCGTGTTGCGCAGCCTCCTGAGCTCGTCTATGACCGCGACCGTGTCGTCGGCCACGATGCGCCGCACATCGACGATGCGGAACCAGAAGTCGGCGCGCTGCGTGGTGTAGTATGCCGGCATGTGGCCGGCCTCATCATCCTCCAGGAGGTTGTCATCGAGGATGTCCTCGAGGTGTGCGACATAGAGCGAACGGTAGTCCGTCAGGTACAGGTGCGTTTCTACGCCCTGTTCGATCTGCGCCTGCAACGCCATGACATCCGCGTGGTGGGGAAGCTTCGGCGCATCGCGGTTCGCCGAGCGCAGCTTCGCCCACCACACGTAGACGTCGTCTTCGGGGGCATCACCGGCCTGCCAGCGCTCCGCCCGGTCCAGGAGGATGCGGAGGTGGGCGTCGAGGGGATCGTCCGCATAGGACGGATTCCAGACGGTGAGCAGGTGGCGGGGCGTCGTCATGGCGGTTCCGGGCCGGAGATCGTTGCGTCAATCTGCGGCCGACGACTGCGCATCGCCACCCGTCCCCTGCCGCGCCCCGTCGCCGACTACCCGCGGTCGGCCAGTGCCTCGAAGCCTGCTGGCAGCGACCCGCTCCCTGCCAGTGCCGACTTCAGCGCACGCGCGTGGCTGCACTGGCCGCGGTATTCGAAGCCCGGGCAGCCGCACATGACGTCTTCAGCCGCGTCCACCTCCATCTCGTAGTACTGGCCGGGGCGGGAGTTGCTCGACACGCGGTACTTCGTCCTTGCCGGCACGGCGAGCGCCTGCTCGAGGAGCCTGAGCGCCTGGCGCATCGCCTCGCTGTGGTCGGTGGGCAGCGCGTCGTGGGTGAGGCCCGCCGCAGTGCCGGCTTCACGAGCGGCCGCGAACGCCGCACTCCGGAGCAGGCGCGCCACTTCGTCCTCATCGAGGTCCTGGAGGCGAACATCGGCGATGTGCGGCGACAGGGCGTGAAGCAGGCGCTGGAGCTCGTCGAGAACGCTGCCCTCCCCGATGTCCGCGTCGAGCGCCTTCCCGTCCACTACGGCGTCCACGAGGCGCGTCTTCGCCTCCAGCAGGGTGCTCACGAAATCGTCCACCGTCCCGGTCGCGGTCATGTACGTGACGTTCACGGTGTTCGTCTGGCCGATCCGGTAGGCGCGGTCCTCTGCCTGCCAGTGGTTGGCTGGGACCCAGTCGAGGTCGTTGAAGACGACCTGCCGGGCGGCCGTAAGATTGAGCCCGACACCGCCGGCGATGATGTTCGCCGCGAACACGCGAACGTCGTCATCGGACTGGAAGATGTCCACCAGCTCCTGGCGCCGGGCCGCCGGCGTGGCCCCCGTGAGGAGCACAGCCGCATCCCCGAAATGCTTCTGCACCTTCTTCAGCGGCTCATCGAAGCAGCTGAAGACGATGACCTTCTCGCCCTGTCCGACGGCGTTCTCCACGAAATCGATCGTGTCCGCCGCCTTCGCCGCCGCCAGCTTCTGGCGCGCCCGCGTGAGCGACGCCAGCAGCCTCCCTCGATCCGCCGCGTCTCCGCCCCTGCGTGCGGACCGCCTGCCGATCTGCCTGTCGAGCAGAAGCCGCACGACGTCGCCGATTTCCTTCGCGCCGGTGGTCGCCGGCACCTCCACCGGGAGCCAGGTCCGCAGCTTGGGCGGCAGGTCGAGCACCTCGTCCTTGGTGCGCCGCAGCATCAGCCCGTGCAGCTGGACCGCGAGCTCGTCGAGGTTGGACGCGCCATCCGTGACCCAGCCGTAATCGGTCTGATGCGCGGCGCAGTAGCGCCTGGCGAAGCTCAGGAAGCTCCGGGCCAGCGCGTGACCGCAGAGCTGCAGCAGCGGGAAGAGGTCCCGCGGCCGGTTCGTCAGCGGCGTGCCGGTCAGCGCATACACGAGGGGGTCGTCCGCCGCGTCCACGATGGACCGGGCGTGGCGGCTGCGCTGGCTCTGGTGGTTCTTCAGGTAGTGCGCCTCGTCGAAGACCATGCCGCGCCACGCGATCGTCCTGAGCCGCTCCGCGTGGGCACCCAGGACGTCGTAGTTGACGATGACCCAGTCCGCGTCCAGCGGCGTGGCGTCCGACCGGCCGGCAATGATGTGGGACCGGGCGTCCGGCAGAGCCGCCTCGACCTCGCGTCGCCAGTTCCGCTTCACCGACGCGGGGCACACGACGAGGTAGGGGCCGCCCGGCTCGCCCACGTGGAGCCCGATGATCGCCTGGCGTGTCTTGCCCAGGCCCATGTCGTCGGCGAGGATGGCGCGGCGGCGCCTGAGGAGGAATGCCACGCCCTCGACCTGGTGGGGAAAGAGCCGGTCGGCGATGCGCGCCGCCCGCGCTGCGGGGGGTGCTTCGGAATCCAGCAGTGTGGTCGTCATGTCGTTCCTTGTCGCAGTCTGTCAGAAAGGCCGGATCCAGTGGATCATCGCGACGTTGAAGTGCGCCGTGATGCACTGCTGCAGGTAGAAGTCGAAGTCCGCGTTGTTCAGGGGGCTCCGCCGGAGCTGATCGATGCGACGGCGCGCCTTTTCCTCGCCGAGCGTGTGCAGGTCGAGGGCGCACAGCAGGCGTTCCAGCAGGTAGACCCGGGCGTGGTAGTCGGTCAGCTCGCAGGCACGGCGGAATGCAAGCCATGCACCCGCCGGGTCGAGTTCGATCAGGAAGCGGCCGGCATTGCGGTAGTCGCCACGGGACAGGCTCTCCGTGAAGTGACGGAAGGCAAGGACGGGCGGCGTCGGTTCGCACGGCGCGGGGAGTGCGAGTCCGCGGCGGGCGGCCTCGCATTCGAGGTCGGCAATGGCGGAGGTGATGCTGTCGTGGTCGGCGTCCGCCCCACCGGCGCGGGTGCGCAGGTCGGCGAGGACCGATTCGATCTGACTGTCCGTGAGGTTCCCGGTGGGATGCTGCATGCGACGAGATCTCCTTTCAACCCGCAGGTTGCACATGGGCCCGGGGCTTCCCGGGGCCTGGCCACCGCTCTCCTCGATCGAGGCGACGGTTGGCGTGCGGATCCGGCCGGCTGGCGGTCCGCAACTCTGCATGTCCTTCGAACTACTGTGTGCCGTCCTCCATACTGCCACCGCCCTGTGACACTGTGCTGGCTGCGTGATGCAGAAGACCCGCAGTCCGGATCGCGAGCGCGAAACCGAACTGCGGGTCTCTCGCACGCTCTTTAGGTCCCGGTTTCGCCTCTCCTGGAGAGGCCGGGTCGGGCCAAGTAAGCGGCCGTAAAGTCCACCCGGGTGCCTGGCGGGGCACGGGAAGAATATAGTCCCGCGGCGGCGGGTGTGCAAGACGCCTGCGGTCGAGACTCGTCGGCGGAGGCGCCGGATGGTATCCTCCGCGCGGTGTTCAACGATCACACAGGGGGGAAAGGGACATGAGGGCCTTCGACAGGGTAGACGTCGCAATCACGCGGTGGATGGCCGCACGCGGGATCACGATCCTGCGCATCGCGCTGGGCGTGGTCTTCGTCTGGTTCGGGGCGCTCAAGTTCGTGCCCGGGCTCAGCCCGGCGGAGGACCTGGTCCGGGCGACGGTGCCGTTCCTGCCGGGCGAGTGGTTCCTCCCGCTCCTCGGCCTCTGGGAAGTCGCCATCGGCCTCGGCTTCCTCACCGGCCGCGCGCTGCGGCTCACAATCCTGCTGCTGTTCCTCCAGATGCCCGGCACGCTCGCCCCCATCGTGCTGCTGCCCGAGCGGGTGTTCACGGTGATGCCCGCGGGGCTGACCCTGGAAGGCCAGTACATCATCAAGAACCTGGTCCTGATTGCCGCGGCCCTGGTCATCGGCGCGACCGTGCGTGGCGCGCGACTGCGCGAAGAACAGCCGCCGGTGCGCTGATGGCCGGACGCATCGTGGGGACGGGACACTTCCTGCCGGACCAGGTCCTTGACAATGCGGCCCTGGCCTCGACCATCGGCCGTGATGACCAGTGGATCCTGCAGCGCACCGGCATCCGCGAGCGGCGTATCGCTCCACCCGACGCGGGCACGGCGGCGCTGGCAGTCGCCGCCGCCCTTAGCGCCCTGGAGGACGCGGGCCGGACCAGCGCCGACGCGGACGTCATCATCGTGGCGACTTCCACACCCGATTACCTCACGCCACCCACGGCCTGCGAAGTACAGGCTGCACTCGGCGCGTCTGGCGCCGCGGCATTCGACATCGAGGCGGGGTTTGCGGGATGGATCTACGCGCTGCTGGTAGCGGACGCGCTGATCGCGGCCGGCACGGTGCGGACCGCGCTGGTGATCGGCGCGGAGAAGCTCTCCACCGTGACGGACCGGAGCGATGAGGCCACGGCTCCCCTGTTCGGAGACGGTGCCGGCGCCGTCGTGCTCGCGGCCGGCGACAACGGCTGGGGCGTCGGCGCGAGGAGCTGGTGGGCCGATGGCCGGCTCGCGGACGCGCTGCGGCGGCCCGGCGGCGGCGCACGGGAGCCTTTCGACCGCACCGTCCTCGACGAGCGGCGGCACCTCCTGCGCATGGAGGGCACGCGACTCTTCCGCCAGGCCGTGCGCACCATGGCTGCGCAGGCGCGGGCGGTCCTCGAAGGCGTCGGCCTGGGCGTGGACGCCATCGACCTGATCATCCCCCACCAGGCCAACCTGCGCATCCTCCACGCCTTCGCCGAGGAGCTCGCCATCCCCCTGGACCGGGTGTTCGTCCACATCGAGCGGTACGGCAACACGGGCTCCGCCACCGTACCCATCGCACTGGACGAGGCGCTGCGGAGTGGCGCGGCGGACGAGGCATCACGGATCCTGCTCGTCTCCTTCGGCGCGGGAGCGACGGCGGGGGCCGTCCTGC
>DATHVO010000059.1:0-2316 GCA_035461265.1 Longimicrobiales bacterium
GGATAACGGCACTATCAGTGCGGCAGTCGAGCGGTTCATCACCGATCACGCCCGCCGCGGTAGGCCGGCCGCCCGGGACGGGTCGGCGCGATGACGCGCATTGCGACCCTGTTCTTCGAGGATTACTGGCTCGTCCTCGCGGAGCTCATCCGTCAGATGCACGATGTCGCGGGTAGCGTCACCTTCGCGGGCCCGTCGGCGCGCCGGCGGACTGTCTGCGCAAGGGTGGATGCACTCCGTGCCGAGGGCATCGATATCGCGGCGTCTCCGTGGATCGGCGACCTGGAGCGCGAATGGGTTGCGGGTGAGTTCGATCCCGCCGTTCTCGCCATGTACGCTGACCGCTACGGCGAGGACACCGTCAAGCGTCTGCTGATCTGCGACCGCGAGCTCGCCTTCGGCTACGTGAGCGGCGGGCAGTACGCGAGCACGCCCCTGCGCCGCCTGGTGGAGGCGGAGCCGGACCGGCGGTGGCAGTACGTGTGCGGTGCGCTCCGATACCACGAGAGGCTTTTCGCGGACTTCCGGCCGGACCTGGTATTCGTGCCGGAGCTGACCACTACATACGAGCTCGCTGCCTATCACGTGGCGCGGCGATTCGGCGTCCCCTGTCATACCCTCGCCTATTCGCGTTTTGGCAGCCGCGTCCTTCTCGTCGATCATCCGTCAGGCCGCACCCCGGACATCGATTCCCTGGCTGTCCGCGCCAGGATGGAGCGCGGGCTCATCGGGGAGGAAGTATGGGCCCGGGCAGCCGCGGCATTCGGGAACCTCCGGAGTGTTGCTGGCGCGCCGGAGTACTCCCGGCTCATTCGTGACCGTGCATACGACATGACGCGGTGGCGCGGATTCGCCCGGAGCATGGGACTCGCGGTGGCGAAGGGCGCTGCGGGACGGCTGGGCCTGGGCGGCACCCGCGGCTTTCTCCGGACCCGCCCCGGCACGGATCTCGTGCGGGAGGCCGTCAGGCGGTTCGCCGTGAGCAGGCGGGCGTTTTCAGGGCGGTGGTTTGCGGATCCGCGAGCCATGCAGGACAGACCGTACTTCTACTTCCCGCTCCACGTTGAGCCGGAAGCCTCTATGATGGTGCTGGCCCCGCACGCTACGAACCAGCTCGCCCTCATCGAGGATGTCTCGAAGGCCATGCCGCCGGGGTTCAGGCTGCTCGTGAAGGAGCACATCCCCATGCTGGGAGGGCGCCCTCCGGGCTTCTACGAGAGGATCCGGGCGATGCCCGATGTCGTGCTGGTCGATCCGCTGGCCGACAACCATGTCCTGATCCGCGACGCGGCTCTGGTGGTGACGGTGACGGGTACGGCGGGATGGGAGGCCATCGTGCATCATCGTCCCGTCCTGGTGTTCGGCGAGTCCCAGTACCTGGGACTGGAGGCGGGGTATCACGTGGCGTCGCGGCGTCCCCTGCACGACGACATCGCAGCCGCCATGGCGGTCCCGCCCGTGCCGGACGAGGCGCTTCTCGCCTACATCGCTGCGACGCTCGTGCACAGCTTCGACATCCCGCACAGCACGTGGGGATACGCACACTACGGTCACGATGCGGAGGCCGCCGTCGCGGCCAGCCGGCCCGAGATCCGCCGGCTCGCCGCCGACCTGCTGGAGCGGGCCGCCGCCAGCCGAGGGATACCGGCGGCATAGTCCATCAGAGAGCGGCCGCCGATCGACGCCCGTGAAGGAAGGGGCGCGGCCACGCGGTCGCGCCCCTTCTTTCATCCTGTCGTCTCGTCGCGGACCCGGGCGGGCGCGGCCTACCTCACCTGCCTCCAGATGAGCGCCACTGTCGCAATGGACGCCGCGATCTGCGTGATGTCCGTGATGAGTCCCCGGACGTCCGTGCGGTCCTCCGGCAGTGTGTGCGGGACGGTCACGACGCTGCCCGGCTCGGGACGGGGAGCGGTGCGGAAGAAGGCCATGCGCCGCGCCGCCGTGTTCGCCGACCCGTTGGCGTACCGCACGTGGACTCGGGACTTGTCCGCGTCCCTGGCATAGCCGCCCGCGTTCCGGATGTAGTACTCCAGGCTGGCTCCCTCCCGGTACAGGACGGACGTGGGCGAGTTCACCGCGCCCCGTACAATGACTACCGGGTTGTACTCCGGCACCGTCATGCTGTCGCCGGCCTGAAGGATGAGGTTGTCCGGATGATCCGGCCGGGCCAGCACTGCGGGGAGGTTG
This sequence comes from Longimicrobiales bacterium, assembly GCA_035461265.1. Classification (GTDB taxonomy): domain Bacteria; phylum Gemmatimonadota; class Gemmatimonadetes; order Longimicrobiales; family RSA9; genus SH-MAG3. The sequence goes on from DATHVO010000059.1 coordinate 2,191, forward strand.
ACGTTCACCAGGGCGCGGTCGCGATAAAAGCGGAAACCGTCTGCGTGACCCATGGAGGTGAGACCGCCCGCCCGCCCCAGGAGCAGGTCCCGCAGGCGCTCGTTCTTGCTGCTGAGCGTGTACTCC
>DATHVO010000060.1:0-7276 GCA_035461265.1 Longimicrobiales bacterium
CACTTACGGGGGATGTGGACGACCCAGTGACGAGGGCGTCAACGGCAACCGTCGACATGGATGGCACTCCGGGATCCGACTGGCCCTGCGGAGGAAGGGGTGCGCCGTGCGTCACAACGATCTCCGCAAACCCCTCGTCCTCCGCCATCTCCAGCGGCGTGTCCGTGCACGCCGTCGCTGCCATTGCCAGCATCGTCGCCAGCTGTACTGCCAGAAGCTTCCTCATGGTGTCTCCTTCGACGACAGGTTTACCGGCGGCCGCCGGCTCACCCTTCTTCGGTAGCCCGGCCATCTCCCCGAGTGAGAGACCCGCGGCTTTGCGGACCGGCCTCGCGGCCGGGGTGCCGTTGTCGGAAGGAGTGTGGAAGGCGGCCACCCCGTGTGACCGCCTGTGTAACTTCCCTGAAGCGTGTGATGGCTTGGCTCCTCCGGACCCATGCCACGGGCACGACCACACGCGCTGCCTTCGATGGATGGCGCCGTCCCGCGCCCCACCGCGCTGCCAGACTTCCGTTCGACTTGCCATCCCGGGCACGAGGATGTGCCCGCCCGAGCAGGGAGTCCCCTGCGAGTGCAGCCTGATGTGGCACCGCCCGTGCCGGATCCGGGTCCGCAGGGCGAAGACATTCCCACAAAACGACTTGCGCTTCGAGAAGCCGGCCGCGCGGCCGGGGGATGCCCCGATCTGTACCGTATCGCGACAGCGTCCCGACCCCGATTCGCCCCGATCCGGCACGCCCCCGGCCGATCGCCCCACCCGCGCAAAGCGCCCCCTTGACATTTCCGCCGACCCCGGTCAGTCTTGTACCTCGGTCCAAGTTTGTACCTCGGTCAAGAAGGTGGGCGTGGAGGAGAGCGGAGGGTCTGTCGGCCAGGCGGATGCAATTGAGCGGTCGGCCGTAGGGCGTCGTGAGCGGCGGAAGCTGGAGGTCGTCCAGCGTATCCGGCAGGCGGCCGCCGAGCTGTTCGCGGAGAAGGGCTACGACGCGACGACGGTGGAGGAGATCGCGACGCGGGCGGATGTGGCGAAGGCCACGTTCTTCAACCACTTCCCGCGGAAGGACGCGCTGCTCCGGGCGGTGACGGAGGATATGCTGGACCTGGTGCGGGAGGAGTTCGGCGTGCCAGGGGCAGCGGGGGATTCGGGGGTGGACGCGCTGCGGCGGCTGTTCCACACCATTGCGGGCGTCGCGGAGGAGCATCCGGCGCTGTACCGTGCCACCGTGATCGAGCACATGCGCACGTTCTGGGACCGCCAGTGCGGCGACGAGACGGAGGCGGAATTCCGGCGTCTCGCGCGTGGTCTCCTGGGCCGTGCGGTGGAGTTGGGTGAGGTTGAACCTGACGTGGACGTGGAGACGGGAGCGAGCCTGCTGGAGGCGGCGTACATGACGACGATGATCGAGTGGCTGCGGGAGGGCGCCGCGGGAGGCGCCGTCCGGCGGACGCTTGACGCGAAATTCGACGTGATCTTCCGCGGCCTGGGCTGGCGCGCGAAGGGCAAGGAGCGGGTGACGTGAGCAAGATCCTGACAGCCGGGCGGCGGGCGTTCGCCGTTGTGCTGCTCGTTATGGCGTCATCGATCCCGGCACGGGCGCAGCAGGCGGACACGGTCCGTCTCACGCTGTCGGCGGCGGTGACGCGGGGGGTGGAGTTGAGCGAGGAGGTCCGCACGGCGCGGGCGGAGCAGGACATCGCGGAGGGTCGCGTCATCGAGGCGAGGGCGGGAGCGCTGCCGCAGATCACGGCCAACCTCGCCTACAACCGTACCCTCGCATCCATCTTCGACGACATATCCTTCTCGATGCCGGAGAACGGCGACGATGAGGATGGCGAGAATCCATTCGCGTCCCTGCCGTTCGGGCGCCCGAACGTGTGGAATGCCAGCCTGCAGATCGCGCAGCCACTGTATTCCGGCGGCCGGGTGGGGACGGCGATGCGGATTGCGCGGCAGGTTCGCCTGGCGGCGCGCCTCGAGGTGGAGGAGGCGGAGACGGAAATGGCACTGCAGGTCCGCACGGCGTACCTGCAGGCCGTCCTTGCCCGCGAGTTCGTGGCGATCTCGCGCGAGGCGTTCGACCTGGCATCGGCGCAGCTGGCGCAGGTGGAGCTGTTCCAGCAGCAGGGCACGGCCTCGGAGTTCGACGTCCTCCGTGCCCGCGTCGAGCGGGACAACCTCGAGCCGGCCATTGTGGAGGCCGTGAACGCGCGGCGGCTCGCGGAGCTGAACCTGAAGCGGCTGGTCAACATCCCGGCGGACCAGCCCATCGAGCTCGCCACGGACCTGGACGCGCAGATCGCGGACGTCGACCGATCCGCACTCCAGGCGGCACTGGACGGACGCCCGGCACTGCGCTCGCTGGATGCCGTGGTGGCGGCACGCGAGGACGCGGTGCGCATCGCGCAGGCGGACCGGCTGCCGTCGCTCGGCGCTGCAGCGACGTTCGCATATCAGGCGTTCCCGAACCAGGTGACGCCCTTCGATACGGACTGGCGGCGGGACTGGTCGGTGGGCGTACAGCTCTCGATTCCGGTCTTCGACGGGTTCCGCACGAGCGGGCGCGTGCGGCAGGCGCGTGCGGAGCTCGAGCAGACGCGGCTGCAGCGGGAGCAGGTCCGGCAGGGGATCGAGCTGGAGCTGGAGGCGGCGCTGGGCGAGTTCGATGATGCACGCGCGCAGATCGAGGCCCGGAGCGCGACGGTGGCGCAGGCGCGCCGCACGCTGGAGCTGGCAGAACTGCGGTTCCGCTCCGGGCTGGCGACGCAGCTGGACATCTCCAGCGCGCGGCTCCTGCTGGAGCAGGCGCGGGTGAACGAAGCGCAGGCACTCTACAACTACATGAACGCACTGGCGCGGCTGGAGCGCGTGACGGGTGGGGAAATCCCGCTCGTGTCGCAGCGGCTGCCCACGGGAGGATAGGCGTACGATGGCGAGGATCGATATTCGGAACCCCCGCGTCTGGATTCCCGGCGCGGTCGGCCTGCTGGTGCTGCTGCTCATCGTGGTCCGGATCATCCAGGCGGGTGCGGACGAGGCGGCGCAGCCCACGGTGGAGCAGATCCGGGCCGAGCGCGGCGTGCCCGTGACGGTGGAGACCGTGATGAGCGGCCCGCTGGAGGTCTGGCGTGAGCACAGCGGCACGGTGAGCGGCGCGCGGGAGGGCGTGGTGCGCGCCCGTACGGATGACCAGATCGCGACCGTGGCGGTGACGGTGGGCGACAGGGTGCGGACGGGCCAGGTCCTGGTGCGCCAGGCGGGCGAGGCGACGGAGGCCCGGGCGCGCCAGGCGCAGGCGGCGCGGACGCAGGCCGAGCGCACCGTGGAGCGTTACCGTCCGCTGCACCAGGCGGGCGCCATCAGCGACCAGGAGTGGGAGCAGGCCCTGACGCAGCTGGAGCTCGCATCGGCCGACCTGGCCGCCGCGCGGGACGCCCTCACGCTGGTGAGTCCGCTCAACGGCACGGTCACCGAGGTCGTAGCGCGGCCGGGCATGGTGCCCAGTTCGGGCGATCCGCTCGTGCGCGTCGCCGACCTGTCCCGCCTGGTGGTCTACCTCCGTGTGGGCGCCGCCGAGGCCGGGGAGATGCGGGAGGGTCAGCCGGCGCAGTTCGGCAACACCGCAGTGGAGGGGCGCGTCCAACGCATCGCCCTGCAGGCGGACCCCGCCACCCGCCTCGTCGAGGTGGAGGTGGCGTTCCCGCCGACTGCCGGCCTGATCCCCGGCACGCTGGCGACGGTGCGCGTCGGTGTGGCCAGCCGGGAGCAGGCCGTGCAGGTGCCCCGCGCAGCCGTGCGTGACGGTGCGGTCTGGGTGGTGGACGCGGAAGGCAGGGCGGGTCGCCGGCCCGTGGTACTCGGGCTCCAGGGACGGGAGATGGTGGAGGTCGTTTCCGGTGTCCGGCCCGGCGAGCGCGTGGTGGTGGACGGCGGGGCGCTGCTCAGCGACGGTGCGGTCGTCCGCATTGTGAACGGCACGCCGGAGGCGGCCGGCGATGTTTGATTTCCTCCCCACCCTCGCCGTCCGCCGGCCCGTGCTGGCGACGATGCTCATCACCGTGTTCCTGGTGCTGGGCCTGTTCGGGTTCATGCGGCTGAACACGGACCTCTTCCCGGAAGTCGAGTTCCCGGTCGTTTCCGTGATCACGGTGTATCCAGGCGCCGGCCCCGAGGAGATCGAATCCCAGGTCACGGACCGCATCGAGGAGGCCATCTCGTCGCTGGCTGCCCTCGACGTCCTGATGTCGTACTCCCAGGAGAACGTGTCCATGGTCATCGTCCAGTTCGACCTGGGCGTGGACGTGGACCAGGCGGCCATCGACGTGCGGGATCGTGTCGAGACGGTGCGCGGCCAGATGCCGTCCACCGTGGAGACGCCCGTCGTCCAGAAGTTCGATATCGGCGCGCTGCCCATCATGAACCTGGCGCTGTCCGGGCCCCAGGGCGTGGACGTGCTGTACGAGCTGGCCGATGAGGACTTCCGCGAGCGGCTGTCCCGGGTGGACGGCGTCGCGGGCATCGACATCGTCGGCGGCCGCGCCCGCGAGGTGGAGGTCCTCGTGTCGCAGGAACGACTCGAGGCGTATGGTGCGACGCTGGACGACATCGTCAACCTGATTCGCGCGGAGAACGTCTCCATCCCGTCGGGGCGCATCACCGAGGACGCAGCGGAGATCCCCGTCCGCGTCGTCGGCGAGTACCGCAGTGTCGAGGAGATCGAGGAGCTGCGCCTGTTCCTGGCGGAGGACGGCATCGTCCGCCTGGGCGACCTTGCCATCGTGCAGGAGGGATACGAGGACACGCAGCAGGTCGCCCGCTACAACGGCGATCCCGCCGTCAGCATCTCCATCCAGAAGCGGAGCGACGCGAACACGGTGCGGACGGCGGCCGGGATACGGGATGAGCTGGACGCGATCCGGGCCGGGCTCCCGCCCGACATGTCCATCACCGTGGTCCGCGACGCCAGCGAGTTCATCGAGGACTCCATACGGGATGTGCTGTTCAACATCCTCATTGGCATCGTCCTCACGACTCTGGTCCTGTTCCTGTTCCTGCACTCGTGGCGCGGCACCATCATCGCCGCCGCGGCCATGCCCGTCACCATCATCTCGACGTTCCTCCTCATGGACATGGCGGGATTCACGCTGAACGTGATGACGCTGATGGCGCTGGGCATCACCGTGGGCATTCTGGTGACGAACACCATCGTCGTACTGGAAAACATCTACCGCCACCTCGACCGGGGCGAGCACCCGTCGGAGGCCGCACGCAAGGGTACGTCCGAGGTCGCTGTTGCCGTGGCGGCATCCACCCTCACGAACCTGGTGGTGTTCACCCCCATCGCGTTCATGGAGGGGATCATCGGCCAGTTCTTCTACGCCTTCGGCCTGACCGTCGTGTTCGCGACGCTCTTCTCCATCTTCATCTCGTTCACGCTGGCGCCGCTGCTCGCGGCCCGCCTGCTGCGCACGAACGAGACGGCGCGCGAGGAGACGGAGGGTACGTTCGCCGCGGTCTGGCGCCGGTGGGACGAAGGCTACCGTGGATTCGAGGCCGCGTACCGGGATTCGCTCGGCTGGGCGCTGGCCAGGCCGCGGAACGGCTGGGTCGTCATCGGCATGATCTTCGCCGGCTCGTTCCTCGCCCTGTTCGTGGCCACGCGCTTCGTCGGCGGCGAGTTCATGCCACCGGGCGATGAGGGCGCGATCCGCGTGGAGCTGGAACTGCCGTCCGGCACGCCCATCAGCCGCACGTCGGCGGTGGCGGCGCGGGCCGAGTCCATCATCGCGAGCCTGCCGGACACGGAGTCGACGCTGCTGACCATCACCGGCGCGGCGACGGGCATGATGTCCACGTCGGCCGGTGCGAACCGGGCGGAGATCCTGATCACGCTCCACGACGACGCGCGCATGCCCGATGCGGTGCTGGCCGAACTCCGGCCGCAGCTCGCGGACCTGCCGGACGCCGTGGTCACGGCCGCGGCCATCGACCCGGGCGCCATCGGGCCCGGCGGGCAGGCGCCCATCCAGGTTCAGGTGTCGGGCCCGGACTACGCACTCCTGCGGGAGCTGTCGGAGCGTGTGACCCGGGACCTGGCCATGCTGCCGGAGCTCAGCGACGTGTCGAACTCCCTCGAGGAGCCGCGCACCGAGCTGGTCTTCCGGCCGAACCGCGCCGCGCTGGCGGACTTCGGCATCACCGTCGGCCAGGTGGGGCAGGCGATCCGGGCGTCCATCGAGGGCGCGCCGTCGGGCGTGTTCCGCGGCGAGGTCGGCCGCGAGCGCGACATCCGGGTCCGGCTGGAGGAGGACGCTCGCCGGCGTGCGGCGCAGGTGGGCGAGCTGCGCATCCGCACGCCGCGGGGCGCCGTGGCGCTGTCGGCCCTCGGAGAGGTCGCGGAACTGGAGAGCCCGACGTCGATCCAGCGCATCGACCGCGCGCGCACCATCGAGATCGGCGCGCACATCGGCCAGGGCGCGCTCACCGGTGCCGTGGCGGCCATCGAGGCGCGTATGCAGGAGGCGCCGCTGCCGCCGGGCTACTCCTACCGGATCACCGGCGAGTACGAGGCGTTCGCGGAGTCCATCACGGCGGTCCTCCTGGCGCTGATCCTCGCCATCACGCTCACCTACATCGTGCTGGCGATGATCCTGGAGTCGTTCGTCCATCCCATCACCATCATGCTGACGCTGCCACTGGGCGCCGTGGGCGCGTTCCTCGCCCTGTTCCTGTGGGGCGCGTCCATGAACATCTTCAGCATGATGGCCATCATCATGCTCGTCGGGATCGTGGTGAACAACGCCATCCTGATCCTCGACTACACGGCCCAGCTCCGGCAGGCGGGCGCCACGATCGTCGACGCGCTGATGCAGGCGGCGCCCGCCCGGCTCCGCCCCATCGTCATGACGAACATCGCCATCGTCTTCGCGCTCATCCCGCAGGCAGTCTCGTCGGGTGCGGGCGCGGCGTTCCGCGTGCCCATGGCCGTGGTCACCATCGGCGGCGTGCTGCTGTCCGCCGTGTTCACGCTGTTCCTGATCCCGGTCATCTACACGAAGCTCGACCGGTTCGCGCCGTCCACCGCCTGGATGGAGGAGTCCGGCCCGGCGGGCGAGCCGCTGCCGGTGCCGGCGGGAGACTAGTCGGCGGACCCCGCCGGCGGGGTTGCTCCGCCTCGGGGGGCGGGATATCGTTCGCCGCGCCGGAGCGGCTGCCGGGACGGTCCCGGCGGCGCGGTCCAGCCGGCGAGCGCGACCATGCAGTGAACGCGATGAGAGC
>DATHVO010000061.1:0-10323 GCA_035461265.1 Longimicrobiales bacterium
GAAGACGTCGGCGGGCACGCTCCAGAAGCGGGACCGCTCGATGCCGCCACGGACGCGGGGGTCGGAGGAGGGCAGCAGCTTGTTCTGCCGCTGGCGCATCAGCGCCTCCATCCCGTCGGCGTCTACGCCGCCGGGATCGACCAGCGTCTGGAACGCGTCCTTGATGGCGACGATGCCCGCGCCGAACCTCGCGAGGTAGAGGCCGGCGGCCGCGCCGACGTTGCCGAATCCTTCGAGGAGGACGCGTACCCCCTCCAGCGTGCGGCCCTGCCGGTCGTACAGGTCCCGCACGGACGCGGCGACCCCGTACCCCGTGATCATGTCCGCCACGGTGAGCTCCATGCCGACGATCCCGGCGGCGGCGTCCACCGGCGCCTTCACGCCCGTCTGTAGCCGCCGGATCACCTCCCGGAACGCGTTCCCGTCGGGACGCAGGTGTCCGCGGACGACGCCCTCCTGGGGATGCTCAAGCCCCAGCCGCTCGAAGGCGGGAATGACATCGATCACTTCGTCGACGTTCAGGTCGCCGCCGGTGCCGTAGCGTTCCCTGAGCACGGGCAGCACGGCGGCGTACCAGCGCTCGAGGACCTCGCCGCGCCGCCGGTCCGAGGGGTCGAAGTCGATCCCCGTCTTCGCCCCGCCGATGGGCGGGCCGGAGATGGAGAATTTCAGCTCCATGGCCTTGGCGAGGTAGGTGACCTCCCGCGGGTCCAGACCCAGGCGCATCCGGGTCCCGCCGCCGGCGGCGCCGCCCCGGAGGGAGTTGATGACGAGCCAGGCCCGGGCGCCCGTCTCGCGGTCGTGCCAGGCGATGTTGAGTTCGGGCGGTGTGAGGATGTAGGAGGCGTAACGGCGCCAGGTGGAACTGCTCGTCCTTCGCGTGTGCTCCGTCGTGCGGTCCCTCTCCAAGATCGACACCATCTCTGCTTTCTGCGGATGTGGGCGGCGCCCGGCCGGAGACGGGCCCCGGGGAATCGGTAATACCCCTGCGGAGCCCGCGCAACTGCACCCGCTGCGCTGTGTGGCGTGCGCGGCATTCACGGCCTGTGCGGCCTCCACGGCCGGTGCGGCGTTCGCAGAGCGGTACCCTCGCGTGTCGTCAGACCGGCTCGACGAGGATCTCCATGACGCCGCCGCACACCGCGGGGCTCCACGAGTCGATGGCGTCCGTGAGCTCGACCCGCACGATGCGCGGCAGGCCCTCCCGCAGCACGGCATCCGCTGCCTCGATGACGTCCGCTTCGCCGCAGCCACCGCCGATGGTCCCCACCAGGCCGCGTCCGGGGTCCACCACCATCCGGCTCCCCGGGTGGCGCGGAACGGAGCCGCGGGTCCGCAGCACGGTCGCCAGGGCCACCCGCCTGCCCGACTCCGACGCCGCCATGACGGCCGCAAACACGTCGCTGTCCATCACGGCTCCTTCAGCAGTCGTTCGAGGACCTGCTCCCGCGACGCCAGCGACCCGGCGACCGCAGAGCGCCGCACCGCCACCAGCTCCGCGGCGATGGACACCGCGATCTCCCCGGGGGTTTCCGCGCCGATCTCCAGACCCACGGGAGCGTGGATGCCCGCGAGGAGGTCACGCGCCGTGCCGGCCTCGAGCAGGGCATGGAATGCAGCCCGCACCCGCCGCCGGCTGCCGATCATGCCGATGTACCGGGGTCGGGCTTCGGCCGCCACGAGGCGGCGCAGGCAGTCGAAGTCCCAACGGTGGCCGCGGGTCACCAGGACGACGTAGCTCCGGTCGTCGAGCCGGACGCCGCCGAACGGGTCCGTGGCGAAGTCGGTCCGCAGGACGGACGCGCTGTCGGGGAACCGTCCGGGCCCCGTGAACTCCTCGCGGTCGTCCAGCACGGTGACGCGGAAATCCAGCAGCACTCCCAGGCCCGCCAGCGGGACGGCGATGTGGCCGGCGCCCACGATGACCAGGTGCTCCGGCGGGCGGTAGGCCTCCGCGTAGAGCAGCCAGCTCCGGCCTTCCAGCTCCACGGTCTCGAGCGCCGGCCCTTCGTCCGGGCCGCCGAGCAGGCGGTGTGCGATGCACACGGCGGCGTCATCGAGTCGCGCGTCGCCCAGCGCTCCCTGGATGCCGCCGGACCCGTCCACCAGGACGCGTCGCACCGGGCCGCCGGGCTCGATGGCCGCGACCACCGCGACGGCCGGGGCGCCGTCGGCGACCGCCACCACGGCGCGCGCCTCGTCCACGGCGGTCAGGGCGTCCGTCATTTCTGCTGGATGTAGCGCCAGTAGTCGTCCGGCGTGTCGATGTCGATGAGGATGCCCGGATCCGTAACCGCCACCTCCCGCAGGTCGGCGGAGTGCTCCATGATCAGGCTGCGGATGCCCTCGTCCAGCGGCGAGTCCAGCACTTCGGTGAACAGCTCCCTGCCCAGCAGGACGGGGTGCCCCGCCACGCCGTTGTGGAACGGGAGGAAGAGCGGTCCGGGTGCGGCCCGGAACGCCGCCACCACGGCGCGCGCGGTTTCCGCCGCGACGAGGGGCAGGTCCACGGGCAGGACGAGTACGCCGCCCACGTCATCCGGCAGCGTACGAAGGACGATGCGCAAAGAATCGACCTGCTCCGAATCCGGATCCGGGTTGTGCAGGACCTCCGCGTCCAGGCCCCGGACCGCATCCTCCGCCCACTCCGCGTCCGCGTTCACCACGACATGCACGCGCTCGCAGCCCGCCTGCCGGAGTGTGCGCGCGCTCCGCCGGAGGAAGGTCTCGCCGCCGACCTCGAGGAGCGGCTTGGGCTCCGACATGCGCGTCGACCGCCCCGCCGCCAGGATCACGCCGTGCACCTGGGTCATGGTCCGGAGCGTACCTGCGCGCCGGGCCGCACGCAAGGAGCGGCCCTCGCCGCAGACGGCGCGCCCCGCACGACGGGCGACGAGGGCCACCACGCGGCCCCCGCCGCGCTGGAAGCTCGACGCCGCCGATTGCGTCGCACTTCCGTCCCGCTGTACGTTAGCGGATCGCTTCGCAGCCCCCGCTACAGCGCGCATGTACGGAATCATCGACCTCCAGGTGAACGGCGACCGGCACTCCGTCGGCATCCCCGCGCACTACACGCTCCTCGAGGCGCTCCGCTACGCCCTCGGCCTCACCGGCTCCAAGCAGGGATGCGACAAGGGCGACTGCGGCGCGTGCACGGTGCTCCTGGACGGCGCGCCGGTGCTGGCGTGCATCACGCCCGCCTGGGAGGCCGAGGGACGGGACGTCCGTACCGTGGAGGGCATCGCGCCGGCCGGGGCGCTGCATCCGCTCCAGGACGCCTTCGAGGTCACGGGCGGTGCGCAGTGCGGCTTCTGCACGCCCGGCGTCCTCATGTCCGCCCACGCGCTGCTGCAGCGGAACACATCGCCCACCCGTGATGAAATCCGGGAGGCCCTGAGCGGCAACCTGTGCCGGTGCACGGGCTACACGAAGATCTACGAGGCGGTGGAGCTGGCGGCGGCGCGGCTCCGGGAGGTTGCCGGCACGGACGCACCCGCGGCCGGGGCGTCGCGGCAGGCCGGAACGCCACCGTCGTCTGTGAACGGCGACGCGGCCGGGCAGCCATGAGGCCCGAGGAGCTGCGCGGACGACAGGCGGCCTCGGCGGTGCCGCCGGGGGAGCTCGATGGCGAGACGCCCGCCGTCATCGGCCGGCGCAATCGCAAGGTGGATGGGTACGGCAAGGTCACCGGCGCCACGGTGTACACGGACGACATGGTCCTGCCGGGCATGCTCCACGGCAAGATCCTGCGCTCGCCGCACCCCCACGCCCGCATCCTCTCCATCGACACGTCCGGTGCGGAGGCCCTCGCCGGCGTGCACGCCGTAGTCACCGGACGCGACATGCCGGTCACGTACTGCGTCATCCCGTGGACGCGGGACGAGTACCCGCTGTGCGTGGACCGCGTACGCTACATCGGGGACGGCGTGGCGGCCGTGGCGGCCGTGGACGAAGACACCGCCAACCGCGCACTGCGCCTCATCCGCGTGGAGTACGAGATCCTGGAGGCCGTACTGGAGCCGGAGCGCGCACTCGAGCCCGACGCGCCGCAGATCCACGACGCCGGCAAGCCGGCGCGCGCGCCCGCAGGAAGCCTCCGTGCCAACGGCAATATCACGAAGCACGTGCGCCTCGAGTTCGGCGATGTGGACGGCGCGCTGGCGGGATCGGACGTCGTGGTGGAGGGCGAATACTTCTTCCAGGGCAGCACGCATACGCCCATCGAACCCCACTGCGCCATCGGCTGGTTCGACCCGTCGGGGAAGCTCACGGTGTGGAGCGCAACGCAGGTGCCGCACTACCTCCACCGCGAGCTCGCCCGCGTGCTGGACCTGGACGTCGCCCGCATCCGCGTCGTCCAGCCGGCGGTGGGCGGCGCGTTCGGTGGCAAGTCGGAGCCGTTCGACCTGGAGTTCTGCGTGGCCGCCCTCTCCCGTAAGTGCGGCCGGCCGGTGAAGATCCTGTACACCCGCGAGGAGGTCTTCTACTCGCATCGCGGGCGCCACCCCATGAAGATGTCGTACCGCACCGGCGCGTCCGCGGACGGCCGCATCCGCGCCGTGGACGGACACCTGCTGCTGGACGGCGGCGCGTACGCCTCCTTCGGCCTGGTCACGGCATACTACTCCGGCCAGCTCCTCACGGCGCCGTACACGTTCGAGACGTACCGCTTCGATTCGACGCGTGTCTACACGAACAAGCCGGCCTGCGGTCCGAAGCGCGGACACGGGAGCGTCCAGCCGCGGTTCGCCTTCGAGGTGCAGCTCGACAAGGTCGCCGAGCGCCTGGGTGTCGATCCCTTCGAGCTGCGCCGCCGCAACTTCATCGGGGAGCGCACACGCACGATCAACGAGCTGCGCGTCACCTCGAATGGGTTCCTGCAATGCCTGGAGGCCGTGGAGCGGGCGTCGGACTGGAAGTCGAAGCACCGCCGCATGCCGTACGGGCGGGGCGTGGGCGTCGCCGGGTCCTGCTACATCTCCGGCACGAACTACCCCATCTACCCGAACGAGATGCCGCAGGCGGCCATCCAGCTCCAGGTCGAGCGGTCCGGCCGCGTGGCCGTGTTCACCGGCGCCAGCGAGATCGGGCAGGGCAGCAACAGCATGGTGGCATACATCGTCGCCGAAGAGCTGGGCGTGCCGCTGGACTACATCCGGGTCCACGCCACGGACACGGACATGACACCCGTGGACCTGGGCGCGTACTCGTCCCGCGAGACGTTCATGGTGGGCAATGCGTGTGTCATGGCGGCGACGGAGCTGAGGAAGAAGGTCGCAGGCGCCGTGGCCGCGGAGTGGGACGTACCGTCCACCCGCGTGGGCCTCGCCGGCGGCTGGGCGTTCGACCTCCACGACACCGGCAGGCGCATGCCCATCAGCGAAGCATTCAACCTCGCCGAGGCCGCCCTCGGCACCCTCGCGACGGTCGGGCACTACAACACGCCGAAGGACATCCACGGCGACTATCGCGGCGGCACCATCGGAGCGTCGCCGGCGTACTCCTTCACCGCTCACGTGGCCGAGGTCGTCGTGGACGTCGAGACGGGGTTCGTCGCCGTGGACCGCATCTGGATCGCCCACGACTGCGGCCGCGCACTCAACCCCGTCCTCGTCGAGGGGCAGATGGAGGGGAGCGCCTACATGGGGTTCGCCGAGGCGCTCATGGAGGAGCAGGTCTTCAAGGGCGAGGATGAAGGCCGGGCGGGGCTGCACAACGCCGCGTCCCTGCTCGACTACCGCATCCCGACATCGCTGGACACGCCGGAGCTCGAGTCCCTCATCGTCGAGTCCCACGACCCGGAAGGGCCGTACGGCGCGAAGGAAGCGGGCGAGGGCCCGCTCCACCCGTCCATTCCGGCCATCGCGAATGCCATTTACGACGCCGTGGGTGTCCGCATGGACACCATGCCGTTCTCTCCGCCCAACGTCTGGCGTGCGCTTCAGCGCGGGGGCGCGCGGGAGGCGTGGGAAGGCGCCCGCGCCCGCCGGGCGGACGTAGCGGCGGACTGACCGCCGGCTCGCGAATCGATGAATCGCCTCCAACGTTCCTTCTGACCGGAGCCAGGCCATGTTCAGAATCGTGCCGGGATTTGCCGCGCTCGCACTGCTTGCCCAACCCCTGGCGGCGCAGGTCGAACCCCCGTCGCCGGAGCGACAGATCGAAGCAGCAGTGGCACCGCTCCCCGGGGAGTTCCGCGCAGCCGCGACGGTCCTCGGATACCGGCCGGACGCCATGGGACTCGTTCAGCTGCGTCAGGGCGACGGTCCGTTCATCTGCCTGGCCGACAGCCCCGGCGATGAACGATACCACGTGGCATGCTACCACCGCTCCCTCGAGCCGTTCATGGAGCGGGGTCGGGCGCTGCGCGCGGCGGGCCGTACGGAGGACGTGGACAGCATCCGCTACGCCGAGATCCGGGCAGGCACGCTGCCCATGCCCACGACACCCGCGGCCCTCTACAGCCTGACGGCGCCCGCGGACAGTGTCGACCGGGAATCCGGCGAAGTGAAGGGCGCCCAGCCGCTGTACGTCGTCTACATCCCCTTCGCCACCGCCGAGTCCACGGGGCTGCCGACGACCCCGGCGAAGAACACGCCGTGGCTCATGTTCCCTGGCGCGCCGAACGCCCATATCATGTTCGTCCCGGACATGTGAGACTGACCGCGTGCGGGCTGCTGCGGCGGTGATGCACGAAACGCAGAAGGAGCCGACCATGCACGTCCGACCCGTCGCTACCCTGGCCGCATGCCTGCTCGTCGTGGCATCGTGCGTATCCGTCCAGCCGCGGGCATCCACCGGCGGGGGACCCGCCGGCATCCCGGGAGACGACGGCATGACGCCGTACCCCCGACCAGCCAGCGGCGATGTGATGCGCGACACCAATCCGGCCTACGCCCAGGTCTGCCGGGGCCGCGTGCCGGGTGGCTGGATCCCCGTCGCATACCTGCACGGCGGCGACGAGTGCCCGCCGCCCCGCGACGCCGACGATCCGTACACCGCCGCGACCATCGTACGCTACGCCGACCGCACCGTGGGCACGGTGCTGGAAGTGTGCGCGGACCGGGGCGTGCCGGGCGGCTGGGTCCGGGAAGGCGGAACCGCGGAGTCCACCTGTCCCGGCGCCAGGGTGGGCGATGGCCAGCCGTCCAGCATGCGGATCCGCCGGGTGCGCTGAGGCGACGCGACCCGGCGGAGTCCCGGATCAGCCGCCGAGGAAGCTCCGGGCCGCGCGGGTCTCGGGACGCGTCGCGTCTGCGTGTTCCATGACCTCGAGCAGCTCCCGGTAGCGTGCCGTCGCCGCATCGCGGTCGCCGGCGAGCTCCGCCGCCCGCGCCGCACCGTAGAGCGAGCGCGCCCGGCGGGGCTCCCGCTTCAGCGTCTTCGCGTACGCCGCCGCCGCCTCGGCGTGCCGCCCCATCTCCATGAGCATGTCAGCCTGGAGTTCCCGGGCCGGCAGGATGGGACCCGGGGTCACGGGACTCTTCTCGACGGACTCGTCCAGGTCGGCTGCTGCTGCGGCCAGTTGCACGGCCTCCTCCCGGTCGCCGCGGGCGAACGCGATCCACGCGACAGCAGCGAGCCGCTGCGCCTCGACCCGGACGGCCCACTCCGCGTCGCCGCGCTCGTCCAGCGCGCGTTTCAGCCCGGCCAGCGCATCCGCATCCGCCTGTGCGCCGTCGGGATCGCCGCTCCGCGCCGCACCCACTGCCCGGGCGAACCGGGTGACGGCCTCCACGTATGGCAGTCCGCCCGTCGGCAACTCCAGCGCCGCGGCATCCGACCAGGCACCCCGCTCCAGCGCGTACCGCGCGGGCATGGCCACGAAGTTGTAGCCGAGCAGGCCATCGTAGAACCGGTCCGGCAGCTCGATGGCGCGGTCCACCACGGCCTTCGCCTCGGCGTCGCGACCCTGCTGGAGGAAGGCGTACACCATGTAGTCCATGGGATGGACCGCCGCGTCGGGGTCGGGCTCGGCCTGCGCCGACCGCGCGTTCGTCTCTATTGATTCGTCCCAGTAGCCGAGCCGCGTGAATATGTGCGACGGCATGTGCAGCGCGTGTGGTGCGGACGGCGCGATGGAGGCGTAGGCGAAGGCCGCGTCCCGTCCCCGATCCGCGATGGGCGGTGCGTCGTACGCGTGGATGAGGTAGTGCGCGAGGCCGGGGTGGTCGGGATGCGCCTCGAAAAGCGGCTCCAGAATCTCCGCCGCCTTCAGCTGCCGCCCGAACGTCTGGTCGTCCGGGGGCGCGTTGGCCACGAGAGTACGCGCGTAGAAGATGGCGGCCTCCATGTCCTCGGGATGCGCTCGGTGGAGTGCCTCGAATGCGCCCTCGAGCGCCTCCATCCGCTGTCCGTGGCTGCGGCCGTCCGGGTCCGTGTAGAACGCGACGGCTGCATCCGCGTACATCTGCTCGCGGTGCGTCGCCGATGCGGCAAGCTCCCGGGCCCGCTCCGCCGCGGCCAGGCCCTCCCGGAGCGCTGCCGCCGGACGCGCCGCACGCGCCATCGGGTTCGCCATGAGGACCACGGCGCGGCCCCAGTGCGCCATGGCACAGCCCGGTTCCTCCGCGATGATCTCGCCGAATGCGGTCTCCGCCGCCTCGAACCAGAAGGAGTGCAGCATCGCCACCGCTCGCTCGAAGCGTGGCGCAACCGCCGGGCTGCAGCTCACGGAGAACTCGACGCGGCCCAGCTGGCCGGCGTCGCCAGCCGGATGGTGGTGATCCTGCCCCGCCGCAGGCGCGGCGGCGAAGAGAACCGCCAGCACGACGGCCATGCACGCCGTGGACAGGATTGCCAGGTACGATGACGGATCAGGCGCCGTGCGCCCATTCGGGTGCAGTCGCATACCAGCCTCCGGTAATGTCGGGATACAGGTCCGGCAACTCGCGATCCTCCGAATCTGATGGGTGACGGCCGCGCATGCAACGGGCGGGCGCACCGCCGGACGACCCCATAGGTTTGGACGGGCGGCCGGTACGGTGTGGCGCCACGTGCCGGCAGGCGGACCCGTCACGTCCCCGCCGGGTTATCAGCACGTGCACAGAACACGGGCGGAAATCAATGCGACGTTTGCTCATCATCGCCGGCGCGATCCTCGGGCTGCTCCTGGTCCTGGCCGGGGCGGTCATGCTGCTGCTGCCAGCCGAACGGGTGGGGTCTTTCGCGGCAGCGCGCGCCGCCGCGGCCCTCGACCGCGATGTGGAGGTGCGGCGGTTCCGGGTCCAGTTCCTGCCGCGGCCCGCAGTTGCGCTCCAGGACGTGCGCATCGGCGGCCCGCGCACGGCCCCGGACACGGCGCGTTTCGCGTCTGCGCACCGCCTCGAGCTGCGGCCACGGCTCCTTCCGCTGCTGCGCCGTCAGATCATCATCGACCACATCGTCATCGACCGGCCCGAGATCTACATCGACATCGCGGAGGACGGGACGTCGAACCTGCCGCAGCTCGACGGTTCGGACGCCGGAGGTGACGGCGGCGGCGACGTCGAGATCGACATCAGCCGGCTCCGTGTGAAGCAGGGCCTGCTCTCGTTCCGCGACGCCCGCGACGGGACGGCGGTCCGCCTGTCCGGCATCGAGCAGCACCTCGCCGCGGAGGGCACGGTGGAGGGGGGCGAACTGAAGCGGATCATGCTGGATGGCGCCATAGCCGTGGCGGGCGTGGATGCGGAGCTGCCCGGCCGGCTGGCGTGGCCCCTCCGGGGCGTGGCCGTCAGTATCGACCACCGCGCGGACCTGGACCGCGCCCGTGATCGCCTCGACCTCGACCGCCTGACCCTCACCGTCCAGGAACTCGCCATGACCCTGTCGGGCAGCGTGTCGGGCGTGGCCGATCCGGCTACCCGCTCCCTGGACCTGGTCGCCAGCACGGGCAGCGTGGATGTGGCCCGTCTCATCGCTTCGCTGCCCCGGACCGTGCTGGACGGCGGCGGCGAGGCGCTGGAGGGGGCGGCGGGCAGGGTGTCCGTGGACGCGACGGCCCGGGGCCGGGCCGGTGGCGGCGCCGTGCCGGACGTCGCGGGCACGCTGCGGCTGGAGGACGTGGCGCTGGCCCGTGGGCGACACGGCACCATCGCCGACGGGATCGCCGGCGTCGTGGCGTTCTCGCTGGACTCCGTCAGTACGACCGGCATCACGGGTCGCCTGCTGGGCGAGCCGCTCCGGGCGGCGTTCAGCATCCACGACCTCGCCGAGCCGGCGGGCCGGGTCTCGCTGAGCACGGCCCTGACCATGGCCGAGGCGGAGAAGCTCGGTTTCCTCCCGGAGGGCGCCGATGCGGGCGGCCGCGTGGTTCTGGACGTGATTGCGAACGGATCTCTC
>DATHVO010000062.1:0-9765 GCA_035461265.1 Longimicrobiales bacterium
TGCATACAACGGAACGTGGCGGATTGTGCCGTGCCGGACAAGCCGGGCGGGCGGATCCGCGGGTGGTACGCGGCGGATCAGCGGCCGAGTGAGACGAGGTTGGCGAGGAGGCGCCAGGCGCCGGGGACGGCCTCGGGGAGCTGCCGGAAGAGGGCGAGCCCGGTGTACACGTACCAGCCATTGCCGACGCGTCCGGCGATGAGGGCGCCGCTGAGGGGCTCGCTCCCGGGGTCGGCCATGGAGAGTAGCGGTGTGTAGCGGTCGTCCCACGACGCGAGGTAGTAGAGGCCGCGTTCCTGGACCCATCCGTCGAAGTCGGCGCTCGTGATGCGGTTGGGCCCGTCCAGGGCCGGGTGCGCGGGCTCGAGGAGCGTGACGGGAGCCGCGGGGTCGGTGATCCGCCCGTGGGGTCGGCTCATGGTCGCCGGGAAGGGCATGAACCCGCCCTCGACGAGCTCGTACTTGTTGTACTGGACGATGAACGCCCCGCCGCCGTGAGCGTAGTCGAGCAGGCGCTGGTTGTGCGCGATGAGATCGGGCCGCACCTCGTACGCCCGTATGCCCGCGACGATGGCGTGGAAGCCCGCGAGGTCGCCGGCCGCGAGGTGGTCGGCGTCGAGGACGTGGACGTCGGCGCCGAGCTGGCGCAGGGCCAGCGCCCCGTCATCGCCGGCACCCTCGATGTAGCCGACGCGGAGTCCATCAGCGATGCGGACGGGGAACAGTGCCGTGGCGACGGTGGCGTCCCGGTAGAGCGCGTGGGGCCGTATGTGCGGGTAGTCGATGAGGGCGTGGGCGCGATCGAACGTGCCGCGGTCGGAGTCGAAGCTGGCCCGGAGCTCGGCGTGGCCGGCGTGGCCGGCCGGCGGTGTCACGGTGAAGCGCACGATGCGGCTGTCGCCGCGGCGGTCGAGCCGCATCTCCGCGTGGCCGGGCTCGACGCTCCAGCCGGCGGGCGCGTCGAGGCGCAGTGTCCCGGCCACGGGCGAGCCCGCGGCGGACGCCACGGTCACGTTCACGATCCTCGCGCCGGCGCGATCGGCGGGGATGACGAGGATGCGGGGCTCCGGCGCGACCGTGATGGCGGGGACGACGAGGAGCGGACGGCGAGACTCGCCGACCGCCTTGTCCACGTCCACGTACTCGGCGTCGCGGCGGACCGTGATGTCGGCGCCCGCGTCGATGCGCAGCAGGGCGCGTACGGGGGCCGGCTCGAAGGGCGCGCCGCGCAGGGAATCGGCGACGGGCCAGCGGTAGAGGGAACCGTCCCGCGGCGTCCGGAGGAAGTAGGGCTCCGTCGGCGCCGCGTCGGCGGGCGGAGTGACCACGTACCGCGTGCGGACCACGGTGTTCGGCGGCACGACGCGGGCCGTGCCGGCGGACCCGACGGTGGAGTTCCCCGCGGCGACACCGGCGTCGGCATCAGGCCGGACGGACCATCCGGGTGGAGCGGCCAGGGCCATGTCACGAATGGTGACGGGCGAGGCGCCGCCATTCCACAGCGTCGCCGTCACATGGAAGGCCTCGCCTGCCACCGGGTGCTGCGTGTCGCTCACGACGTCCACGACGATGCCCGCCGCCTGGCGGAGGGCGTCGGCCGCCTCGATGCGCTCGGTGCTCACTGCGGTACGCAACGGGAGGCCGGCCTCGCCGTCGGGCAGGTCCAGGTCATCGAGGAGCGATACGGCGCGGGCGAGGGGCTGCACGATGTCGTGGAGGCGGAGCGGGTTGAACGCGTCGCGGACGGCGGCGACCGCCGCCTCGTACTGCTGCAGGCTCCGGAGCGTCGCGGCGGGAACGCCCGCACGCCGCGCGAGCTGGACGAGGGTGGTATCGAGTCCCGCGAACAGGGAGCGTGCGCCGTCCGGGAAGGGCCCGGCCACCACCGTGAGGGAGCTGGCCTGGGGGCCGATGGGCTCGGCGCGTCCCATGTCCTGGGAGCGGTGCCGGCTCCGGCTCTGCATGGCGATCTGGAAGCGGGAGCGGCCGAACAGCGGATCGAGGTCACCCGTGGCCAGGCGCAGCGGTGCATCGGGCGGCGCACGCCAGAGGGACTGGAACAGGTAGGCCGGCGCGTGCGGCGCCAGTCCCCCGGCCAGCTGCTCGGGAAAGCGCGCTGGGTCCGCGGCGGCGGTGAACGCTTCCCGCGCCATGGCCCCCGCCGCCTGGTGCTGGCCGTGGCCGTCCGCCGCCGTGCCGCTGAAGATGGAGACGATGATGTCCGGCCTGAACCTGCGCACCACCTCCACGACGTCCGCCAGCAGAGTGTCGCGCGGCCAGTGCCGGAACGTGACGTCGGCCGACCTCGAGAACCCGAAGTCGTAGGCCCGGGTGAAGAACTGGCGGGCGCCGTCCAGCCGCCGGGCGGCGAGCAGCTCCTCCGACCGGATCAGTCCCAGACCCTCCTGCAGCTCGGGTCCGATGAGGTTCTGCCCGCCTTCGCCCCGCGTGAGGCTCAGGTACGCGACGTCGGCGCCGTCGCCAAGGGCGAGCTCAGCGATGAGGGCCGTGTTCTCGTCGTCCGGATGCGCGGCGATCATGAGGACGCGCTTCGTCGTGCCCAGCCGCCGCAGCGCCACGCCCAGTGCAGCCGCGCCGTCGCTCTCCACGGTCGCCTGTCCGTGGAGCGGCGCCGTCGCCGGCGGCACAGGCAGCAGCAGCGCGAGGAGCGTGCACAGGGGTGCTGCCATCAGTTTGCGCATGGGCCAGGCCTTCGGATCACGGGGACGCGGGATGGAGTATGGATACCGGAACCGCGGGTCCCGGGCAACTGGTGTGGCCGGCGTCGCGCGGGTTACCTTCCCGATCCACTCCCTCCACGGAGGTCACGTCTTGTCCGGTCTTCGCATCGTTCGACTCCTGCCTGCCGCGTGGGTGATCCACGCCCTCGGCGTCCTGTCCGCCGCGGCACCTGCACCGGCCCGGGCGCAGGCGTCGGAATCCGTCGTGGAGCGGGCGCAGCGCGTCCACGCGGCGGTCATCACCATCGACACGCATGCGGACATCCCGTTCAACTTCGGCACGTCCGAGTACAACGCGTGCAATGCGCTGAACCGGCAGGTGGACGTCCCGAAGATGCGGGCGGGCGGGCTGGACGCGGCGTTCTTCATCGTCTACGTGGGCCAGGCGGAGCGGACGCCGGAGACCTACGCCGCGGCCCGGGCGGGCGCCATGCAGAAGTTCGCCGGCATCCGGCGCATGACCACGGAGCTGTGCCCGGAGCTCATCGAGCTGGCGTACACGGCGGACGACGTCGAGCGGATCCACGCCGCCGGCCGCCTCGTCGCGGCCATCGGCATCGAGAACGGGTTCGTCATGGGCCGCGACCTGTCGGCACTGGCGGAGTTCCACGCCCTGGGCGGGCGGTACATGTCGCTGACGCACAACGGCCACAATGACCTGGCGGACTCCTGGCTCGCGGACGCGCGCCTGGGCGACGACGGCCCGGAGCACGGCGGCCTCAGCGCTCTCGGCGAGGCGGTGGTGGCGGAGATGAACCGGCTGGGGATCATGGTGGACGTGTCCCACGCGTCGAAGGCCACGGTGCTGGACCTGGCGCGGGTCAGCCGCGCACCGCTCATCGCGTCCCACTCCGGCGTACGCGCCATTGCCCGGACGGAGCGGAACATGGACGACGAGATGATGCTCGCCCTGGCCCGGACGGGTGGTGTCATGCAGACGGTGGCGCTGGGCAGCTTCGTCCGTGACATGCCGCAGGAGCGGCAGGCGGCGATCCAGGCGCTGCGCGCGGAGTTCGATATCGGCCAGGGCCGGCGGCGGGCGCAGGACCTGTCGGCGGCCGAGCGCGAGCGCTATGCCGCGGGCATGGCGGAGATCGAGGCGCGCTGGGCGCCGGTGACCGTGGCGGAATTCGTGGACAACATCGACTACGCCGTGCGCCTCATGGGCATCGACCACGTGGGCATCAGCTCCGACTTCGACGGCGGCGGCGGTGTGGCGGGCTGGGGCAGTGCCGCGGAGACGTTCAACGTGACGCTGGAGCTGGTGCGGCGGGGCTACACGGACGAGGAGATCCGGAAGCTGTGGGGCGGCAACCTGCTCAGGGTGTGGCGGGCGGCGGAGCGCGTGGCGGCCGAGCTGCAGGCCGGCAACTGAAGCGTCACGATCCGCCGCCGCCTCTGGCGGCGACGCCCGGCGCGGCCCACATTGCGGCAGAGATCCGCAGGAGGCTGCAGTGAGAGACGCGATACGTCGAATATTCGCGGAGCAGATGGCTCCGCCGACCGGCCGGTCGAACGGGAACGGCCAGGACGAGCAACTGGAGACGGAGGCACGGCAGCGCCTCCACGTCGCCGCGTGCGCGCTGCTCCTGGAGATCGCGTACGCCGATGACCACTTCTCCGACAGTGAGCGTCTGCACATCGGCGCGGTGATGCAGCGCCACTTCGCGCTGGACGAAGAAACGGCGGAAGCGCTCATCGAGCTGGCGGAGGCCGAGCGCGCCCGCGCCATCGACCTGTACCAGTTCACGTCGCTGATCCGGGACAGCTACGACCTCGGCCAGAAGACGCTGCTCGCGGAGATCATGTGGGGCCTCGTGCTGACGGACGGCGGCATTGCCCGCCACGAGAGCTACGTGCTCCGCAAGATCGCGAACCTGCTGGACCTGAAGCCCGGCTACCTGTCGTCGGCGCGGAAGCAGGCCGCATCGCGGCTGGAGTAGTCCGCCTCAGCTCAGCTCACGGGCCGACAGCCGGGCCCGGGCGTTGAAGCGCGAACCGCCCCGGATCGCCACGATGTCGAGGGTCGTACCCGGCCGCGTCTCCCGCAGCACCCGCCTCAGGTCCCCTCCCTGACGAACCGCAGTGCCGCCGGCGGACACGATGATGTCGCCGCGTCGCAGTCCGGCCGTACCGGCCGGGCTGGTCGGCTCCACCACCTCCAGGATCACGCCCTCCTGCGTCGTCAGCCGGAACTGCTGCGCCATCTCCCGCGTGATGTCGCGGTAGCTCACGCCCAGGTACGACCGGACGATCCGGCCGGTGGTGAGGAGCTGCTCGGCCACGTCGCGGCCCAGGTTGATGGGGACCGCGAACCCGAGGCCCACGAGTGTCGGCCCGCGGGGCAGGTCGCGGAGGACGGCGGTGTTGATTCCGATGACCCGGCCGCTGGAGTCCAGGAGCGGCCCGCCCGAGTTGCCCGGGTTGATGGCGGCATCCGTCTGGATCAGCTCCTCGAGGCCGGCGCCGAGGGTGCGGTTGAGGGCGGAGACGATGCCGGTGGTCACCGTCCGCTCGAAGCCGACGGGATTGCCGATGGCGATGGCGGACTGGCCCACCTGGAGCTGGTCGGAATCGCCGAGTGGCGCCGTGGGCAACGGCTCGCTGGGCTGAATCCGCACGACGGCCAGGTCCATCCCGCGGTCCCGCCCCAGCACCTGGCCCGCGTGCTCCTCGCCCGTGGCGAGGACGACGGTGACCTGCGCCATGTTTCCCACGACGTGCGCGTTGGTGAGCACCACGCCGTCCTGGCGGATGATCACGCCGGAGCCGGAACCGCCGCGGGAATAGATGCTCACCACGGCGGGTGAGACCCGCCGGGTCACGTCGATGATGGTCTGTTCCGGCGTGAGCGCGGCGCCGGCCGACGGCTGGACCGCCGCGTCCGTCGCACCCGCATGGACGCCGGCCGGCGCACGCCCCGTGAATGCCTGGCCCGCGCCGATGCCGACGCCGAGGGCGGCGGCGCATGCGATGGCGGTCAGCGTGTTTCGCATGTTCGTTCCTCCGATGGAGACGGTCGCGCAGGCAATGCAAGGGGCGGTCCGGCCGCCCGCCGGGATCTTCCTTCCTGACACCGGCACCGGCGGGATGGTTCCGCGCCGTGCGTTGGCGTCACCGGGCGGGCCGGCGTATTCTGGCAGGCGGGATGACGGCCGTCGTGACGTTCGGCGGCGTACCTTGGAGGTGGACAGTGGCACGCACACCATCGACGATGCTCGAGCTGGGGACGCCGGCCCCGGCCTTCTCGCTGCCGGACACCGACGGCGCCACGGTCTCCATCGACGACTTCGCCGGGGCGCCAGCCCTGCTGGTGATGTTCATCTGCAACCACTGCCCGTTCGTGAAGCACGTGCGGGCGGAGCTCGCGCGCCTCGGGCGCGACTACGACGCACGTGGCGTCGCCATCGTCGCCATCAATGCCAACGACGCGGAGCAGTACCCCGACGATGCGCCGCCGGCCATGCGCCGGGAGAAGGCCGAGGCGGGCTACACCTTCCCGTACCTGTTCGATGAGACGCAGCAGGTGGCGGCGGTGTACCGCGCCGCGTGCACGCCGGACTTCTTCCTGTTCGACGGGAGCCGCCGTCTCGTCTATCGCGGCCAGCTCGATGACAGCCGTCCCGGCAGCGACGTGCCCGTGACGGGGAGGGACCTCCGTGCCGCGCTGGACGCGGTCCTGGACGGACGGCCCGTGGCGACGGAACAGAAGCCGAGCCTGGGCTGCAACATCAAGTGGAAACCCGGCGGCGAGCCGGCATGGTGGCCGCGCTGATCCGCACGGGGAGCGACTGATGCCGGCCGGCCAGCGGTACCGCATCGGGACGCAGGGCTGGAACTACGACGCCTGGGGCGGCGTGTTCTATCCGCCCGGCACCCGGTCCGGCGACCGCCTCGAGCTGTACAGCCGGGTCTTCGACACCGTGGAGGTGGACTCCACGTTCTACGCCATGCCGCCCGGTGATCGTTTCCGGTCCTGGTACGAACGGACGCCCGACGACTTCGTCTTCACGGCGAAGCTGCCGCGGGACATCACGCATGATGCCCGCCTCGTGGACGCGGAGGGCATCCTGTTCGAGTTCTGCGACCGCGCATCGCTGCTCCGTGAGAAACTCGGCGCCCTGCTCGTCCAGCTGCCACCGGACATGGGCGTGTCGGAGAGGCCGGCGGTGGAGAGCTTCGTCCGGGGCCTGCCCCGGGAGATCGAGTTCGCGGTGGAGTTCCGCGACCCGGCGTGGTTCGATGCGCGCACGGCGGACCTGCTGTCGGAGAACGGCGTGGCCATGGCCGTGAGCGTCGGGCCGTGGCTGGCGGACCCGGCGGCGCGGGAGGTGGCGGCAGCCGCGCCGGGCGCCTTCCAGTACCTCCGCTGGATGGGTGCGCCCCGCCACCAGCGCCTGAACGAGAGCATTGTCGGGCAGCGGACGGAGGACCTGGGCGCGTGGGCAGCCACGATTCGCGGCGCGGCGAAGCCCATCGTCTACGCGTACTTCAACAACGACTACCTCGGCCACAGCCCGGACAGCGCCCGCGCCCTGCAGCAGTGGCTCGGCATCACACCGGCAGACCCGGCGCTCCTGCGGGAACAGGGCGACCTGTTCACGTGAGGCGCGCCGCGACGGGCGTCCGTATATTTGCCGGCGCGCCACGCGCACACCGGCGACTGCACGCAGGAGATCACGACACATGAAACGGGACGCAGTGAAGCGGATACTCCTCCTCGGTGCGGGGCGGGTCGGCTCCGCCATGGCAAGGGACCTGGCCGGCGAGTTCGACGTCGTCGTGGCGGACACGTCAGCGGATCGCCTCGCCGGGCTCGCGGGCACACCCTCGCTCCGGACGGCGCGTGCGGATGCAGCCGACGCGGGCGCGCTCCGCGAACTCGTCGCCGACGCGGACCTGGTCGTGGGCGCCGTCCCCGGCCCCATGGGTTTCGCCACGCTCAGGTCGGTGCTGGAGGCCGGCCGGGATGTCGTGGACATCTCGTTCTTCGAGGAGGACGCCTTCGAGCTCGATGCCCTGGCCCGGGCGAACGACTGCATCGCCATCGTGGACTGCGGCGTCGCGCCGGGCTGCAGCAACCTCATCCTGGGCCGCCATGCCGCGGAGCTGGACAGCGTGGAACGGTTCTGGTGCGCGGTCGGCGGCCTGCCCGTGATGCGGACCTGGCCGTACGAGTACCGCGCGCCGTTCTCACCCATCGATGTCCTCGCGGAGTACACCCGGCCGGCACGCTTCCGCCGCGGCGGCAGGGAGGTCACCATGCCGGCGCTGTCCGATACGGAGCTGGTGGACCTCCCGGGCATGGGCACGCTGGAGGCGTTCAACACGGACGGCCTGCGGACGCTGCTCCGGACGATGCCCGGCCCCGCGGACATGGTGGAGAAGACGCTCCGCTACCCCGGCCACGCGGAGCGCATGCGCATGCTCCGGGAGACGGGTTTCTTCGGGGAGTCCGTCCTGCCGCTGGCGGACGGGTCCGCCGTCCGTCCCATCGACGTCACGTCGCGACTGCTCTTCGACGCGTGGCGCTTCGCGGAAGGCGAGGCGGACATCACGGTGATGCGCATCGTGGTGGAGGGGACGACGGACGGCGGGCGCGTGCGGCACACGTGGGACCTGCTGGACCGCTACGACGCGGCGACGGACACGTCGTCCATGGCCCGGACCACGGGCTATACGTGCACCGCGGCGGTCCGTCTCGTCGCAGCCGGCCGCTACGCACGACCGGGGATCACGCCGCCGGAGATGCTGGGAGCGGAGCCCGGCTGTGCGGCGTTCATGCTCGACGACCTCGCCCGGCACGGCGTGGTGTTCGAGCACCGGGAAGAGCCGCTGCCGCCGGCGTGATCGCGCACACCGGCCTGCCCGCCCGCATACGGACGGCCGCGGCCGTGCTGTGCTGCGCGCTCCTCGGGGCCTGCACATCCGACCCGTGCGGGCCGAGGCCGCCGCAGGACGTGCCGGCGGATCACGTGCTGCTGGACCCCGACGCGCAGGCACTGAAGGACGTGCCGCCCGATTCGTTCGACGTGCGGTTCGTCACGACGCAGGGCGACGTGACGGTGCGGATCTACCGGGCCTGGGCGCCCATGGGCGCGTATCGGTTCTACAACCTGGCCCGGCACGGCTTCTACGACGGGTCCCGCTTCTTCCGCGTGCTGCCGGGCTTCGCGGCACAGTTCGGGATGAGCGGCCGGCCTGCCATCGACAGCGTCTGGCACGGCCAGCCCATGCCCGACGACCCGCGCAGGGCGAGCAACAGGACGGGCACGCTGACGTACGCGAAGGCCGGCCCGGACAGCCGCACCACACAGCTCTTCTTCAACTACGCGGAAAACGTGATGCTCGACGAGCAGGGCTTCGCCCCCATCGGCCGGGTGATCGACGGCATGGGCGTCCTGTACCGTCTGCACAGCGGCTACGGCGAGACTCAGCCGCAGGGTCGCGGCCCCGCCTTCGGCTGCATCCTCTCCCACGGCAACCGCTACCTCTCCCGTAAGTTCAATCGCCTGGACCACATAGACCGCATCGAAGTGCAGTAGCGCCTGCGCCGTGAAACTGCGGCGGGATCGGCGTCGTAGGGAGGTTCGGACGTCGATGCAAACCTTTTCGCGATGGATGGCGTCCAACAGTGTGAGAGCGCCGGTTCGGACCGGCGAGATGACATAGATGGCGCCGGCGGCGCAGACGGGAGGGAAGGATGATCCGGAGAAACGTGATGCGGTCCGACTGGGATCAGAAGGTGGTGAAGTGGTCGCTCATCGCGGCGGCGGTGGCGCTCATGATGGGCTGGATGGCGGAGTCGCAGATCGAGCGGCACGCGAGTGACGGCAGCCTTCCCGCAGTAGAGCAGACGGTCGACGTCGTGGCGCCGGTGTTTACGCGCGCGGGCTGATCCGGCCCGCGGCGCCACCGGCGCCGACAGCCGGCGCCGCCGGCAGGACAGGAAAGCAGAGCGTGGCGAACCTCGGCGCGCGGCCGGGATCCCGGGCCGCGCGCCGTTTCGCATCAGGGTCCCACC
>DATHVO010000063.1:0-3986 GCA_035461265.1 Longimicrobiales bacterium
CGGCCAGAATGTCGTGCTGGTTTTTCCGGGGGCACGCTCGCTGGGCGGCGTGAGCATAGGCGGCGGCAGCGCGAACACCCTGACGGTGGAGGACGCCATCGCCCTCAGGGACGAGATCCCCGAGATCATCGCCGCGAGCCCGGAGGTCCGTTCACAGCGCGTTGTCGTCCACGGCAGCGGCAACTGGGCCACCCGGATCTACGGCCAGTCCGCGGACTACCTGCAGATCCGGCGCTGGCCCCTGGACAGCGGTCGAATGTTCACGGAGGAGGACGTCGACCAGGCCGCCCTCGTGGCGGTGGTGGGTCAGACCATTGTGGACGAGCTGTTCGAGGGCTCGGACCCCATCGGCGAGACCATCCGTGTGCGGGGCCTGCCCCTCACCGTCGTCGGCGTGCTGGAGCGCAAGGGCATGTCCCTCATGGGCTCGGTGCAGGACGACATCGTCATCGTCCCCTACACGACGGCGTTCCAGCGCATCTCCGGCCGGTCGCACGCCATGGTCATCAACGTCCAGGTGTACGACCAGGCGGCCATGGGCGTGGCGCGGGAGAAGATCACGGACCTGCTGCGGGAGCGGCACCGCCTCGCGCCCGGCCAGGAGGACGACTTCACCGTGCAGACGCAGGAGGAGGTGGCGCAGATGGCGACTGAGACCTCCCGCGTCATGACGTTCCTGCTCGCCTCCATCGCCGCCATCTCCCTCCTCGTGGGTGGCATCGGCATCATGAACGTCATGCTCGTGAGCGTGACGGAGCGCACGCGGGAGATCGGGCTCCGGCTATCGGTGGGCGCGCGCGGCCGTGACGTCCTGCTCCAGTTCCTCAACGAGTCCCTTATCCTGTGCCTGCTCGGCGGGATCGGCGGCATCCTCCTCGGCGCACTGGCCACGGAGCTCATCGCCCGCTACGCCGGCTGGCCCGCGCTCTTCTCGGTAGGGGCCATGATCGCGGCCGTCACCGTGTCCGCGGCGGTGGGCTCTTCTTCGGGTTCTACCCGGCGTGGAAGGCATCGCGGCTGGATCCCATCGAGGCCCTCCGTCACGAGTAGCGGCGGCGCGCCGTTCCCCGAGGCGCGTCCCGGTCGTAGAATCACGCCATGAAGATCATCCTCCTCGCGTGCGCAGTGGCGCTGGGCGCCTGCACCACCCGATCCGGATCCGATCTGGTCGTGGCTGCGGCGTCCGACCTCGCCGGCGCCATGCCGGAGCTGGCGCAGGCGTTCGAGGCCGCCACCGGTCAGCGGGTGGTGGCGACGCTCGGCTCGTCGGGACAGCTCGCGCAGCAGATCCTGCAGGGCGCCCCCGTGGATGTCTTCCTGTCCGCCGACGCCGCCTGGGTGGACCGCCTGGCGGCGGCGCAGCGGATCGAGACCGGTTCACCGGTGATCTACGCGTACGGCGTGCTGGTGCTTCTGGCAGGCCGCCAGCCGGACCCCCCGTCGCGCATCGAGGCCCTCCGCGAGGCGGGCTTCACCCGTGTCGCGCTGGCCAGTCCGGAGCATGCCCCGTACGGACGGGCGGCCCTGCAGGCCATGGTGAACGCAGGGGTCCACGCCGACATCGCCAGGCGCCTCGTCCTGGCGGAGAACGTCCGGCAGGCGGTGCAGTTCGCGGAGAACCAGGCCGTGGACGCAGCCATCGTTGCGCTCTCCCTCATGGACTCCTCACATCACCGCTGGACAGTGGTGCCCGCCTCGCTGCACGACCCGCTGGCGCAGACGGCCGCCATCGTCGCCGGCACGCACAACGGCGGCGCTGCATCGGCGTTCCTCGAGTTCCTGACGGGCCCGGAGGGCCGGGCCATCCTGGACCGCCACCGGTTCATCCTGCCGTGAGCCCGCTCCAGCTCTCCGCCCTCGTCACGATCGTGGCCACAGCGGCTATCATCACCGTCGGCCTGCCCCTCGCCTGGCTCCTCGCCCGCCGGCGGTTTCCCGGGCGCGTCCTGCTGGAAACGCTGATCCTCCTGCCCCTCGTCCTGCCACCCAGCGTCGTGGGCTACTACCTGCTGATGGGCCTGGGCGAGGCCGGTCCGCTGGCGCGGGCCGGCGTGCATCTGCTCTTCACCTGGCAGGGCGCGGCGCTGGCCTCTGCCATCGTGGGTCTGCCCCTGATGGTGAAGAGTGCGAAGGCCGCCATCGCCAGCGTGGACCCCGTCCTCGAGGACGCCGCCCGGATCTGCGGCTCCGGCGAGTGGGAGGTGATGGCGCGCATCACGCTGCCACTCGCCCGGCGCGGGGTGGTCGCCGGCATCGTGCTCGGCGCGGCCCGGGCGTTCGGCGAGTTCGGCGCCACGCTCATGGTGGCCGGCAGCATCCCGGGACGCACGCAGACGATGCCGCTGGCCATCTACGATGCCGTTCAGGCCGGCCGCTACGGGGACGCCCATACCCTCGTCCTCCTGACGAGCGTCCTCGCGTTCCTGAGCCTGCTGGCCGTTGCCCATCTCGAGCGGGACGCCGACGGACGCGCCGTGCAGGGCACCCGGGCCGTGGACGCGTGATGGAGACCCGACCTGCCGCGCGCGTGCCCGCCCTGCGCGTCAACGTGCGCATGCGGCTTCCGGCCCTGGTGGTGGAGGCGCACCTCGAGGCGGACAATGAGGTCATGGTGCTCTTCGGACCCTCGGGTGCGGGTAAGACGACGCTGCTCAACATCGTCGCCGGCCTGGCCCGTCCGGACTCGGGGGAGATCGCACTCGAGGGTCAGACCGTTTACCGGCGCGACACCGGCGGACCATCGCGGAACGTGCCCGCCCGCAGGCGCCGCATCGGCTACGTCATGCAGCAGTATGCGCTGTTCCCGCACATGACGGCGCTGGAGAATGTGGCGTATGCACGGCGCCGCGACCCTGAGCGACACGCCCGGGCACGCGATCTCCTGGACCTGCTGTCCATGGGAAGCCACGCGGCCCACCGCCCGTCGCAGCTCTCCGGCGGACAGCAGCAGCGCGTCGCGCTGGCCCGCGCCCTGGCCGCCGACCGCCGCATCCTCCTCCTGGATGAGCCCTTCGCCGCCCTCGACGCACCCATGAGGGATCGTCTGCAGGCCGACCTGGCCCGGCTGCGGCCGGAGCTGGGGCTCACCGTGCTGCTCGTGACCCACCGGCTGGAGGACGCGTTCGCGCTGGGCGACCGTCTCGCCGTCATGCGGAGCGGCCGCATCGAGCAGGTGGGACGGGTGAGTGACGTCTTCCGCCGACCCGCGACCCGCGGCGTCGCGGAGGCCATGGGCATCCGGAACCTCCTCGCCGCCCGCGTCATCGCCTCCGGAGACGGAAGCGTCGTGCTGGACTGGGACGGGCTGCGCCTGGTGGCGGCGGCGAGCGGGAGCGCTCTCCCGCCGGACGCCGCGGTGACGGCCTACATTCAGCCGGAGGACGTGAAGATCGTGTACCCCGACCGCCCCGTGAGCGACGCAGTCGCCTACAATGTGATCGACGGCCGCGTTACCTCGCACCACGAGAGCGCATCCGCCCGCGTCATTCAGGTCGCACTGCCGAACGGGCGCGAGATCGAGGTGCGGTTCCCCGCCCTGAGCTACAGACCCATACCGCTGGAGCCTGGCTGTGACGTTCGCGTCGCGCTCCGGCGCGAGGGCCTGACCGTGCTGCACGCGGACTGACAGATACGGCAGGCGGTCGCAAGACAGGCATCCGTGCGGACCCGACGCCTGCGTGCTATGGCGTGTGGAGCGCCTGTCCCTCAGCGGTCCGCGTGACGATGACCGTCGTATCGGGGAACCCGGCCTGCAACATCTCCCGGGCGCGGGCCGCGGCGGCGGCGTCCTCATAGATCCCGAAGATGGTGCTCCCGCTGCCGGTCATGCGTGCGATGACGGCGCCGCTGTCCGCAATGGCGGTACGGATTCGGGCGAGGTACGGGAGTCGCTGGAAGATCACCGGCTCGAAGTCGTTCACGACGCCTGCGAGATCCTCCCAGGCGCGGACGTTGGCGGGCAGAACGGCGGGTGGGGACGCATGGCT
>DATHVO010000064.1:0-6125 GCA_035461265.1 Longimicrobiales bacterium
CCGCCGTCGGTGACGGCGACATCTACCTCGGCTCCCGGACCCGTGACGAGATGCTCCACCTCGTCACGGTGACGTCCGACGTGGACCCCGGCGCGGCGTACCTCCTCAACCGACGCACGGGGGAGGTGACCTTCCTGTTCCGCCCGCGTCCGAATCTTCCCCGGGAGCATCTGGCCCGGGTGCAGCCAGTCCGCTACACGGCGCGGGACGGCATGGAGATCCCCGCGTACCTCACGGTCCCACAGGGCGCCGAGGCCCGCGGCCTCCCGGCCATCATCCTCCCCCACGGCGGGCCTTGGGCGCGCGACACATGGGGCTACGACTCCTTCGCCCAGTTCCTGGCCAACCGCGGGTTCGCCGTCCTCCAGCCCAACTTCCGCGGGTCCACCGGCTACGGGAAGGCGTTCCTGAATGCGGGGAACCGGGAGTGGGGCACGGGCGCCATGCAGCACGACATCACGGACGGCGCCCGCTGGCTCGTACAGCAGGGCATCGCGGACCCGGCACGCATCGGCATCATGGGCGGGTCCTACGGCGGCTTCGCCACACTCGCCGGCCTCGCCTTCACGCCGGACGTCTACGCAGCCGGCGTCTCCATCGTCGGGCCGTCCAGCATCATCACGCTCCTCGAGTCCATCCCGCCTTACTGGGAGCCCATCATCCGCATCTTCTCCGTGCGCGTGGGCGACCTCGACGTGCCGGCCGACCGGGAGATGCTCCAGGCACAGTCGCCGCTCTACTCGGCGGAGAACATCCGGGCGCCGCTCCTCGTCATCCAGGGGGCGAACGACCCGCGGGTGAAGAAGCCGGAATCGGACCAGATCGTCATAGCGCTGCGGGACCTCGGCCGTGACGTGGAGTATCTGGTGGCACCGGACGAGGGCCACGGTTTCGCCAACCGCATCAACCGCATCGCCATGTTCGCCGCCATCGAACGCTTCCTGGCGCCTCGGCTGGGCGGCCGGTATCAGGAGGACATGCCCGATGAGATCGCAGAGCGACTCGCGTCCCACCTCGTGGACGTGGACACGCTCCGGCTGGTCCCGGCCACGACGGTGAGCGCGGAGGACTTCGCGCCACCGGTGTTCGACGGCTCGGCCGTCCGGCCGGGCACGCTCCGCTACACCACCAACATGCAGGTGATGGGTCAGTCGCTGGAGCTGGCCGGGGAACGGACAGTGGAAGCGGCCGAGGTGGATGGCCGCCGGGTCTGGTGGATCATCGAGACCGCGCGCACGCCCATGGGCGCCATCGCGGACTCCACCCTCGTCGACGCCGCCACGCTGGCGCCCATCCGCCGGGTGCAGCGGCAGGGCCCCGCTGTGGCGGAGATGGCCTTCGCAGGCGACTCGGTGACCGGCCGCATCCAGGCGGGCCCGCAGGAGCTGCCCATACGGGCCCGGGCCGACGGCGGGATGCTCGCCGACGGAGCGCCCCTCCACATTGCCCTGGCCACCCTCCCGCTGGCGACGGGCTACACTACCGCCGTCCGCCTTTTCGAGCTCATGGGCGGCGCCCCGAAGCTGCACCGCGTGGAGGTCACGGGCACGGAGACCGTCACGGTGCCCGCGGGCGAGTTCGATACGTACCGCGTGGAGATCCAGCCGGTGGACGGCGGCGGCGCCACGGTGATCTGGTACGAGCGGGCTGCTCCCCACCGCCTCATCCGGGCCGAGGCGACGCTGCCCGCCCAGGCCGGCGGCGGGCAGGCGACGACGGAGCTCGTCGAAGGCTAGGTCTTCGGGATCGCCTTCTTCGGATCGACGAACGGCTTCGGCACGACCATCGCCGGCCTGGCTCCGACGCCGGGCACATCCACGGTGAGGGTCGTGCCGGCTGCCGTGTGCTCGATGCCCAGCATCGCGTACCCGATGTTCTTCTCCAGGCGCGGCGACCAGATCGCCGATGTCACCCGGCCGATCGGGCCCGCCTCGTTCCGCACGGGCCACTTCGTCTCGTTGAACGGAAGCGGGTCCCCGGCAATCTCGATCCCCACGAGACGCCGCGACACGCCTTCAGCCCGGATACGCTCCAGCGCCTCACGGCCGACATAGTCCGCAGACTTGTCCGCGTCGATGAGCCACTCGAGGCCGGCCTCGAAGACATTGTCTTCCAGCGTCATGTCGGCGCCCCAGGTCAGGATTCCCGCCTCCACCCGGCGGATGTCCGACGGGCCCGTCGGCCGGATGTCGTGGGGACGGCCCGCCTCCCTGATCCGCTCCCACAGGTTGTCGCCGCGGCTGCCATCCCGCAGGTAGATTTCGTACCCGACCTCGCCCGACCAGCCGGTCCGCGTCACCACCACCGGAATCCCGTCCAGCTCACGCTCCAGGAACCAGTAGTACTTCAGCTTCAGCACGTCGTCGCCGAAGAGGGCTTGCACCACTTCCTTCGCCTTCGGACCCTGGACCTGCAGCGGCGAGACGTCGGGCTCCGTGATCCGGACGTCGAGCCCCGCGTTGTACGCGAGCCCCCGCGCCCACAGCAGCACGTCGCTGTCCGCCAGTGCCAGCCAGAAGTGGTTCTCACCCAGCCGCAGCAGCACGGGGTCGTTGATGATGCCGCCGTCCGCCGCCGTGATGACCACGTACTTGCCCTGTCCCACCGCACAGCGCGACAGGTCACGGGGCGTAAGCATGTCGGTGAACCGGAAGGCGTCCGGACCCGTGATCTCCACCTGCCGCTCCACGGACACGTCCCACAGCGTGACGTGGTTGATGAGGTGCCAGTACTCCTCCTCCATGTCCGCGTAGCGAATGGGGAACAGCATATGGTTGTACACGGTGTACGCCTTCGCGCCCCAGCGCTGCGTCGCCTCGAAGTAGGGGGTGCGGCGCAGCCGCGCGCCGCGCTGGACCAGACTCATGTCGAAGTGCGTCATCTCACGCTCCAGGGATGGCGGGTGGTCTGACCGGGCAATGTGGCGTGAGGGCGGAGTTCCGTCCACCACCTGACCGCGCCGGCGCCGGCCGCTTACATTGCGCCCGTGAATCGGAAAGCGCTCGCGGCGACCCTGGCCATCATGGTCCTCGCCGCCGCACTGGTCTATGGCCTGTCCCCCGGCCTCCGCGCCGAGCTCCACGACGTCGTGGGCCTGGCGGCCCGGGGCGATGCCGACCCGCTGCGGGAGTATATGCTCCGGTTCGGCTGGAAGGCGCCCGCCGTCTCCGCCCTGCTTCAGGTCATCACGTCAGTCATCCCGCCACTGCCCTCCTTCGCCATCGGCATCGCCAACGGCATGCTCTTCGGCCTGTGGTGGGGGGCGGCGCTGACATGGACGACGGCCCTGGCCGCGGCGGCCGTCTGCTTCGCTCTCGCCCGGGCCCTGGGCAGGCCGACGGCGGAGCGGCTCCTGCCCG
Source organism: Longimicrobiales bacterium (assembly GCA_035461265.1). Taxonomy (GTDB): domain Bacteria; phylum Gemmatimonadota; class Gemmatimonadetes; order Longimicrobiales; family RSA9; genus SH-MAG3. The sequence continues at coordinate 3,360 of DATHVO010000064.1, forward strand.
ACACAATGCTCGCCACAGCCGACCGCTTCTTCCTCCGGCACGGAGTCCTGGCCGTGCTGTTCGGACGCCTCGTCCCCTTCATCAACCCCGACATCCTGAGCTATGCCGCCGGCCTGACCACGATGCGGTGGCGGCTCTTCCTGGTGAGCATCGCCGCAGGCTCCATCCCGTCCGTCGTGCTCCACGCCTGGATCGGCAGCCGCGGTCCCACCGCCATCGGCTGGATGCTCGTGCTTGCGGCCGGGGCGGGTGTGCTCATGCTTGCGGCCGCATATCTTCGACGCGGACCCGCCCGGCAGGGGACGGCACGGGACCTGCCCCGGGAAGAACCGACCGACGGACGGACGGCTCGCCACGACCCGAACGAGTGACGAATGACATCGAGCATGACAGACCGCAGCGCCCGCCGCGGGCCGATAACGCGCCGCGCGACCACCGCCGTTGCGCTGGCCGCCCTGGCCTTCTGCCCGCGCCCCGCCGAGGCGCAGAAGGATTACTACAACACGGACCGGAACCGCCCCGTCCGGATCGAGGACGCCTACACCACGGAGCGGTTCGCGCTGGAGGTCAAGCTGGCGCCGCTGCGGCTCCAGCGTGAGCCCGGTGGCAGCTATCACTGGGGGCTGGACCCCGAGATCGGGTACGGCATCCTGCCCCGCACCAGCGTCGAGGTCGGGTTCCCCGTGGCATTCGTGGACGACGGCGACGGCGCGCGAACGAGCGGCCTCGCCGGCATCGAGCTGTCCGCATTTCACAACCTGAACACGGAAACGCGGGGCCTGCCAGCCCTGGGCCTCCGCCTCGACGCGCTGCTCCCCGCAGGCAGACTCGGACCCGACCGCGTCGTACCGTCCGTCACCGGCATCGTTACGCGCACGTTCCGCTTCGCCCGCTTCCACGCCAATGGTCAGTACACGTTCGGCGATGATGACGACGCCGGCTCGGCGGGACACGACGACTCGCGCTGGCTGGCCGGACTCGCCGTGGACCGCGCCTTCCCCCTCAGCGCCTTCCTCGTCACCGCGTCCGTGCACGCACAGCAGCCGCGCCATGACCCCGACACCGACCCGGAATGGCACGCCGGCGCCGGGCTGCGCTACCAGCTCAACCCGTACCTCACCCTGGACGCGGGCATCGGCCGGCGTCTGTCCGGGGCGGCGGGCTGGTATGCGACGTTCGGCACCTCGTACCACGTGGGCATCCGCTCGCTCATGCCCGGCCGGCGTCCGGAAAGCGAGACTGAACGACTGGAGATAAGAGAATGACCGCGCGCATGCGCACTTCCATATACGCCGCCGCGGCCATGGCCGTGGCGGGCGGCGCCGTCGCCATGCCCGCACCGGCGCACGGACAGTGGTCCACCGTCTACGAGCAGACCTACCTGCCGGCCCGCCACAACTGGGCCTTCCGGAAGAATTACGCGAACGCGGACCGCCTGTTCAACGCCTTCGACTACGGCCACGCCATCCTGTACGAGACACTGTACACGCGGCCCGATGCACCCGCCTCACTCCTCGAGGATGGCATCTACGACCGGCTGACCCGCCGGGTGCTCGTGCGGCCGCCCCGCCTGCCCCTGGAGGAGGCGGCAATCGAGATCGAGTACGCCAAGCTGGCACCGGAAGCGAAGATGATGTTCGACTGGGCGCACATCCTCCACCGCCAGGCCTACGACGTGTGGGCGGACGAGAGCATTCCCGTCGAGGCGAAGGATGCGCACATGGCGGAGGTGCTCGACTACTATCTCAGCCGCCGCGACCTTGCCTTCAGCACGCAGCCGAAGTCCATGGACCTCATGGACGGCCAGTACTACTCCCTGGCCTTCCGGGAACGCTTCCCGAAATTCAACGGCCTCATCTGGGCCTACCACTGGCTGCAGGTCGGACTGTACGAACCGCTCATCGCGGGCCGCGACGCCGACGAGCGGCAGGCCATGGTTAGCGCGACGGTGGCCAGGTTCTGGCAGATGCTCGAGACTCCGCCGGAGACGATGCCGTACCTCATGCCCATGACGGCTGCCGTGGCGCCGCTGTTCACCGAGCGCTACCCGGAGATCGCCATCATCTTCGACAACCTCCACATGATGCACGATGTCGTCTCCGACATCCTCGCCTCGCCGGAGGTGCCGCGAAACCGGAAGCGCGCCGAGATCATCCGCGCCGTGGAGCTGTTCCGTGACGACACGTCGTTCATCACCTCGCGGGATGAGTGGCGACGCATGGCCGAGGGGATGGGCCTCGAGAACCAGGGCGGACCGGCCGTGGGATTCCTGCCCGGGCTGCCCACGCCCACCGTCCCCCGGGGTATGAGCATGGCGGGCATGGACCACGCCGCACACGGACACGAGCCGGCAGCGCAACACCCGCCCGCACCGGCGCCGCGGCACGAGCACGCACCCGCTCCGGCCCCGGCACCCCAGCATGAGCACCCTCCGGCTCCAGCACCGGCGCCCCAGCATGAGCACCCTCCGGCTCCAGCACCGGCACCCCAGCATGAGCACCCTCCGGCTCCAGCACCGGCACCAGCACCGCCGCACCCGCACGCACCCGCGCCCGCTCCGGCGCCGCAGCACCAGGACGAGGGCGGCGCCGGCGACCACGCGGGCATGCACGCCGCCATGGAGCTGCTCGCCCGGCTCCTCGACGACCCGCAGATCGAGGCCCGCATTCACGCGAGCCCCGAGCTGCACCGCCTGTGGGCGGATCCCGCGCTGCAGCGCCAGCTCGAAATGATCCGCCGGATGCATCCGCCACCCGCGGCCGACCG
>DATHVO010000065.1:0-2256 GCA_035461265.1 Longimicrobiales bacterium
GAGAGATCATGCGACGCCGCCATGCACTGCTCCCCGTCGCCCTTCTGCTGGCGTGTGCCCGGACGGCCGGACCGCCGCTACCTGCGCCCGTGCCCGTACCGGCGGACAACGTCCTGCCGGCGCAGGCCTTCGCCTCGGACCTCTCCCCCCTGGAGGACGCGGTCAGGCAGCGACTGGCCGAAGAGTCAGGCGAGTACGGGATCGTGGTCGTCGATATCGAGACGGGCCGGACGTTCGGCATCAACGAGTTCCTCGTGGTGCACGCGGCGAGCACGATGAAAGTGCCGGTGCTGCTGGAACTGTTCCGCAGCGCCGCCGCCGGCGAGATCCGGCTGGACGACGAGATTCCCGTCCGCAACCGGTTCCGCAGCATCGCCGACACCACCCACTACTTCACCCTGGATCCGTCGGAGGACAGCGAGGCGCCGCTCTACGACCTCGTGGGGCGAGGTTCGAGGTTCCGCGACCTCGCCCGGCGCATGACCGTCCGGTCGTCCAACCTCGCCACGAACATCCTCATCGATACGCTTGGGGCGACGCGCGTCCAGGCGACTGCCGATCGCGTGGGCGGGAACGGAATGCGCGTCCTGCGCGGCGTCGAGGACGGGCCCGCCTTCCGCGCGGGACTCAACAACACCACTACGGCACGGGGCCTCGCCAATGTGCTGGCGGCTATCGCCCGCTGCGACATCCTGCCCCGGCCGCACTGCGACGAAATCATGGACATCCTCGCCGGCCAGGAATTCAACGAGATGATACCGGCCGGACTGCCGGCCGGTATCCGCGTAGCGCACAAGACGGGCTGGATCACCGGCATCCAGCACGATGGCGGCATCATCATGCCACTGAATTCCCCGCCCTTCGTCCTGGTGGTGCTGTCACGGGGACAGACGGACCGGGCGGCGGTCCAGCGGGTGGCAGCGGACATCGCACGACTGACATGGGATGCCCTGGGCCCGGACGGAACCCTTCGGCCACGGTGGTCACCCCGGACACGAGAGCTGCTCGCGCTGCACGACCGCGTTCGCGTCCCGGCATTCCCGGAACCCCGGCTGCCGAGGCAGGAGCTGTGGACCGCCCTCATGCCGATCCTCGACTCCGCGCCCGCAATCCAGCGGGACGAGGTGGGCCGCTCCGCGCACGGCGAACCGCTCCGCCTCATCCGCTTCGGGGAGGGACCCACTCGCGTTCTAATGTGGTCGCAGATGCACGGTGACGAGACCACCGCCAGCCGCGCACTCGCCGACATCTTCAACTACATCGCCACTGCGCCGGACGACCCGCGCGTGCAACGCTGGTCCGAGCGCATCACGCTCCTCGCCGTCCCCATGCTCAACCCGGATGGCGCCGACATGCACAGGCGGCGCAGCGCCTTCGGCATCGACGTGAACCGCGATGCCCGCATCCTCGCCACACCGGAGGGACGGGCCCTCAAGGCCGTGCAGGAGAGATGGCGCCCCGACTTCGGCTTCAACCTCCACGACCAGAACCCCCGCTCAAGGGTGGGGAGTACCAGCCGCATCGCGGCCATGGCGCTCCTCGCACCGGCCCCCGACGCCGACGCCACACCCACTCCTTCGTTCGTGCGTGCGCAGCAGCTCACGGCGTTCATCGCACGCGAAACGGCCCCCCTCCTCGGCCAGCACCTCGCCCGCTACGACGACACGTACAACGCGCGTGCGTTCGGCGACGGCATGCAGAGCTGGGGTGTGAGTACGGTGCTCATCGAGTCGGGGTCGTGGCGCAGGGATGAGTCCAAGCACTACCTGCGCAAGGCGAACTTCGTCGCCCTCGTCGCCGCCCTGGACGCCATTGCCGATGGGTCGTACGAGGGCACGGACATAGCCCTGTACTCGGGCCTGCCCCAGAACGGTCGCGCGATGAACGACCTCATCATCCGCGGCGGCAGCGTCGTACTCCCCGGCATGCCCCCGTACCGCGCAGACATCTCCATCGACGCCTACGCGGTGGGCGGGCCCGCCCTGACCCAGATCATGGACGTGGGAGATCTGCGGGAGAATGCGGCCCGGGACACCCTGGACGCCGTGGGTCTGTTCATCCACCCTGCAGCGGGCACCGAGGACCCTGCGGACTTGCACCCGGGCGGCTACCCCCACTTCGAACTGCGGACGTCCGCGGACCCCGCCAGCACCCTCGTCTGGACGGTCGAGGGAGCGGTGCTGCGCCAGCACACCGCGACGCGAATCCCCCCGCGGGCCGACCAATAGCGAACGTCCCACACGACACGAGAGGCGG
>DATHVO010000066.1:0-9118 GCA_035461265.1 Longimicrobiales bacterium
GGCCGTACGCCCAGTGGATCCACCGCCACACCTTCACGCCCGTGGACGGGGGAACGCTGATGGAGGACGAGGTACGGTACCGCCTGCCTGTGCCGCTCCTCGGCGTGGCGGGCTATCCCGTCGTCCGCCTTCAGCTCGCCCGGATCTTCGGCTACCGCCAGCGGCGCATCAGGGAGCTGCTCGGCGTCTGAGCGGGCGTCACCTCCCCAGCCGCCCGTCCAGCGTTTCCAGCACCGCCCTCGCGTCCACCCCCGCGGCCGCGCATGCGACCAGCGCGTGGTAGATGAGGTCGGCGGTCTCCGCCGCGACGGCCGCAGGTTCCTCCCGCTGGCACGCCATCGCCAGCTCCACGGCCTCCTCGCCCAGCTTCTTGAGCCGCAGGTTCCCGTCCTCCAGCAGGCGGCGCGTATAGCTGCCCGGCGTCGCCGCGTCGGCGCGCTGGCGGATGATGGCGTCCAGGGCGGCGAGGGCCGGCAGCGCTCCGAAGCAGCTCCAGTCCCCGGTGTGGCAGGACGGCCCGGCCGGCCGGACGAGGGCGACGACGGCGTCCGCGTCACAGTCCGAGTGCAGCGAGACGACGTGCTGGACGTTCCCGCTGGAGTCCCCCTTCCGCCACAGGGCGTTCCGCCTCCGGGAGTGATACCACATCACGCGTTCAGCCAGCGTCCGCTCCAGCGCCTCCCGGCTCGCATACGCCAGCATCAGCACCTCGCCGGTGTCCGCGTGCTGCGCCACGACGGGGACCAGCCCGCCGCACCGCCGGAAGTCCAGCGTGTCCAGGTCCTGCGGTGTCTCGATGGTCATGCCCCGCCTCGCAGCATCCGCCGGACCTCCTCCGCCAGGGCCGCGTTCGTGGCGACACCGCTCCGGGCACGGTGGCCGGGCGCGCCGTCCCAGTCCGTGAACACGCCGCCGGCTTCCTCGACGATGGGCACCACGGCGGCCACGTCCCAGAGCGAGAGCACCGGATCGAGCATCGCCTCCGCCCTGCCCGTGGCCACGAGGGCGTACCCGTAGCAGTCGCCCCACGTCCTGCACAGACCGGCGCTTCGCCTCAGGCGGTCCCAGCCCGGCCCCCTCCCCGCTCGCTCGATGGCCTCCACGTCCGTGGTGAGGACCAGCGCGTTCTGCAGCCGCGTCTCGGCCGACACGCGCGCCCGCCGGCCGTTCCACCAGCAGCCCAGCCCACGGGCTGCATAGACCGTCTCCTGCAGGGCGGGGAAGTGCATCACGCCGAGCACGGCGTCGTCGCCCGCCTCCAGGGCGATGAGCACCCCGTAGAGGGGCACGCCCCTCATGAAGGAGCGCGTGCCGTCGATGGGGTCGATGATCCACCGGCGTGCGGCGCCCTCCCGCTCCTCGCCCTCCTCCTCACCGAGGATCGCATCGCCGGGGTGCCGCGCCTCGATGAGCCGTCGCGCGGTGGCCTCGGCCGCCCGGTCCGCCGCCGTCACCGGCGACGCGTCCGGCTTGGTCTCGGCGGCGGCACCCGTCTGGTAATGGGCCAGGGTCTCGAGTCCCGCGCGCCAGGCCACCTCCACGGCGAAGTCGAGGAGTTCGCGCCGTTCCGACGGGTTCATTGTCATGCCGCCTCCGATCCGGTCAGCCGCACCGGGACCCCGGCCCCGGCCAGGTCCCGCTTCAGCTCGCCCACCGTGGTCACGCCGTCGTGCAGTATGCCGGCGACGAGGGCGGCATCGGCGCGTGCCCGCGTGAATGCGTCCCGCACGTGCGCCGATGTGCCGGCGCCGCCGCTGGCGATGACCGGGACACTCACGCCCTCCACCATCCGGCCGGTCAATTCGAGGTCGTAGCCATCCCGCCGGCCGTCCTGGTCGATGCTCGTCACCAGGATCTCGCCCGCCCCGTACTCCACCGCCCGCCGCGCCCAGTCCAGCGCATCCAGGTCCGTCGCCTCGCGGCCGCCGTGCGTGAACACGCGGAACCGGACCGGAGCCTCCGCCTCCTTCTTCGCATCCACGCTGACGACGATGCACTGGCTTCCGAAGAGCCGGGCCGACTCCGTGATGACTTCGGGCCGCCGCACCGCCGCCGTATTCATGGCGACCTTGTCCGCTCCCGCACGCAGCGCCCGCGCCACATCCGCCACCTCCGCGATCCCGCCGCCCACCGTGAGGGGGATGAACAGGTTCTCCGCCGTCCGCCGGACGACATCGAGGAGCGTCCTGCGGCCCTCCGTCGATGCCGAGATGTCGAGGAAGACGATCTCGTCCGCGCCCTGCTCCTCGTAGTGCCGGGCCAGGGCCACCGGATCGCCCACGTCACGGAGGCCCCGGAAGCTCACGCCCTTGACGACACGGCCGTCGAGGACGTCGAGGCACACGATGATGCGCTTCCGGAGCATCAGCCATCCTCCCAGGCGATGTCCACCGAGCCCTTCGTGCTGAACACGGCGTCTCCGGGCGCCATCGCCTGGCGGAGCGCCAGCCCCACGGCCTTCACCGCGGCCTCGACGACGTGGTGGCGGTCCGTGCCCCGCAGCACTGCGACGTGGAGGGTCATGCCCGCGTTCTCCGCGAGGGAGCGGAGGAAGTGGTCGTAGAGGCGGGACGGCAGCGGGCCCTGGTAGAACGCGCGCCCGCCCGCGTCCAGCGAGGCGAGGACCAGTGCATCGTCCATGGGGACCGTCGCGGTGCCGTAGCGCGCGCACGCAGCGGGGAGAGATCGCCGGAGCGCCGTGCCCAGCGTGATGGCCACGTCCTCCACCAGGTGGTGGCGGAGGTCGCCCTCGGCCTCCACGTCGAGGCCGAGGCCCGCATACCGTGCGAAGGTCCCGAGCATATGGTCGAGGAATGCGTCCGTTGTGGAGATGGTACACGTCGCGTTGTCGGTGCGCAGACCAAGGCGAATGCGGGTCTCCCGCGTGGTCCGGGTAAGTCGTGTCATCGTGAGTATTCCCGTGCGGTGGCGCGGGCATCGAGTGCGCCGGTGTAGAGTGACATGCCGAGGACCGCGGCTGCGGCGCCGGCGCGGGCGAGGTTGGCCAGGTCGGCGGCACACGCGATGCCGCCCGACGCGTGGATGGGCAGTCTGGCGGATTCGACGATGCGCGTGAACATGGGGATGTCTGCGCCTTCCATGCGTCCTTCCCGGGAGACGTCGGTGACGAGGACGCCCGCGAGGGGGAGCGGATTCAGCCGCTCGAGGAGCGCCACCGGAGTGCAGCCCGTCAAAGCCGTCCACCCGCGTATCACGACGTCGCCGTCGCGCACGTCCGCCGCGACGACGACGCGCCCGGGCCAGCGGTCCGCGATGCGGGCGAGCCAGGCCGGGTCCTCGACGGCCCGTGTGCCCGCCACGACGCGGGCCGCGCCGGCGTCCAGGAGCTCCGCGGCGCGCCGTGTCGTCCGGACTCCGCCGCCCACCTGCACGGGCGTGTCGCCCGCCGCGTCGATGACGGCGCGCACCGCCGCATCGCCGGATCCGGTCCCGAGGGCGGCGTCAAGGTCGACTACGTGGAGGCCGGCGAACCCGCATGCGATCCATTCCCTCGCGACGCCGGCAGGATCGGGCAGGCTGATGCGCTCCGCCTCCGGGCGGCCGCCCACCAGCTGGACGACCCGCCCGCCGCGCACGTCGATGGCGGCGAGGGCGATCATGCGGGCACCTGCGCGAGGAAGTTGCGGATGACGGCGAGCCCTGCAGCGCCGCTCTTCTCCGGGTGGAACTGGACGCCCCACACGCTGCCGCGCCGGACGGCGGCGGGAAACGTTTCGTCACCATACTTCGTCCACGCGATGACGTCGGAGGGGAGGGCCGGCTCCGCGACGTAGCTGTTCGCGTAGTAGACCACCAGCTCATCCAGGCCATCGAAGAGCGGGTCTGCCGTCGTCGCAACCTCGTTCCAGCCCATGTGGGGCAGGCGGCTAGCCCGGAGGCGGCGGACGCGTCCGGCCATCGCCCCCAGGCCCGCGCCGGGACCCTCCTCGCTGGACTCGAAGAGGAGCTGCATGCCCAGGCAGATCCCCAGGCACGGCCGTCCCCGGCGAACGGCCACGCGAAGCGCCTCGCCGGCCGACGCCAGCCATTCCGCGGCGGCACCGAACGCGCCGACACCAGGCAGGACAATCGCGTCGGCGCCGGCGAGCGTGTCGGCGTCATCCGCAATGGCGACGTCGGCGCCGCCGGCCTGCAGGGCCCGGGCGAGGGAGTGGAGGTTGCCGGTCCCGAAGTCCACCAGCATGACTCTCATGTCTGCGACTCCGCTGACCTCACCGCATCCAGCGCGTCCAGGAAACGCTGGAGCAGCGGCCACGGGCCGATGCTGACGCGCAGGCAATCGCCCACACGCGACAGCCCGGCGAACGGACGGGTCCCTACGCCCCGGGACCGGAGTGCCCTGTCCCAGCGGGCGGCGCTCCCCGGTACCGGAAGCAGCACGAAGTTCGCGTCGGAGGACAGGGCCGGCATGTCCCGGCGGCGGAGCTCCTTCCGCAGGCGCTCTCGGTTCGAACGCACGTCGTCGATGCGGTCGCTGATCCAGCCGGCGTCATGACGGAGGACCGCCAGCGCCGCGGCCTCGGCCAGGCCGCCGACCTTGTACGGCCCGCGGGATTTCTCGATCTCCCGGATGAGAGCTGCCGGCCCCACGGCGTACCCCACCCTCAGACCGGCGAGGCCGTACGCCTTGGACAGCGTTCGGAGCACCACCGTCCGGTCCGACGCCGTCGCGTAGCCGACCATGTCGTCTTCGGCGAAGTCCGCGTACGCCTCGTCCACCAGCACGAGACCCGCCGCTCCCCGGCAGACTGACTCGACGTCATCCCGCCGGAAGAGCGTGCCCGTGGGGTTGTTCGGCCGGCACACGTACGTGACCCGTGCATGGGTGGCCAGAATGGCACCCGCATCGAGCTCCAAAGCCGTCGTGAGCGGGACCGGCGCCGCCTCGAGGCCATTCATGCGGCCGAAGGCCGCCACCATCCCGAAGGTAGGGTCGGGGAACGCCACTGCATCGCCGGTCTCGCCGAAGGCCCGGAGTGCCGAGTCGATGACGTCATCGGAGCCGCAGCCGGTGGCGATGTTCTCGGGCGCGACGCCGTGGAGGTCGGCAAGCGCGCGCTTCAGCTCGGTAGCGTACACCGACGGGTAGCGCGTGAGCGTGGTGTCGCCGGCAGCCTCGACGGCACGCCGGACGGACGGCGCCGGGCCGAACAGGTTGGTGTTGTCGCTCAGGTCCACGTCGCACGGCGTACGGCCGGGGTCGTAGAGGGCGAGCGCGCCATAGGTGGTCCTCGCAGCGGGCGGCGCGGCGGCGGCCCTCGCTGCCGGATCGGCCGGCGGCTCGCGGGACGCGTCGCCCGCAGCCGGATCGCCGGCACGCATCAGGGCGGCCCGGGCGTGGGCAGGCAGCCCCTCGGCGATGGCGAGGGTGGCGGTGGGCGCTGCAAGGCGTGCCGCCGCGGCAGGCGTCAACTCCTGGTACGTGGTCCATCGCATGAAGCTCAGGGTGGAGAGGCCGGACCAGGCACGGGCCGCGCCGGCCGTGGGCAGCACATGGTTTGCGCCCGTGATGTAGTCGCCGAACGCGACTGAGCTGGAGCCGCCGAGGAACACGGTGCCGGCACGTCGCAGGGCGGGAAGCAGGTCCCGGGGCTGGCGGGTCATGACGATGAGGTGCTCGGGCGCGTACGCCTCCGCGAACGCCAGAGCCGCCTCCGGGTTGGCTGCGACGAGGAGACCGCCCCTCGCAGCGAGCGCCTGGCGGATGGTGTCCGCCCGCGGCTCGTCGGCCAGGCGCCCCTCCACGCGCGCCATCACGTCGGCGACGGCGGGGGCGTGGGTGGTGACGAGGACGGCCGCAGCGTCGGGGTCGTGCTCCGCCTGGGCCAGCAGCTCGGCGGCGATGAGGTCGGGGTCCGCGGTCTCGTCGGCGATGACGAGCACCTCCGACGGGCCGGCCGGTGAGTCGATGCGCACGATGCCGTTGAGCTGGCGCTTGGCCTCGGTGACGTACGCATTGCCAGGCCCCACCACTGCGTCAACGCGCGGGACGGTTTCCGTGCCGAGAGCGAGCGCGGCCACGGCGCCGGCGCCGCCCACGGCGAAGACCCTGTCCGCGCCGGCGAGGGCGCACGCCGCGAGGACGGTGTCAGGAGGCAGACCGTCCGGGCCGGGGGGCGAACAGACGAGTACATCGTCCACCCCGGCGACCCGGGCCGGGATCACGCCCATGAGTACGCTGCTGGGGTACGCCGCGCGGCCGCCCGGCGCGTACACGCCCACCCGGCGCAGCGGCTCGGGTACCCGGCCCAGCCGGATGCCGGCCGTCACCTCGACCTCCGTCGCGACGGGAAGCTGGGTGCGGTGGAACGCCGCGATGTTCGCGGCGGCCTCTTCCAGAGCGCTCCGCACCGCGCCGTCCATGCGTGCGAGGGCGCGGTCCCACTCGCGCCGCGGTACCTCCAGCGGGTCCGGGACGACGCCGTCGTGGCGTGCAGCGAGCTCGCGGAGAGATTCGTCACCACGGCTCCGGACGTCCTCGATGATCGCCGCCACAGACCGGCTCAGATCCGCGACGGCCCGCCCGTCGCTGCCGCGGTCCACGAGCCGCTGCATCTCGCCGGGCGCCAGGGCGCCGAGGGGCCCCGTGAAGGCGAAGGCCACCGATGCCGGCTCGGACGAGGTGCCCCGGCGACTGGTTTCGCCCGCGCCGGCACCCGCGCACGTAACCCCGCCCTCGACCCCGCCTGCGGATCGCGCCGTGCTCATGGCATCAGCCTCTCGATGCGCGTGACCAGGATGCCTTCGGCGCCGATGCCCTTCAGCTCCGCGATGGTGCGGTACACATCCTTCTGCTCCACCACCGCGTGGGCGGCCACAACGTTCCCGCCGTCCATCACGTCCACGATGGTGGGGCCGTTCAACCCCGGCAGGATGCGCCGCACCGCCGGGAGGGCGGACCGCGGCACGTTCGCCATGAGGTAGCGGCGGTCCTTCGCCCGGAGGACGGACTCCAGCGCGGCCACCAGCTCCCGGGCCCGGCAGCCGGTTTCGGATTGCGAGGCGATGCCCGGCCGTCCCACGAGTACGGCCGCGGATTCCAGGACCGTGGCCACCTCCACCAGGCCATTCACCCTGAGCGTCGAGCCGGTGGACACCAGGTCCACGATGATGTCGGCCACGCCGAGGTGGGGGGCGACCTCCACCGCCCCCGAGACGGGCACCAGCGTGATGGAGCGTCCCGCTGTGTCGAAGAAGCGGCGGGTCAGGTTCGGGAATACCGTCGCCACGCGGGTGCCCGGTGCGATGTCCTGGAGCTGCGTGATCCCGCTGTCCTCCCGGCTCGCCACTGAGAGGCGGCAGCGGCCGAACTCGAGATCCAGCAGCATCTCGACGTCGCGTCCGGCTTCGGCGACCAGGTCGCCGCCCGTGATGCCCAGGTCCGCGGCCCCGTCAGCCACGAACTCCGGGATGTCCCGGGCGTTCACGAACAGCGCGATGAAGTCGGCGCCGAGCGGGGCCTGCAGCGAGTGCTCCCGCAGGTCCACGGCCAGGCCGGCCCGCTCGAGGAGCTCCCGGGCGCCTGCCGCCAGGCGGCCCTTGTTCGGCAATGCGATTCGGATCATTTCATTCCCTTCGCGTCGACTCATCGGATAGGGACAAAAAAAGCCGCGGCCCGTCACAGGACGGGCCGCGGCGGCATGCGGAACGCGGATGCAGAACGCGCTACACGCCTCCCTCGCGACCCGTGGGGCCATGATGGTGGACGTGATGGCGATGCTGCGCAGTGCTGTTCCGCATGGCCGGATGCTAGCGAGGGGTGGACCGGCTGTCAATCGGGGAGTCGGGGCGAGACGGCTTGCGGCGGTGGGACGGTCCTTGCACTGCCCCGGGACCGGAGGCCTCATGCATCGAAATGTGATCCTGGTGGTCCGGCCGCCGGCGGACGAGGCGCGTCTCGAGGAGCTGCGTGCAGCCGTTCGCGCGGTGCGCGCGGACGGCCACCGCGTACGTGTGCGCGTGACGTTCGAGGCGGGCGATGCCCGGCGCTTCGCCCGCGGCGCCGCCCTCGCGGGCGCGGACGTCGTGGTCGCCGTCGGCGGGGATGGCACCATCAACGAAGTCGTGAACGGGCTCGCCGCGGCGGAGACGGACACGGCCCTGGCCGTACTTCCCTTCGGCACGGCCAACGACTTCGCTCGCATGCTGGAGCTGCCCGACGAGCTGGAGGCCAGCCTTCGCGTTGCAGTGGACGGTGTGGCCGTGCCCATCGATGTGGCCACGGTCAACCGGCGCTGCTTCGTCAACGTGTCCACCGGCGGGTTCGGCGCGGCGGCGTCACAGGCCGCGAGCCGGGGCATCAAGCGGCGCCTGGGTCGCCTGGCCTACCTCATCACCGGTGCCCGCCGGCTCGTCCGCTTCGATCTACGCTCGGCCGCGTTCGTCGCGGATGGCGACGTGGTCCACCGCGGCCCCTTCGCCTTCTTCGCCGTGGGCAACGCACGCTGGACGGGGGGCGGCACGGAGGTCACGCCGGCGGCGGATCCCGGCGATGGCCGGCTCGATGTCGTCATCGTGACGGGGCAGTCGCGGCTCGACCTGCTCACGCTGCTCCCGTCCATCCGCGCCGGCAAGCACCTCGACGACGAGAACGTACTCTACCTCCGGGCGATGCGGCTCGTCGTACGGACGCATGACGAGATACCCGTGAACGCCGACGGCGAGACGGTAGCGGGCCGCCGCTTCCGCTACGGTTTACTGGACCGTCGGCTGCCGCTCATGGTGCCGCGGCAGGCCCTGCCCATTTCGGGGGGCGGCCGGACCTGAACGCCGCGGCCTGGCGTTCGTTCGAGTCCGGTCACCGGGCGTTCAGGCAGTTCAGTTCGCCGGGCGGCGGAAAGCCGCGGGCGCGGCTCGCAGACGTCGGCGCGGTCGCCGCTCGCAGGCGTCGGCGCGGTCGCCGCTCTGCGGCACGCCGCCGCGCGGGGGTCCAGCAACGGCAGCAAATCCCCCACCAACCGCAGCAGATCCCCCACCTCGTGCGTCGTCTGAAGCCGTCTGCCGGATTCACCTCGCCTGGCGAGGAAAATCCGGCACGCCGCCGGACGGCCGTTCCGTCGTGCTGGATCGACATCGCTAAGCGCTGTCGATCCAGCAC
>DATHVO010000067.1:0-5935 GCA_035461265.1 Longimicrobiales bacterium
CCGTGTCCGGGCTCTGGCTGCGGGTAGGTTTGGCCGCCGTGGCGCTGGCCGCCACGACGGCTTTCCTCTGGCTGTATGCGCTGCGCGCCGACGGACGAGCCCATCTCGCGGCGGCTCTGGGAATGGCATCGGCGTGACGGAACCTCTGACCCTCGTCGACTTCCACAACCACGTGATGCCGGGCGTGGACGACGGTGCCACGGACCCGGCGGAGGCGGAAGGCGCGTTGCGCGTGCTGGCTGAGCAGGGCGTGGCGCACGTCATCGCGACTCCGCACGTGGATGGGTCGCTCACGCTCCGGCCGGAGGCGCTGTCGCACCGGCTGCGCGAGGTGGATGACGCATGGGCCACGCTCCAGGCGGTAGCCCGGGCCGTCCCGCAGATCGAGGTGTATCGCGGGGCGGAAGTCATGCTCGACACGCCGGAGCCGGACCTGAGCGACGATCGATTGCGTCTCGCGGGTGGCCGGTTCGCCCTCATCGAGTATCCATTCATGTCAGTGCCGCCGCACTCAACGAATGTGCTGGCCAACATCATGAATGCGGGCTTCATACCCATTGTCGCGCATCCGGAACGCTACGCCGGCATCACGCCGGGGAGCCGCCTGCCCGAGGAGTGGTGTGGGGCGGGGGCCCTGCTGCAGGTGAACGCGGGATCCATCACGGGACGGTACGGCCCACAGGCCCGGCACAACGTGCTGGACCTCCTCGAACGGGGACTCGCCCACTTCGTCTGCAGTGACTTCCACGCCCGTGGACGGCCCTACCTGCGGCGCGCACGTGCCGCCCTGGAGGAGATGGGTGGCGCCGAACACGCCGAACTGCTCATGGGCGGCAATCCCCGCCGCCTGCTGGAGGGCCAGCACCCCCTGCGCGTGCCGCCGCTGCGGACCCGGCACGGCGTCCTGAGCCGGCTGCGGAAGTGGCTACGCTGATCCGGACCGGCCTGGCCGTACTGGCCCTGCTGGCATGCGGCTCCGGCGTCGCCGCCCAGCAGGCGCCGGTGTTCGTGGAGGCGGGGCACTGGTCCCGCGAGGCCCTCAGGAGACTCGCGGTGGCTGGTGTCGCCCCGCCGGCGAGCGATCCCGCGTACGCTCCCGTGACCCGGCAGCATGCCCGCGCCGTGTTCCGCTTCGTACAGGACAGTGCCCGCGCCGGTCACCTGGCCGAAATGGCCACGCAGTTCGACCGGCTGCTCGCCGCCGAGGCGGACAGTGCGGGCCCCTTGGCCGCAATCCGGCTGAGCGCGGGCTGGGCGGTGGCGCGGGATGAGGTCCTCGGCGGCGACGGCTACTACGTGGGCGAGGACTGGGAGGGCGCGGAGGCCATCGCGGACACGAACGAGCCGGCGGTGACCGTGTCTGCCCACGGATACGTGGGCGACCGCGTCTCCTGGTCCGCGGATGGTGGCCGACTCGGCGGCCGATGGCGGGCCGCGTCGGCCGTGGTGTCCGCGAGCGTTGGCGCGTTCGACGCCTGGGCGGGCAGGCGCCCGCTGGACTACAGCCTCGGCAGGGGCGGCAGCACGGTCCTCGGCGGTGGAATGTCGGATGTCGCGGACCTGGCATTCCGCACCAGGTACGTCCTGGATGGGGCCGGGCTCCACGTTCGCGAGCCCTTCCTCATTCCGTTCCTGGGGTTTCTCGGCCCGACGCGCATCGAGGTCGTGGGTGGGCGCCTGCCGCGGAACGGACACGTGGACCGGCCGTACGTCGTGTTCGGTCGCCTCATGGGCACCCCCTTCAGTCCCCGGTTGACCCTGGGCATCAACCGTGGCGCTATATTCGGCGGGGAGGGCAACCCCATCACGGCAGGACGACTGCTTGGACTGCTCGCGGGCATCCACGGTGGTAACCACGGCGAGTTCGAGAACCAGGTGATCTCGGTGCTCATGCGGTACCGGCCGCCGCTCGGAGCCTTTCCGGTCCAGGCCTACGTGGAATGGGGCATGGACGACACGTCAGGCGCCGTCAAGAACATGCCGGCCGTCATCGCCGGAGCAGAGCTCGTCTCCCCGCCCGGTGCGGAGCCTCTCGCGCTCGGGCTCGAGTACACACGCTTTCCGGTCTCCTGCTGCGGCAACCCGATCTGGTACCGCAGCGTTTTCTTCAGGGGCTCCTGGGGGGACGAGGGCCGGCTCTTCGCGCATTCGCTGGGTGGCCACGGCCGCGAGGTGCTGGCCCACGCCCGCTACGACGTGCCCGGGAGAGGCCTGTTCGTGGGCGGGAGCGCGTTCGCCCGCGCTCGCGGGCATGAGAACCTGTTCGCGCCGGAACGTGAAGGCCGCAGCTGGGGCGGCGGCGTGAGCCTGGAGTACTCCGACGGGCGGCGCGGTTCCGTGCGCCTGGACGGCGGCCTCGAGCGCGGGTCAACCTGGACCCTGGCGCGACTGACCCTGATGTTCCGGCGGACTCTCCTCAAGGCAGGCCAATGAAGGGAATCATCCTCGCCGGCGGGCTGGGCACGCGCCTGCACCCGCTCACCCGCGTGACGAACAAGCACCTGCTGCCCGTCTACGACCGGCCGATGATCCACTATCCCCTCGAGAAGCTCATCGATGCCGGCATAACGGACATCCTCATCGTGGCAGGCGGGCAGCACGCCGGCGATTTCCTCCGCCTGCTCGGGAACGGCCGGGAGTTCGGGCTCCGCCACCTCAACTACACGTACCAGGAGGGAGAAGGCGGCATTGCGGCGGCGCTTGGCCTGGCGGAGCACTTCGCGGATGGTGAGCCCGTCATGGTCATCCTGGGCGACAACCTCTTCCAGGATTCCCTGAGGGACGCAGTGAAACGCTATTCTGCCGGGGGATCGAAGGGAGCCCGGATCTTCCTCAAGGAGGTGGAAGACCCGCACCGCTTCGGCGTCCCCGAAATGGAGGGCCAGCGCATCGTCCGGGTCCTCGAAAAGCCGGATGTGCCTCCGTCCGGCTATGCCGTGACGGGCGTGTACATCTACGATGCCCGCGTCTTCGACATCGTCCGGTCGCTGGTCCCATCCGGACGGGGCGAGCTCGAGATCACGGACGTCAACAACCGGTATATCGAGTGGGGCGAACTGGGCCACGAGGTGCTTCGAGGCTGGTGGGCCGACGCTGGTACGTTCGAGAGTCTGTTCCGGGCCTCGGCAATGGTCCGGGAGACACGCAGCGCGTAGTCGGCTCCCCCCTCAGGTGGTCAGCGTCCGGGCGCTCTCCGTCGTGCGGGCAAGGCGCTCACGGAAGTAGGGGATCGTCAGCTCGAGGCCTTCCTGCAGGTCCACCGTCGGTTCCCACTCCAGCTCACGGCGGGCGACGCTGATGTCCGGCCGCCGCACCTTCGGATCGTCCGCGGGCAGCGGCTGGTTGACGATGGACGACCTGCTCGACGTCAGGGCCAGCACCGTCCGGGCCAGCTCCAGGACCGTGAACTCGTTCGGGTTGCCGATGTTGACCGGCTCGGCGTAGCCGGACCCGAAGAGTCGGAAGATCCCGTCCACCTCGTCGCTCGCGAAGCAGAACGAGCGGGTCTGGCTGCCGTCACCGTAGACGGTGAGCGGATCGCCGCGGAGTGCCTGCACGACGAAGTTCGATACGACCCGTCCGTCGTTCGGCCGCATCCGCGGTCCGTATGTGTTGAAGATGCGAACGATACGGGTGTCGATCCCATGAAACCGGCGGTACGCCATCACCATGGCCTCGGCGAAACGCTTCGCCTCGTCGTATACGCCGCGGGGTCCCACCGGGTTGACGTGGCCCCAGTAAGTCTCCGGCTGGGGGTGCACCTGCGGATCGCCGTAGACTTCCGACGTCGACGCCAGCAGGTAACGCGCGCCCTTCTCCTTGGCGAGACCCAGCGTCTTGTGGGTGCCCAGGCTGCCGACCTTCAGCGTCTGGATGGGCAGCTCCAGGTAATCCACCGGGCTGGCGGGGCTGGCGAAATGGAGCACACCGTCGAGCTTGCCCCGGACGTCGATGTACTCCGTCACGTCGTGCTCGACGAAGTCGAAGCGGGAGTCGCCGGCGAGGTGGGCGATGTTGTCAGGCGAGCCGGTGAGGAAGTTGTCCATCCCGATGACGTCGTGCCCTTCGGCGATGAACCGGTCGCAGAGATGCGATCCGAGGAAACCGGCGGCGCCGGTGATGAGTATTCGCATGGTGCGAGTCTACCGAGACCCGGAGGCCCCGGCAAGGAGGCATTCGGCGATTGCCGGGGTCGCGGCCCGGCCCTACTTTTCCGCGTCGCCGGGCCACGCACGTGGAGGTAGGTGGATATGCATGTCGCAGTGATCGGGACGGGTTACGTCGGGCTGGTGGTCGGCGCCGGGCTGGCCGAGACCGGGAATGACGTCGTGTGCGTGGATGTCGACGCGAGGAAGATCGACAGGCTCCGGCGCGGGGAGATTCCCATATTCGAGCCCGGTCTGGACCAGCTCGTCGCGCGGAACCTGGCGGACGGCCGGTTGACGTTTACCGTGGACGTCTCCGCCGCGGTACGTGCCTCGGAGATCATCTTCATTGCCGTGGGCACGCCCCCCGGTGAGGATGGAAGTGCGGATTTGCAGCATGTCCTGGCCGTGGCCGAGGCCATCGGCCGCTCAATGGACGGGGACAGGATCGTCGTCACGAAGAGCACGGTCCCGGTGGGGACGGCTGCGCGGGTGCGGGCGGTCATCGGTGAGCATACCGATCACGCGGTCCACGTCTGCTCGAACCCCGAGTTCCTGAAGGAAGGGGCGGCGGTAGACGACTTCATGAAGCCGGACCGCGTCGTCGTAGGCGTGGATTCGGAATACGCCCGGGCGCGCCTGGAGGAGCTGTACGCGCCCTTCGTCCGCACGGGGAATCCGATCCTCTTCATGGACGTACCGTCGGCGGAGATCACGAAGTATGCGGCCAACGCAATGCTCGCGACGCGGATCTCGTTCATGAACACGATCGCGCGGTTGTGCAGTGCCGTCGGCGCGGACGTCGATCTCGTGCGCAAGGGCATTGGCTCCGACGAGCGCATCGGCAATGCGTTCCTCTTCGCGGGCTGCGGCTACGGAGGCAGCTGCTTTCCGAAGGACGTGAAGGCGTTGACGCGCACGCTTGGCGAGCACGGGATCGACCCCGGCATCCTGGAGTCGGTCGACCGCGTGAACGAGGGGCAGAAGCAGATCCTGCTTGAACTCCTGGACTCGCGGTTCCCCGACGGGCTCGACGGTCGTCGGATTGCCGTCTGGGGCCTGAGCTTCAAGCCGGACACGGATGACATGCGGGAGGCGCCGGCCCTGGTCGTGATCGAAGGCCTGCTCCGCCGGGGGGCGGATGTGGTCGTGCACGATCCGGAAGCGCTCGACGAGGCCAGGGCCGTATTCGGAGACCGGATCGGCTACGCGCAGACCAGCTACGATGCGCTGCCCCAGGCGGACGCCCTCGTCATCGTCACGGAGTGGAGACAGTATCGCGTCCCCGACTTCGAGCGCATCCGCGATCTGCTCCGCACGCCGCTCATCATCGACGGCCGCAACCTGTACAGCCCTGAACGCATGCGGGAGTTCGGCTACGACTACCTCAGCATCGGCCGCCCTGCTGCACTGGGCGGCCGCCGCCGGGTCTCGACCGCGTAGCCGCCGGGGGCGGTGGCGGGCCGGCAGGCGCCGCGATTACCTTGCGTGTATGCACCTCCATCTGGCGCAATTGAGGCAGCAGGGGCTGAACGCCTTTGAGCGGAAGGACTATCCCGCCGCCCTCGAGGCGTTCCGCGCGATCCTCGTGGAGCGGCCGTGGTTCGCCGACATCCGGCACTATGCCGCCCTCTGCCTCGGCTTCATGGGCCGTACGGAGGAGGCGCTGGAGCAGATCGACCTGGCCGTGGATGTGAATCCGGGTTACGTCGAAGCCCACATCAACCGGGCCCTGCTCCTCCAGGAGCTGGGGCGGTACGAGGACGCCCGGCGCGCGGTCGAGCGGGCGG
>DATHVO010000068.1:0-1717 GCA_035461265.1 Longimicrobiales bacterium
GGATGCGGACACCCACCGCCGCGCCGCCGGCGCCGGCCGGGGTGCGAGCCTCACCTACAGGATGGTCTTCTGACGCCGGTTGCGCGCCGCGGCTGCCCGTCCATATTCCGGACATCGATCAGCCACCTGGAGGGATCATGAAGATGATGCAGATCGCAGCCGTCGCGGCGCTCGTCGGGGCGGCAGCATGCGCGAACACACAGCCGTCCACCGAGGCACCGCCGGCTTCGCCGGACGGCCAGTTGGTGACGGAGCCCGTCGTCTCCCTGGAATGCGAGCCGTCGCCCCGGATGCCGGTGGAGGGGCGGGCGAGCCCGTTCGACTCCGCAAGCGTCCAGGTGGGCGCGGAGCAGGCCCGGCTGTGCTACGGCCGCCCGTCCGCGCGCGGGCGTGAGATCTTTGGCGGGCTGGTGCCGTACGACCGGCTGTGGCGAACCGGCGCCAACGAGCCCACGATCCTCCACCTCCCGTTCACGGCGGACATAGCGGGCCTGACCGTGCCCGCCGGCTCGTACTCGCTGTATACGGAACCCTCGACCGGTGACTGGACACTCATCATCAACCGGTCCACCTCCCAGTGGGGTCACGAGAGCTCGTACACCGCCGAGATCCAGGCCCAGGAGCTCGGCCGGACAACCGTGCCGTCCGAGCGTCTCGACCAGCACGTGGAAATCTTCACGATCCGCTCGGAGTCCACGGCCGGGGGCGCGGACCTCCTGCTGGAGTGGGAGCGGACCCGCGTCCGTATTCCCATCCGGGTCGTCGCGGCATCGGGCTGACCCGCCGGAACGGCAGCGGTCGCCGCCCCGCGGCCGCTGCCGCCCCACGGACACGCACTTCATTTCTTGCCGGGAGCCGGGCCTGTCACAACGGGCGAGAGCCGCGCGTTCATAGGTCGAGGGCCTCGGGTACGGGAGAGCAGTGGATTTCGACTCCGTCTTCGCAACGCTCTATCCGTCCCTCTACCGTTACCTGCACCGTCTGACGGGCGACGAGGATGCGGCGGAGGACATCGCCCAGGAGGCCTTTGTCCGGTTACTGCGGCAGTCACTGCCGGAGGCCGAGATCAGGCCCTGGCTGTTCACCGTGGCCATGAATCTTGTCAGGGACCGGGCCCGGAAGAGCGAACGCAGGAAGCGGCTGCTCACCACTGCGCCGCCTCTCGTGACGCGGCCGGAGCTGCCGGACGAGGAGATGGAGCGTACGCAACGGATTCATGGTGTCCGGGATGTCCTCGACGGTCTGCCGGAGCGTGACCGGCAGCTCCTGCTGATGCGGGAGGAAGGGTTCAAGTACGATGAGATCGCGGCGGTGATCGGCGTGGCGCCCGCGTCCGTCGGCACGCTGATTGCCCGTGCATTGAAGAAGTTCGTTTCGGCATATGAGGCACGAGAGGATGTGGATGACCCACGCGACTGAGGGCATGCTGATCGCCTACGTCGACGGCGAGATGGAGGGGCCGGCTGCGGCCGAGCTCCGGGATCATCTCGCCGCGTGCGACGTGTGCGCCGGCGAGCTCCGCGCGCTGGAGGGGCTGAGCGCCAGGGCGCACCGCCTCCTCGCCGCGATGGACGTGGCGCCGCCCATGTTGCGGGCGCGGGCGGCCATTGGCGCGGCCCGGCCCGTACGCTCTCGCCGCGGCCTCGGCCGGCTCGGCCTCGGCGGTCTGGCGAGGGCGGCCGTCCTCGTGCTCGTGCTGGCCGGCGTGGCTGCGGCC
>DATHVO010000069.1:0-2624 GCA_035461265.1 Longimicrobiales bacterium
AGCCATGCGCCCACCGTAGACAGCTCGAGGGCGGCCAGCACGATCCGCGGCCGCGTAGCGCGCTGCAGCCAGATGCGGCCGCCGAAGGTTCGCTGCACGATGTCGATGAACGGGAGCACCAGCGCCGCCGCCGCCATCCACCACAGGAACCGGGCGACTTCCGTCATGGGTGAGGCCACAGCGCCGCCTGCGACGGCGCCGGCATCCTAGCGGACGAGATGATACGACTCCTGCCGGCGCAGCACCCAGCGGCGGGTGCCTTCCGCATCGATGATCGCATCCTCCTCCTGCGCAACGCGCACGCGCTGGCCACCCCACTCCGCCACCGGCGTCGTGGCCTGCAGCTCGATGGAGAACCAGGTGCTGGGCCTGAGCACGACATCCCCACGCCCGGGCACGCCCTCCTGCCGGTCCCAGAGCCCGATGATGGGACCGGCGCCGTGGCCGTGATCGCCAATGGGGTGCGTATAGACGGTCCCGTCGATGCCTTCGTCCCGCATGCGGGCCAGCGTGCGGGCGAGCACGTCGTTGCCCGTCCGGCCCGGCACCATCTCCTCGAGCAGCAGGTCCTGCAGGCGGTTGCTCCGGGCGAGGGCCGCGCGCAGGCCGGCCGGCGGCTCCGTCTCGCCCTCGCGCAGGACGTAGCCCATGTGCTGCGTGTCCGTGTTGAGGCCGTACGCGGTGATCCCGAAATCGGTATGGAGCACGTCGCCGCGCTGGATGACCGGACTCGCCGAGTCGCCCAGCTCGACGCCGTGCCGCTGCGCGCTCACGGACGGCTGGAACCAGGTGGCCAGGCCCAGGTCCGCGACCCGCTGCCTCAGCCACCAGACCACGTCCTGCGTCCGCGTCACGCCGGGCGTGATGACGCGGTTGGAGAAGGCCGTCGAGATGATGTCGTGCACCAGCTCCTGCATGCGCACGTACGCCGGCAGCATCTCCGGGATCCGCTCCTCGATGTACTGCAGCGGCAGCATGTCCCGCCGCACCACCCGCGACAGGTACGCCTCGCCCAGGGCTTCCCCGAGCTGCTCCCACTCGCCCGCCGAGAGGCCGTCCGAGAACGCGTGGGTGTGGGAGATGTTCACCGCTATCACGCCCGGGTCCCGCGCTTCCACGAGAGGCGTCAGCAGCCGCCACTGCTCCGGGCCGAAAGGCTCCGCCGCCCGCACCGTCGTCCCCGCAGTCCCCACGGCGGCGTCGGGGTCCCGGACCACCGTGTAGAGGCCGCCCTGGGACGTGCCTCCGATGGCGATCCTCTCGACGCCCGCCTCCGCGCCGCGGTCGTGGAAGACGTAGATCGTCCGGCGACGGGCAGCCATCGTGGTCGGCGCTACCAGGGAGAAGAAGACGGGATCCTCATTGTATTCCCGCACAGGCACGATCCACATGTCCACGCCCTGCTCGCGCATGAGGCGGGGCAGCACCCTCTCCAGTCGGATCCCGAGCCACTCCTGCTGCGCCGCCGCCTGCTCCTGCACCGTACCGAGCGGCCGCTCCTGACCCTTCGCCGGAAGGGCGCCGGCCAGGGTGATGGCAGTAGCCGCCGCCGCCGCGAATCTGCGCATGAAATCCTCCGTGTGTCGGCCCGTTGATGACGGACCCGAATGTAGGCCGGGGAAGCCGGACTGGCGAGCGAACGTTGCCCGCGGGCCCGATCCGGCCTACCCTGTGCGGGCGGGTACGCGCGAATCTTGCGTTCCTCCCGCGGCGGGTCGCCGGGTCACTCCGGCGCAGGCGGAACGGGCTACGGCACGCCGTCCGGTCGGACGGAGCGGGCCGCAATGGCGGGCATCAACCGGCAGGAGCGTACAGCGACGTGGCGAAGAAGAACGGAACGGGGCGGGACCGGAGGCGCGTGATCATCGCGGGCGTTGCACCGGAGATCGACGACGGCCGCTTCCCGTGCAGGCGGGTCCTGGGCGAGGACGTGGTGGTGGAGGCCGACATCTATACGGACGGGCATGAGGCCATCTCGGCCCGGCTCTTCTACCGGCACGAGCGGGAACGGAACTGGCGTGAGACGGCGATGGAGTTCCTGGGGAACGACCGCTGGCGCGGGCACTTCCCGGCCGATCGTCTCGGACAGTTCCGCTACACGCTGGCCGCGTGGCTGGACCCGTTCAAGGGCTGGCGACGCGACATGGAGACACGGCTGGCGGCCTATCAGGACGTGAGCGTGGACCTGGCGATCGGCGCCCGCATTCTCGAGGCCGCCGCCGCCCGCGCCCGCGGCCGCGACGCCGCGACCCTCGCGAAGGCCGCCGGAAACGTCCTCGACCCCGATGTCACCGTGGACGAACGGATCCGCGTCATCATGGACGACGACCTGGACGCCGTCATCGCGCGATACCCCGACCTGGAACGCGCGACACGGTACGACCGGGAGCTCACGGCTGCCGTGGATCCGGAGAACGCGCGGTTCAGTTCCTGGTACGAGCTGTTTCCCCGTTCCGCCTCCCCGGAGCCGGGACGCCACGGTACGTTCGCCGACGTGGAGGCCCGCCTCGCCTACATCGAGGAGCTCGGCTTCGACACGCTCTACCTCCCCCCCATCCCCCCCATCGGACGCGAGCGGCGCAAGGGTCCGAACAACGCGGAGGCGGGCGGGCCCGGCGACGTGG
>DATHVO010000070.1:0-3264 GCA_035461265.1 Longimicrobiales bacterium
GCCGCGACCAGCCCCCTCTACCTGGCAAACCGGGTGGAGGCGGTGGCGCTGCCCATCATCACCATCGTCATCGGGCTCCTGGCCTCGCTCCTCGGCATCAGCCTGATGAAGGTCCTCGAGCGGTACAGCCCGGCCTCGGCGCTGCGCAATGTGACGTTCATCGCCGCCGGCCTCTTCCTCCTGGCGATGTACTTCATCATCAAGGGACTCGGCTTCAACATCTACGATGAACTGACCGGCCGCACGCTGCCGGCGACGGGGCCGTTCTGGGCGCTCGTGGCCGGCTCCCTGGTGGGCATTCTCATCGGGCTCGTCACCGAGTACTACACGGCGTGGGGCCCGGTCCGGAAGATCGCCGAGGCGAGCAAGACGGGCTCCGCCACGAACATCATCAACGGGCTGGCCGTGGGCATGGAATCGTGCGCTGCGCCGGTGCTGCTCATCGCCCTGGGCATCTTCGTCTCGTACTTCTTCGCCGGCCTGTACGGCATCGGTATCGCCGCCGTGGGCATGCTTGCCACGGTGGGCGTCACCATGTCGGTGGATGCCTATGGCCCCATTGCGGACAACGCCGGCGGTATCGCCGAGATGAGCCACCTCGGTCCCGAGGTCCGGGCCATCACGGACGAGCTGGACGCCCTGGGCAACACCACGGCCGCCATCGGGAAGGGCTTCGCCATCGGCTCGGCGGCCCTCACGGCGCTGGCGCTGTTCAGCGCGTACGCTTCGGCTGTCGGGCTGCGGGCCACGGGGCTCGACCTGACCTCCCCCGAGGTGGTGATCGGCATGCTCATCGGCGGCGTGATCCCGCTGTTCGTCGCGTCCCTCACCATGAACGCCGTCGGCCGCGCGGCCGCCGGCATGGTGGACGAGGTGCGGCGGCAGTTCCGCGAGATCCCCGGCTTGATGGAAGGCACGGCACGACCGGACAGCGCCCGTTGCGTGGACATCTCCACGCGTGCAGCGCTGCGGGAGATGGTGGCGCCGGGGCTGGTGGCGGTCATCGCGCCGGTGGTCGTGGGCTACGTCAGCATCCACGCCCTGGGCGGCATGCTCGCGGGCGCGACCGTGACGGGCGTCATGATGGCGCTGTTCATGGCCAACGCCGGCGGGGCCTGGGACAATGCCAAGAAGTACATCGAGAAGGGCGCCCACGGCGGCAAGGGCTCCGAGGCCCACAAGGCCGCCGTCGTCGGTGACACCGTCGGCGACCCGTTCAAGGACACCGCCGGACCGTCCATGAACATCCTCATCAAGCTCATGTCCGTGGTGGCGCTGGTGCTTGCGCCGTGGTTCGCGCGAATCCACGGGGTGACCGGCGAGGGCTCGGGCATGGACGTCGGCTCGGTTTTCACCGCGATCCGGTCCTTCTTCGGCCTCGGCTGAGGCGCCCTGCACCGCGAAGGCCCGAGGGGGTCGCCGGCACGTGCCGGCGGCCCCTTCGTTTTGCCCCCTTCATGCATGCCGCCGCTATCCGTTATCTTTCCCGGCTGTGCCGTGAATCCGACTTCATCCCGTACTGCGACATGCCGAACCTGAGACTGGGGATCGTGGGCCTGCCGAACGTGGGCAAGTCCACACTGTTCAATGCATTGACGGGCGCCGGCGCGTCCGCCGACAACTACCCGTTCTGCACCGTGGAGCCGAACACCGGCGTCGTGCCGGTACCGGATCCACGCATCGAGTTCCTGCGTGAGCGAATCCGTCCGCAGCGCGCCGTGCCGGCCGTGGTGACGTTCGTGGACATCGCGGGTCTGGTCGCGGGGGCGTCCGAGGGTGAGGGCCTGGGTAACCAGTTCCTGGCCAACATCCGGGAGGTGGACGCCATTGTCCACGTGGTCCGCTGCTTCGAGGATGCGGACGTCACGCATGTCATGGGCGCCGTCGATCCCGTCCGCGACCGCGGTGTGATCCACCTGGAGCTGGCGCTGAGTGACCTGCAGAACGTCGAGAAGCGCATCGCGAAGGTGGAGCGCGCGGCCCGCAGCGGCGACCGCGAGGCACAGGCGGAGCTGGCACTGCTGGAGCGCACGCAGTCCGTTCTCTCGGAGGGCAGGCCGGCCCGGCAGGTCGGCCTGGAGGATGAGGTGGAGGCCCGGCTGCTCCGGTCGTGGAACCTGCTCACGTCGAAGCGGGAAATCTACGTGGCAAACGTGGCCGAGAGCGACCTGCCCGAGGGTGAGAACGCGCTGGTGGCGCGTCTCCGGGCCGCCATCGCCGAGGACGGCGGCGATGCCGAGGTCGTGGCACTCTCGGCCCGCATCGAGGCGGAGCTGCTCCACCTCGAGCCGCCGGAGCGGGCGGCATTCCTCGAGGAGCTGGGCCTGCCCGAGCCCGGACTGCACCGCCTCATCAGGGCGGGGTACCGCCTGCTGGGCCTCATCAGCTTCTTCACCGCCGGCGAGAAGGAGGTCCGGGCGTGGACCGTCCGCCGAGGCTCCAGCGCGCCGGCCGCCGCAGGCGAGATCCACACCGACTTCGAGCGCGGCTTCATTCGGGCCGAGACACTGGCCTTCGAGGACTTCGAGAGGGTCGGGTCACAGAAGGCAGCGCGCGAGCTCGGGCTGGTCCGGTCCGAGGGCCGGGACTACGCCGTCCGGGACGGCGACATCCTGCTGTTCCGGTTCAACGTGTAGGACGCGGCCGGACGGATGGCGCACGGCCATTTAGCTTTCGGCTGTGCGCCGCGTGTGCGGCGCTGGGCCCGCCCGCTACAGGTTCACCACGTCCAGGACCGTCTTGGAGTCGGCCCCCTGGTAGGCCGCCCGCAGCACTTCGGAGTCGCGCCAGCCGCCGGCGACTATGACGTCCTGGACGGGTAGCGACTTGCGTAGTGAGGCCCACCCCCGCCGGAACGCGTGCCACCCGCCGCGAGTCATGCGGGCGAGCCCGGCCGCCGTCTCGGCCTTCCGGAGCAAGTAGGCGGCCCCTGCCTTGTTCATGGGCTCGCCGGCTCACGTTCATTGTGCGGGTGGGGAGGGCGTCGCGACGGGCGTCCGCCGGCGGAACCGGGGTCAAGTTATCCGCGACGCCCTCCTGTCCGTTGGCGGTCTGCTATGGCCTGTTGTCGATAATGACCTTCACCGAGCCTATCGTCATAGCGCACACATAGCCATCACCGTTCAGGTCACCAGGTCCCACCACGATCGTCCCAAACTCAATCAACCCCCACCGGTTCGTGAGAGTGAATCCGGGAGGACACTGGTCCGCGACGGTGGTCTCTGCAGCAGCCGGCGCGGCCGCTTCGGCGGGGGTCGCCAGGGC
>DATHVO010000071.1:0-9902 GCA_035461265.1 Longimicrobiales bacterium
GTATGGAGTATGCTCGCTTCGTTCGCGCGGGGCGTTGTCATGGGGCGCGGCGTCGTCATGGGGCCGGCGTCGTCATGGGGCGCGGCGTCATCATCCTGCGCCGTTGGTTGCGGCGGAGGCGAGGACCTCGTCGAGGCGGACGCCGACGATGGAGCTGATGCCGGGCTCCTCCATGGTGACGCCGTAGAGCCAGTCGGCGGCTTCCATGGTCCGCGGGTGGTGCGTGATGACGACGAACTGGGTGCGCTCCTTGAACGTCTGGAGCATGCCGATGAAGCGCTGCACGTTGACCTCGTCCAGCGGCGCGTCCACCTCGTCCAGCACGCAGAACGGGCTGGGCTTGACCAGGTAGATGGCGAACAGCAGGGACAGCGCCGTCAGGGCGCGCTCGCCGCCGGACAGGAGGTGGATGCGCTGGGTGCGCTTGCCCTTGGGGCTGGCGCTGATCTCGATGGGGCTCTCCAGCGGGTCGTCGGGGTCCTCGAGGCGGATGTCGCACTCGCCGCCCTCGAAGAGGGTGCCGAACGTCGTCTGGAAATTCGCGCGGATGGCGTTGAACGTCTCGTTGAAGAGTTCCTTCGCCGTGCGGTTGATCTCGCGGATGGCCTGCTGCAGGTCGTCGCGGGCCTTGGTCAGGTCGTCGCGCTGGGTGGTGAGGAACTCGAGGCGCTGGCTCTCCTCCTCGTACTCCTCCATGGCGAGCATGTTGATGGGGCCGAGACGCTCGATGTCGGCAATGACCGTCTGCAGCTCGCCCTTCATGACCTCCATCTCCATCTCCAGCAGTTCCGCCTCCTCGACGAGCTGCTCGAACGGCCGGGCGTACTCCGCCTCCAGCCGCTCGCGCACGCGCTGCTCCGCGGCGTCGGCCTCCGTGCGCTGGATCTCCAGCCGGTGGCGCATCTCGCTGCGCTCCTCCGTGGACTTGCGCAGCGTGCGGACCTGCGTCTCCAGCGTGATGGCCGCGTCCGCCGCCGCCGCCATCGCCTCGTCCAGCGCACGCAGCTCCTCACCCACACGGTCCCGCTGCTCGAACAACTCCTGCAGCACGTCGCCGGCGCCGGTGCGCACGCCCTCGAGCTGCTCCAGCGAGGTGCGGTGCTCCGTCTCCTCGTTCGTCAGCGTCTCGATGCGCTGGGCGGCGTTGTGCAGGTCCGTCCGCGTCTGGGACAGGCGGCGGTCCAGTGCGGCGAGGGCGCCCTCGGCGCGGGCGTGGGCGACGCGCAGCTCGGCCTCCTCGTCGCGGACCTCCTCCCACGCGGCCTCCCGCTCGGACAGCGACTCGGTGGCCGCCTGCCAGCCCGCCCGATGGTCCGTGAGACTCTGCTCCAGTTCCGCCCGGCGGGTGCGGGACGACGTCGCCTCCTCCTTCGCCCGCTCGATGAGCGACGTCAGCTCCGCACGCCGCCGGTCCACCTCCTCCTTCGCCTTCTCCGCACGGAGCCGCTGGCCGGTGCGGGTGGACTCGTCGGCGTTGGCCCGCTTCAGTTCCAGCTCCGCGGCGTGGATCAGGCCGTTCAGCTCGCGGAGCACGTCCTCGGCGTCGTGGATGGCGTCCGCCGCCTGCACCCGCGCCTCCGCGCGGGCGTCCCGGTCGGCGGCAGCGGCGTCGGCCTCCGCCCGCAGCGTCGCCAGCCGCTCGCGCCGGCCGATGAGGACGGGCTCGCTGGGCGCAGTGCCGGCGAACTGCAATGCATCAATGAGCGCCTCCAGCCGGGGCAGCGCCGATTCCGGCAGCAGCGCCACGATGCCGGCGGCGCCGGCGCGCGAGGCGTCGGCGCCTGTGCGCGACGCATCTGCCCCGGAACGCGCAGCGGCGCCGTCGGCGCCCGAGCCGTCACCCGCAGCGGCGGCCTCGCCGGCCTCGATACGGGCACGGACCCGGTCCACCGTGGCGTCGTCGCGCACGACAATCGCCTGGAGCAGCGAGCCGAGGGCGCCCTCCACGGCGGCGGCCCGCTGCTTCGGCAGCTTCAGGAACTCGGCGACGGGGCCCATGAGGCCGTCAATGCTGGCCCGCTCGTTCAGCGCGGCGGCCACGGCGGGCGCGAAGCCCTGGTACTCCCGCTCCACCTGCTCCAGCGCGGCGACCTGCGAGGCCAGGCGACTGGCCTGGTCCTCCGCAGAGCTGAGTGCGCGCTTCGCCTCCAGCTCCGACTCCCGCAGGGACGCCAGCCGCTCCTCCTGCTCGACGCGCTGGGCGCCCAGCACCTCGATGCGCTCCTCCAGCTGACGGGCCTGCTCGGCGAACAGGTCCCGCTGCTCCTCCAGCGTGGCCAGCTGGACCAGGATCTCCTGGTCCTCCTCATACAGGGCGTCCAGCCGCTGGGCGGCGTCGGCGGCACGGGCCTCCGAGGTGGACGCGTCCGCCTCGAGGCGGGCGAGCTGACGGGTCAGCTCGTTCTCCCGGGCGCGGGCCTCCTCGTCGGCGCGGCGCACCTCGGTGACCTGCTGCCGCAGCACGCCCTGCCGCTCCTGCACGTCCAGCACGCGCTGGGACAGGGACTCGACTATGCCGCCCTGGCCGACACGCTCCTGCTCGATGCTGGCCAGCTCCGCCTCCAGCGTACCGATGCGGGCGTGCAGCTCGTCCCGCTCGGCGCCGATCTGGACAATGCGCCGCTCCGCATGCGCCCGGCGCTCGTCGGCCACCGCCAGCTCCCGCTCCCGCTGGCCGATGAGGCGCACGACTTCCTCATGGCGCTGGGCCACCAGGTTGCGCTCGCGGCTGGCGTCCGCCGACTCGATGCGCCGGCTCTCCAGCTCCGACTCCGCCGTGGCCAGCGCCGCCCGGGCCGCCGGCTCGTCGCGGGTCAGGTCCTCCAGCAGGCGCGCCGTCTCGTCCAGCGTGCGACGGACCCGCTCCAGCTCGCTCCGGCCGACGGAGACCTCCAGGTTCAGCCGCCGCTGCCGCAGCTCCTTGTAGCGCTCGGCCTTGGTCCGCTGCCGGGCCAGCGACCGCACCTTCGTGGTGACCTCGCCTACCAGGTCCTCGAGGCGGGACAGGTCGTTCTCCGCGCCCTCCAGGCGGCGCTGGGCCGACTTGCGCCGGTCCTTGTAACGGCCGATGCCCGCCGCCTCCTCGAACATGTGGCGCCGCTCCTCCGCCCGGTCGCTGAGGATGGAGTCCACCATGCCCTGCTCGATGACGGTGTAGCTGTTGGCGCCCAGCCCCGTGTCCCGGAACATGTCCAGGATGTCACGCAGGCGCGACGACTGCCGGTTCAGCTGGTAATCGCTGCCGCCCTCCCGGAACACGACGCGCTTGATCTCCACGTCCCGGTGCGGCACCGCCAGCGTCTGCTCCGTGTTGTCGAAGCCCAGCGACACCTCGGCCCGGGACAGCGGGCGCCGCTGCGTGGTGCCCTGGAAGATGGCCTCCTCCATCTTCGAACCACGGATGGCGCTGGCCCGCTGCTCGCCCAGCACCCAGCGGATGGCGTCGGAGATGTTGGACTTGCCGCAGCCGTTGGGGCCGACAATGGCCGTGATGCCATCGTGAAACTTGAGTTCGGTGCGGTCGGCGAAGGACTTGAAGCCCTGCAGCGTGAGACGACGAAGCTTCATGGATAGATGATGCCAGTTCGTGTGACCAGTGAATCCGGTACGCCTGCCGCGCGCAGCAGCTGCCGCGTGACGTCGGCTTCCGCTGCCGACTCGAAGCCGCCCACGTGGACGCGGTACATGGGATAGCCGTCCACGGCGTCGGCGATCACGTAATACGACGGCAGGTCCAGCCGGCGCAGCTCGCTCATGGACTGCTCGGCGTTGTGACGGTCGCCGAAGTCGCCCACCAGGAACGTCAGCGGCTGGTGCCGCACGTCCGTGGGCGTGGCCGCGCGCTTGATGCCGCGGGCGACCAGTGTGTCCCGCAGCGCCACCGCCGCCGCCGAGTCCTGCACCGGACCGGACATGACGTGGTAGTACAGCGTGCCCTCCCGCTCCAGCGGCGTGATGTGGAAGGAGAGGCCCGGCTCGTTGCCCAGCGCGTCCAGCCGACGGAACGCCGTGCCCAGGTCCGGGTGCGCCTCGATGGCCACCGCGTACGGCAGCGGCACCTCACGGGACGCGGGCTCCGGCTCCGGCGCCGGGGCGGGCGTCGTGTCCGCCGGCGCGCCGCCGGCGTACGGGGCGGCCAGGAACCGGCCACTCAGGTACCGCCAGGCGCCCGCCAGCACGCTCAGCGCCAGCACGATGGCAAGGGTCCAGCCCAGCCCCCGCCGCAGCCGGGACGGCCGCCGCGGCGCCGGGCCCCAGCCCGCTCCGCCGTCGCCACCACCGCCACCGCCACCTCCAGCGGGCTCCAGCATGTCCAGGGTCATGTCGTCGGCGCCTGCCTCCAGCCGCATCTCCCGGGCATGATCGCTCTCCCCCGCTGGCACCAGGATCCGGGGCGGCGCGTCGGTGCCGTCATCGGCAGCGTCGCCAGCGCCGGAACCGGTGCCGACGACGTCGTCCGAGGACCCGCCGGGTGCGCTGCCGGCGACGTCGTCGCGTTCATCATCGGTCGGGGGCGGCCCGGCAACCGGAGGTGACGCCTTGCGCGCCGCGCGCTGCCGCTCCCGCAACTCCGCGATGAGGGCATCC
The DNA here is from genome assembly GCA_035461265.1 of Longimicrobiales bacterium. Taxonomy (GTDB): domain Bacteria; phylum Gemmatimonadota; class Gemmatimonadetes; order Longimicrobiales; family RSA9; genus SH-MAG3. The sequence continues at coordinate 4,588 of DATHVO010000071.1, forward strand.
CGGGACTCCCGGTCCTTCGGCAGCCGGATCCGCTCGAACTCCTCGTCCGACAGTCGCCGCGGGTCCTGCACCGACTCGCCCAGCAGCGCCTCCACGCCCGCCGCCGCCACCACCGGCTCGTCCGGCTCCGGCGCGGGTGGCGGCGACGTGGGCTCCTCAGGCGACGGGGGCTCCTCAGGCGACGGGGGCTCCTCGAGCGACGCGGGCTCCTCGGGCGACGTGGGCTCCTCAGGCGACGCGGCCTGCTCCGGCTCCATCCCGAGGCCCAGTTCCTCCGCGCCCGCGGCGCTGATCACCGGCTCGTCGTCGTCGTCCGCCACAGGCGTCGTGATCCCCGCAGGGGCTCCCGAACCCACGGCGGCCGCCTCCCCCGGCTCCGTCGCCCCAGCCGGCTCGGGGGTGGTGTCCGGCTCGGCGACGTGCCCCGGCGAAGCCACCTCCTCCGGCACGGACGGCGCCACCGGCTGCGGCGTCAGGACCGACAGCACGCTGTACGGGCTGGGCAGCGCCTCCACCACCGACTCCGCCTCGGCGGGCTCGGCCAGGACGATGGCCGCGCCGAGACTGCGCACCAGGTCCGCCACGCCGACGCCGTCGGCAGGGACATGGACCAGCAGCGTCGTGCCGGCCTCGGCGGCCTCCGTCAGCAGGCGGGACCACAGTGCGACATCCCGCAGGACCGCGCCGTCGGGAACGTAGAAACCGGAGGTCACGACGTCGCACGAGCCCAGATCCCGACGCACCGCGCCCAGCGACAGGCCGTACTCGGCCACGTCCACCAGGCCCTCGTCGTTGGAGATGCCGGCGGCGTCATGGATGGCGCGGATGTCGTCGCCACCCACGGCCGTGTCCACCAGGACCGGCCGCCGGGGCGGCGGCCAGCGACGGGCCAGGGCGACGGCGGCGTCCGCCGCCCAGCCCGACGCGCGCGCGGCCGGGCCGGCGACCAGCGCTACGGCTGTCAGCGCGGCAGCAGAGCCATCGACGATTTCGCCTGGCACTGGGGATTCGGCGCCCCCGGACGTATCAAAGGGCACCGCTTCAGGCCACAATCCCAAGTATCAACGGGGTCAGAGTTGCGTCGTTCCGGGACGGGATAATGTAGCCGGAACGCGGGGCAGGCGCGAGGGTGAGGCCACGCCTCGGCTTCGCTCGGCGTGGTGGGCCGCGCCTGCGCTTCGCTTGGCGCGGATGGTGGCGCGCCTCGCTCCGCTCGGCGCTTAGAAGCTGGGGCCGAAGCCGAACGACAGGACGCCGCGGCGGTCCCGGCTGGCGGGCATGGCGTAGTCGATACGGATGACGGTGTAGTACACATTTATGCGAACGCCCACGCCGTAGCTGTAGAGGGGCGTGCGGACGAGGTACGGGTCCTGGCCGTCGGCCCGGCGCCAGGCGAGCTGGACGTCATGGCTCTCGTCGGCGGTGCAGAGGCCGCCCCGGCGGCTGTAGTCGGCCTCGCGGCAGACGCGGCCGTCCCAGGCCATGCCGCCGTCGAAGAAGAGGATGCCGTCCACGGGCGGGAACGCGCCGACGCCGCCCACCTGGAGTTCGGTGAGCAGGGGGAACCGGACCTCGGTGTTGAGGAACGCGGCGCTGGCGCCCACGAGCTGGTCCCTGACGGGGCAGCGGGACATGGACTCGCCGGCGGCGGTCTCCCGGGACCGCGTGCATTCGCCGGTGGTGGTGTTGAAGGAGGTGTAGTCGTAGCCGCGGATGAAGTACGGCCCGCCCCAGTACATGCCGAAGCGCTCGGCGTCGCCGCCGAAGCGGGCGAGGCCGATGAGGCGGGTGGCGAGGACGACCTTTTTCTGCCAGTTCACGTAGTTGCGGACATCTACCAGGGCCTCGTTGAACGAGAGGTCGCCGAACGTCCGGCCGAACTGGAGGCGGTAGCGCCGCCCGTATACCGGCCCGGTCCAGCCGGAGATGGAGTTGTCGAAGACCAGCGCGGCCTGGGGCTGGAAGTAGCGGAACCCGTCGATCTTCTGGTCGATCTCCACGGCGTCGTAGGTGGCGGCGTCGAAGCCGCGATACATGACGTCACTGCCGTAGCTCACGGCGGTGGCGCTCAGTTCCACCCGGCGGAACGTGCTGAACGGGTAGCTGGCGGCGAACTGCGCGCCGCGCACCAGGTCCCGGCGGAACACGTTCGCCGCCACGATCCGCTCCTCGCCGCGGATCTCCATGGGCAGGTAGCCGCCGCCCAGGTAGCTGTACAGGGGCGACTGCCACACGGCGGCGCTCCAGTTCAGCCGCCGCTTGAGCTGGGTGTACATGGTGTAGAAGCTCGCGTCCGTCAGCGAGCCGTTTACGCTGCCGGCCACCAGCAGGTTGTGGTTGCCCAGCATGTCCGACATGAGCAGGTAGCTGCCGCCGTACATGCCATTCGAGTAGTAGCCGCCGCCGACCTCGGCGCCCAGGGTCGGCTGGCCGATGATGTCCGCTGACAGGCGCGGCCGGTAGTCCAGGAACTCGAAGCGGGATGCGTCCGGCAGTGCCGTCGCGGCACTGTCCAGCAGCGCCACCACGGAGACCGGCGCGTCCGCCGAACCCGCCGGTGCGTCGGCGCTCGCCCGGAAGGTGCCGTCCGGCGCGCGGTAGAAGGACGACGTCAACGGCGCTGGCGTCGTCGGCGTCAACGGCGCTGGCGTCGTCGGCGTCACCGACGTGTCGCCGGCTGCCGGCACGGGGACATCCGCGGCCATGCCGCCGGTTGCGACAACGGCGTCTGCGACAAGGGCGTCATCTGCGGCGACGGCGTTGCCTGCGGCCGCGTCAGCGGCACGCACGACGACGGGCGTCGCCACCGGCTCCCGGGGCAGCGCCAGCGGGTCCGCGATGGCGTACGTGCTGTAGCCGGCGCGCTCGAAGTAGGTGAACAGCAGGCGCCCCGTGGGCGACCAGGACAGCACGGGGCTCAGCGGCGTGATGGCGATGGCGCCGCTGAGCATGTTCGTCACCCGCGACAGCGTGCGCGCCTCCAGCTCGTACAGGTACAGGTCGTTGGTGCCGGTGCGGTCGCTGACCCAGATGAGCTGGCGCCCGTCCGGCGACCAGACGGCGTTGATGTTCTTGCCCGCCTCCTGGTGCGGCAGGATCTCGATCTCACGGGTCTCCGGATCGATGAGGGCGATGCGCTTGTTGCCGTAGGCCAGCACGTCGAAGCTGGTGCCGGCGCGGTCGGTGGTGAACGCAATGCGACGTCCGTCGGGCGACCACTCCGGCAGCAGGGCGGCGTACCGGTCGTCGGTGAGCTGCGTGAGGGTCCCGTCCAGGTCCGTGACGTACAGGTTGCTGACGCCGCCGCGCAGGCCCGTGAACACGATGCGCGTGCCGTCGGGCGACCAGCCGGGGTTCTGGATGCCGCTCATGTCGAAGCGGAGCTGCCGCACGATGCGACGTCGCTCGAGGTCGTAGACACTGACGGCGTCCTGGCCGCCGGCCTTGGACGCGAAGGCGAGGTAGCGGCCGTCGCGTGAGAAGGACGCACCGGAGTTCATGTAGCGCAGCGACTCGAAGCTGGCGTCCCGGGCACTCTCCACCAGGCGACGGAGTGGCCGACCGGTCGTGGCGTCCGCCAGCCACAGGTCAAAGCTGAAGCCCTCCCGCTGGGACAGGTAGACCATGTGGCGACCGTCCGGCGACAGTGCCGGCGCCAGGTACCACGCGTCGTACAGCTCACCTCGCGTGTTCAGCGGCTCCGCGAAGTCGTCGGGCTGGTCGTACTCGGTGACCTGCGCCAGGTACGTGGACCGTACGGAGGCGTGCCACTCCCGGTTCAGCTCATCCAGCGTCAGCCCCAGCGTCGTGGTGAACGCGCGCTCGACGCCGATGCGCGGCGCGCGCTGCAGCAGGATGCCCACCACCTCGTCGCCCCATTTCGAGCCGACATACGCCCACAGCGACTGCCCGAACCGGTAGGACAGGTAGTCGTCCCGCTGCGACATCTCCTCGATGGTGCGCAGGTAGCCGTTCAGCGTCGCGTCCCGCAGCCAGCTCACGGTGTGCGGGTCAATGCGGCCAATGGACAGGTACTCGGCCATCCCCTCCATGAACCAGAGGGGCAGCCGCACCTGGAACATGCTGGGGTCCGCCATCATGCCCCGGCTGAACAGCACGTCGTACTGGAAGCCGTGGACCAGCTCGTGGGTCAGCACGTGGTCGAAGTCGGCGTAGCTGCCGGTGAACGGCAGGATCATCCGCCCCTTCAGCGACTCCGCTACGCCGCCCGTGCTCTCGTCCAGTGTGGACGCAATGGCGTTCGTCTGCTGGAAGTCCGTGTGCGACGCGTAGATGATGAGCGGCTTCCGCTCCCGGAACTCGTGCTGCAGCACCTTCGACAGCCGGGCGTAGCTCCGCTCCGCCATGCGCGCCGCGTCCACCGCCGCTTCCCGCATCTCCGGGTAGTAGTAGACGTCGAAATGGTCCGTACGGATGACCTGGAAATCGAACGTCCGGTACTGGACCTTGTTGCGCCCGAAGTACTGCGCCTCGGCCGACGCCGGCAGCAGCACGCCCGCCGCCAGCGCCACGGAGACGCAGGCGGCCAGGAACGTCAGGACGCGGCGCGGGAAGTTGATGCGGCGCGACATGATATGGGCCCCTCCCGGGGTTTGGGCTACGCCTCGAGGGCCATCGTCGGAGCGTCGCCCCACAGACGCTCCAGCTGGTAGAACTCCCGGGCCGCCGGGTGAAACACGTGCACGACGAAGTCGATATAGTCGATGAGGACCCAGCGACCGCCACGCATGCCCTCCACGTGGCTGGGACGGTGCCCCTCCTTCTTCAGCTCCTCGATCACATGGTCCGCGATGGACCGCACGTGCATGTCCGACGTGCCGCTCGCCACGAAGAAGAAGTCCGTGGCGTTGGAGATCCCGCGCAGGTCCAGCACCAGCATGTCCACCGCCTTGCGGTCCGACGCCAGGTCCGTGGCGCGCTCCAGGACGGGCGGCATTTCGATCCGGGTTGTAGCCTGATCCTTGTCTGTTGGCATTCAGTTTGGCTGGTAACAGTGAAGTGCGATGCGGCCGCACGCTCCCGTCAATTCCGCGAAATGCAGGATTGGGGCCGAAGAATAACAGAACCGGCAAGTCGCCGCTCGGGGTGTGGGCCCTCGCTGGCGTGGGCCGCTGGGTGACCCGGGCGCTCGGTGACCGGGGCCGCTCGCTGCGCTCGCGGGTGGTGGATGGTGGCCCGCTCGCTTCGCTCGCGGGTGGTGGATGGTGGCCCGCTCGCTTCGCTTGCGGGTGGTGGATGGTGGCCCGCTCGCTTCGCTTGCGGGCGGTGGGTGGTGGCCCGCTCGCTTCGCTTGC